>JAQVFF010000004.1 GCA_028697345.1 Candidatus Shapirobacteria bacterium
AACGCAGGTTTTCGATATATTTTTCGATATTGGTTCTTTGCCAAATATTCTTACCTAATCCGCGAGTGTGTTTGGCCCAATTTTTGGGTTCTGGTTCAGCAATAATTTTGGGTTGATTGCCTGTTTTGATTACTTTCCAGATAAGTTTATCACCGGCTTTTAAATTTAACCTCTGGCGAATTTTGGCCGGGATAACAGTTTGATATTTGGGACTGATTAAGCTTTGTGTTTGTTGCATGTGCTTTACATTTCTTGTAATTGCTTTACATAGTAACAAAGAGTAAGATGCTTGTCAAATAATAAATCCTCAAACAGGTTTCTAGTTATTATTCCTGATGTAGCTCTCCCGGATTTCTGATGGTAAAAGGCAACCTGTTGCTTTCTTTTTGGTTTTCCTTCCTAATATAAATTTCCCCTTGAAAATATTCGGGCGGGTGGGGCTGAATAATAGTAATTTTTTCTTCGGCCCAATCTTTAATTTGTAATGGGAAACTGTTAACCAGAACCTGGCCGCCTTGCCAGGCGGGGCCAAAGTTTTTACCGTCAATTTCTATTTCCATACCGACAATTGACCAATCGGAAGACAGTGAATAAATTTTAGGGTTTTCTTGAAGCTTGTTATAAAAGTTGACATAGACTTGGTTGGCTAATAAAGCGATCAATAAACCGCCAGCCAAAATTGGCCAAAACTTCTCCCCTGCCTTTCTAAGTTTAGACCAAAAATAATTAATTAAAAAAACGATGACAAAAATTAGCAAAAAGATTTGGGTTTTTTGACGGGGATCAATGAACTTTAAAATTAAGTTCTTTTCGGTCAGTAAATATTCGGTCGGAGTAATAACTAACAAATAGATAAGAAAAGTTTCTGATAAAGCAACGATTGAAAAAATTAAACTTTTTTTCACTACCTATATAAAGTAACACAAAAGAAATAAAAACTTAAATTACCTTTTTTCTTGAAAAATTATCTTCTAGTTTTTAAGAATTAGCAATGGCATCCAAACAATAAGGATAGCCGGAAAATTCCGGACAGGGATTATCCTGCCGGCCCAAAACCAAAGCGGTATATCGGCCACTATCCAGGTACCAAAGTAATTTTAAACTTGTTAACTCGGACTGGTGTTGTTTGGTTGACCGGCAATAAATCAAAGTACGGTTAACAACCCGAGAGTACAACTGGCTAATCGGCGATAATAAACCTGAAAAATGATCCGGAAATAAGGCGATTACGACCCCGTATTCGGTTAGGGTTCTGTTTGCCTCTTGGCCAAATTGACTTAATTGCTCATCCTTCATGAAGGAGGTTGTTCCGTCCAAAAAAATTAAATCTAAAGACTGATTGCCAAACGGCTGTCTGGTTAAATCAGACTGAACCTTATGGGTGATTGAATCTTCCAAAGACGAAGGTAAAAAAACCTCTTGAAAAGGCTGACAGTTAAGGTCTATTAAGTAAATCTCATCTTTATGGTTAGGTCTGAGCTGATCGCAATAATCGATAAAAGCCGAAGCGGTTTTGCTTCGGGGAGAAAAACCACCCAGAGCCAGCCTTAACGATTCTTTCTGGCAAAGAGGATATTCTGTTTGGTCTTGTAAAATTCTTTTTAATAAACCGCGGCCAAATTTGAGGCAAAAAGATTCCGGAGAGGTTTGATAATATTCTTTCCAACCCATACAAGTTTGCTATTCTAGCAGATATTGTCAATTTCTCAAAAAAAAAGAAAGGGGTGTGTCATGGTTTCTTTTTTGAAGAAGCGCTCTTTTTGCTTTTCCTAAAACAGAAATGTTCTTTTACTAAAAAGCCTAAGGCAAAAAAGAAAGTTAAACCGCTAATAATTAAACCGATCCGGTATATTTTTTGGGGAGCAAATTTAACGGTTAGTTGATAATTGCCTGGCTCCTGAATTTCCCAGGTGTTGGTAAAACTGTTGGTTGGAAAATGCTTGGCTGGTAAAATTTTTCCTTCTTTAATTATCTGCCAGCCCGGGTGAAAAGATTGATTCAGGGTTAGTAAGAAAGGGTCGCTGGCATTTACTATGACGACCCGATACTGGCTTGGAGCAATTCTTTCAAAGGTTATTTGGGGTGGTTGGCTTTTTTCTTGGGAGCCAAGATTAACCGCTAATAGTTCTGGCTGGTAAAAAGAAAATAGATTAAAAGAATTAATTTTTAGTTGGTTTTTGTTGTCGGGGTTAAAAAGACAAATTCGGGCCGACTCAACTGTTTCCGGTAAACTAAAACCAAAATCCATTTTTTGTTCGTAATTAGTAGAAACAAGCTTTTGGTCGTAGATAATATCTTCTTGGGAAAAGATTTCTCGTCCCGAGCCCCGAAGAACAACCAGGTGGGCATTTTCTCCGGTAAAAAGGTATTGACCAAAAAGACGATAAGCTTGCCGATTGGAACCCATTTTAATGTTAGCGCAACGGGTATTTTGGTCAAAGTCTTCCCAAACACCAATTTGACTGGCTTGTTCTTTAAAATAAATTTCGATCTGGTTATCTCCTAAAAAAAGCTCCTGATCGGCTAATTGCCGCCAAGATTGATCAGAATCTTTAAAAAATAATTGGTATTGTCCGGGTTTTTCGATAGCTAAATTAAACTGGAGCGGATTTTGTATCGGTGCCGGCAAATTACCATAAACGGCAGTCAAATCGCTACTGATCATTGTTTCTTCTTCTTGATCAATAATGGCCGTCTTTTGATTAAGAAAATCATTTTCTAGCAAAGGAACTAGGCTGTGACTGAGTTGATTGGTTTTAATTACCTTGTCAGGAAGGTAAACCATTGGGTAGGGTTCTTGAATCTGGTAAATGTTTTCCAAGCCTAAACTGGCCGCCTTCAAAAATTGATTAAGGTTTTGATAAACAATCGGTTGATAGTTGGTGGTCTGGCCAAAAAAATCAAAATCATAATGGCTATTGAAGTAACCAAGGTTATCCCAAACTAAAAACTTGACCGAAGCCATAGCCAGAAGAGAATTTAGTTTTTGAGAGCCGTAAGGTAAATAGGCTTGGGCAATAATTTTTTTAGTTAAGTCAGGATAGATGTCCGCCAAAAAATGAGGCTGGGGGGGGAATTGGCTTTGCCAGCGAAGCAAACTTTCATTTGAAACCAAGGGAGAAACATGGGTGGGCGGAAAGTAGCTGATCCGGTAACCGTTGGCCTCTTTCTTTAAAGAATCATAAACAGGCTTATTTTGGGTCGCTGTCGGTTGAGAGGCAAGGGAAAAAGTTAGATAGCTATTATCATAAACTGATTTGGCTAAACCACCAGACCACCAGGCAGATAAGAGAAAAAATAATCCTAAACAAAAAGCAATTTTTAAATAAATCTTTTTATCAATAGGAATTTTTCGATCAACTTTAGCTAAAAAACTGACAACAAGTGAAATTAAACCCAAAAGGTAAATGGGTAAAAAGCGGGGCGGATTATCAAAACCAGCCGACAAGAGAGGGTTAATTTTAGCCAAAAGCATAAAGACCACCTTTCCTATTGGGTTGGCAACACCAGTTGAAAAAATTAAGCCGAAAAAAAATAAAAAAGAAAACGGCCAAGAACTCTTTTCCTTTCGAGACCAAATTAGTCCGGCCAAGGCCAATAAAGAGAAACCGGCCGCTGATAATTTGCCCAGCTTCGGCCATAGAAAAGGGTAAACAAACTCGGTATAAAGATTCTGCGGTAAATTAAAACTAACAAAACTGGCAATATTGATACTGGCTTGTTTGATGTTTTCTTCTTGCTGGGCAAAATTGCTAATAAGAGACGATTCCTTAAAGAAGAGGGGCTGATTATTAAAAAGGTTTTGAACAGTTGGCAACCAAAGATAAGCGGTAACCAACAATAAGCCGCCAAAAAGGATTAGGATAAGCCTGGTGATGGATTTTTTTTGTTTAATTAGTAAAAACAAAACAAAAGCAAACAAAATAATTAAAACCAAGACGGCCATATTTAAGTGAACAGATAAAAAAGGAAACAAAATCACTAAAAGGAAAATATTTTTTTTAGTCGGTTGACTAATAAGGGTGATCATTAACGGAATGAGGGCGTAAGATAAAATCATAGTTAGGTGGCCGGCAATCAGTCGGGAGTAAACGAAAGGCGATAAAGCGTAAAGAACGGCGGCACCAAAAGACCAAAAAGATTTTAATTTAAGAGCCCTTTGAGCTAAAAAAAACATTGACCAGTAAGCAATAATAATTAAAAAGACAGGGAAGATTTTTGCGATTAGCTCAACCGGTAAAAACGAGAAGGGAAAAATAACTAACCAGTAAAATAATTCACCCCGAACCTGATAAAAATAACCGCCACTATTCTTTTCTTCCCAAACATCAAATTGGATTTTAAGTTGGTCGATAAATTGTTCTTGGTAAAGAGGAACATTCCAATCCCAAGACGGAACGATAACACCCAGCTGTTTTAATACCGGATAAAAAGAAACCAACAGAATAATTAAAAAAACAGCAAAATAGACAAAACTAACCTTTTTCATATTTTTAATCCTCAAGATCCGGGATCTTTAGTAACTAAGCTTTCAATAAGATTAAGAATGATTTTAATCCTTTCTTGATCGTCTGAACCCAAAAGCGCAAGGCGATATCTTTGTTCATTAAATTGAACTTTTTGTTTCATAAAAATTTAGTCAATTAATAATTTTTTCAATCGTTTGCCATTCTCTTTGAGCGGTTCTTTGCCAGGAATATTTTAAGGAATTTTCTTTAGCCTGACGAGCAATTTTTTGATAATACTCTTTATTTTGTAGTAAGTTAATAACTTGTTTGGCAAATAATCGGTTTTTGCCTATTGGCACCCGAATCATTCCTTTTGGAAAAACCTCCTTAAACACCGGCAAATTCCAAGCAACAACCGGCTTAGAACAAGCTTGAGCCTCTATTGGCGCTAATCCAAAACCCTCTTCATGGCTAGGAAAAACCAAAACCAAGGATTGAGCCAATTTCCTAAAAGCTTGCTGACTATTAAGGTGGCCAGTGAAAACAATATTATTGCCCAACCCCTTCTGGTTAATATCTTTTTGTATCTTTTCAACCAACAGTCTCGGGCCGTGGCCGACAATAATTAATTTTGCTTGATGAATTTTACCAACTACCCCTTGCCAAATTTTAATTAAATCGAAAACTCCTTTAGCTTGATGAAGCCGGCCAAGGAAAATACCCTGGTATTTTATTCTTGTCGATTTGATTTTTTCAAAATGTTGATGATTAACACCCAAGTGGTTAACAACTATTTTCACTGGCAAAAAACCCTTTTTAACTAATTCTTTTTTAAGAAGATTGTTGTCGACAATAATCAAGTCTGCCCGATTTTTAATTAATTTTAAACTTAGTCTTTGTGACCAAAAAGAAACCTTTCTGTTCTTGGGGATTAAGTGAAAAATATGTTGAACCCAAATTTTTTCAGGACTAAATAATTTAATTACCCAAATGGGTATTGTGTTAGGAAAAAAGTCGGAAGAAGCCAAAAAAATATCTTTATTTTTAAGTTTGGGTATAACAAAAAAAACCTTGATCAGTCGTTTTAAATAAAGAAGAAAGACATTTTCAATCCCGTTCTCGTCGGTAGTAATTAGACAGCGATTTTTAATTTTTTCCTGCCGAAGTAGCTGTTGACCCATTTTTGAAGTAAGCACAATAATGTTTTTTTCGGGAGAATGTCTAATAATTTCCAAAATGGTCGCAACCCCACCACTTTTTTTCTCAGTATAATCATTCAGAAAAACGGCAATTTTTTTATTAATCATTTGTAAGCAACAACCTTAATCATTGGCCAAAACAACTTATATTTGGTTAATTTAAGTGCTAACGGCTTAAGCCGGTTTGGTAAATATTCAAAACTGCTTTCAATGTCAAGTTTATCAATAATCACCTTTTTAAATCCTGCCTGACGATGAAGCTTGATTAAGCGCTTAGGTAAAAAAGATAATTCATAACCAAAACGCAAATGACGACCACCCAGGAGCTTAAGATGAAAAAATTCAGCCAAGGAGCGCAAAATCGGTAAATCGGGAATATTTCCCCAAATTTGCCGATAAATTGTACCCAAATTAAAAACAGGAACACTATTAAAAACAACTCCCCTTTTTTTGAGAACTCGATAAATTTGAACTAAAATCGTTTTTGTCTCTTGAAAATGCTCAATTACGCCGCCGCCGTAAATAAAATCAACAACATCTTTCTTAATGGGAATTTTGCTTAAGTCAGCCTGAATTAGAAGATAATTGTCAATTCCTTTTTTTTGAAACATTTTCTGGGCCAACTTAAGAACTTTAAAAGAAAAATCAACCCCCACCACCAGCCGACACCTTGGGGCAAGATATTGACCCAAAAACATTGGGCCACAACCAAGTTCCAAGAAAGCGGCTTGATCAATTTTTTTGAGATGATCAAGATTTTTAATTAGATTACGATGAAGGTCAAGATAGTTTCTTTCGTCTTCGGGCGAATAAACCTTCTCTTGATAAAAATTATTCCATTTAGCCAAAGATAGTTTATTTTGACTAGTGACCGTTTCAGGAAAAACAATTAAGCGGGAATTAACGATCGGATATTTCTGTTGACAATTCGGACAAATTAAATGTGACTGTTTGGCGGCTAGCTCTTGTTGACAATTCGGACAACAAATCAGACTGATTATTTTTTGGTCGATCATCCATTTAATCGAAAATTTTTTGGTAAATATAATTATAGTCTAACTGTGTTCTTTTGCTAATAATGTTGGCAATTATTTGTTGATAGTCTTTATTATTCATTGAGGCAATTTCTTTAAATGTTTTACTTGGGTTTTTTTGATAAACAAGACCTAATCTTTTTTGCTTAATTTCTTGGCTGATTTCAACAACACTGGAAATAACCGGTGGCACCAAACAAGCCAAATACTCCTTTATTTTAACCGGATCGGCATAATAAGCCCAATTAGTATCGGATGGGTAAGGGGCTAAGCCAAAACCGCTAAAATTTTTTAAATATTTAACAACCCGGTCATGATCCATGAAACCCAAAAAAGAAATCTGTTTTTCCAGCTGATATTTTCGGACCAACATCTTGAAATGTTTTTCATCAGGACCAGAGCCGATAATAAACAATTTTAGTTTTGTTTTTCCCAAACTGGAAAAAATGTTTTGCAAACCGTGATCCTTATTCAAACTGCCAACATAAACCAGTTGGGGTAAAAAAGATTTATTTTTTTTAACAAAACCAATATCGCTTAAAAAAACTCCATTGGGAGTAAGAATAATTTTATTTTCACTAATCCCCTCTTTAATACGGGCCTGAATTGTTCTTTTAGTATTACAACATAATAAATCGGCTCTTTTGGCCACCCAGCGGTCAAGAGCAACATAAATACTGTTTAGTAAGGGGTTTTTGAATCTTCGTCTAGAGAAGTCGGTATTAAAAAAAACTACTTGGGAGATTTTTCTAAATTTTTTAGCCACCAGTAAGGAAAAAGTATCAAGGCAATTCATACCAATTGCCCAATCCAGTTGTTGGGGTGATTTTCCCAACCATTTTAAACTTAAAGAAAAGGTAACAAAATATTTCAACAACCCCGACACATTAATTCTTTTTTGGGCAATAATTTTACCCTGACTTGTTAAGGTTGAATTAGAAATACTTTCATCTAAAGGATGATAAATTTGCCAACAGTTAAAACCTTTTTTTTCATTTAGAAAACGAGCCAAAAACTGAACCGGGCCAGGAATCCTGGTAATATGAGCCACCTGAACAACATTAACGGCCATTTCGTTTTAAAAAATTAATTCCAATTAAGATCTTTAGAAAAAAGACCCCGGCCATTAAGTGAGGATAACGAATAATTTTTTTCCACTGGCCGGATTGGATAAAAACTTGACAAAAACGATACTTGAAGCCTAATTGTTTTTTAATATCAGGGTCATCTTGTCCCCATTTTTTAATATATCGATCAAAATTAGCCGAATAATAAGCTTTTTTTTCCAAGTGGTTTTTAAGATTAAAATCCACTTCATTATGATAAAGTATTGGTTTTGGGGTGACTTTGATCAAATTTTTAATAAAATCATTATTATAATTAAGACTATATAGCCATTGATTAATTCGGTTAAAATTGTAATAACCGGTAATATCAACTTTACCCAACTCTTTTATTTTTTTGTTTAAGTCCCAATCTTCCGGACCGGTTAAGGATAAATCAAAGCCGTTGGTTTTTTGAAATATATCTGCCCGAATCAAGCGAACAGCGTCAATTGGAGTAGCGTCGTAAAAACTACGCTCTAATCGACGAACTCGACACCAAAAAGAGTTACCCAAAATAAGCTCCGGAATATATAAGGCAACCACTTTTTTCTTTAAAGCCTTGTGGACTCCTTTTTCAATGGTTGTCGAGGATAGAATCATATCGGCATCTAAAAATAACAACCAATTTCCTCTAGCAACTTTAGCGCCAAAATTTCTTTGGCTAGACCTCTCCGGCCCTTGATTATAAATTTTCCCGGTATATTTTTGGGCTATTTTTTTAGTCTGATCGGTAGAATTATTGTCGACGACAATTATTTCGATTTTTTCTTTAGAGAGAGTTTGAAGCTTGATCGACCTTAAACAAGAATCAATATTTTGGGCCTCGTTTTTAGTAGTAACAATAACAGAAACTAACGGATTAGATCGTTTTTTTATTGTCATAATGAAACAGATTAATATCAAACTTATTAATTAACCGAAAGGTTAAAAAATAAGCTAAGGGGTGATGATTTCTTAAAGAAAAGTTATCCCACAGTAAATGAAAGAGGTAACTTAAAGAAAGAACCCAGGAAAACCCCTCAATGCTCGTAAGATCACCTAAGAGCCAAAAAAGAAACACATATTCAAAACCGTGAAGAAGAGCATAAACCTTGCCCTGGGGATCAAGGTAGGTTTGGACCTGAAAAAAGTTTTTTAAATTTTTAAAACCCGACCAACCAAAATAATTAAAATAATCAAACAGGTGGTCGATATCGATGAAAAAACCAACCAGAATAGCAACGCCAATTAACCAGGGGTTACCAAAAATAAAAAAACAAACTAATCCGGCTACTAAAGAAAGAATTAAGTGAATAGCCTCATCCACTTTAATATTTTGAACAATGTTGTTAGTCATTTTTTAAAGTCTAATTTTTTAGAAAAAAACTTTAACCCTTGAAAAGCAATGTATTTGAAATCGTCAAAATTCCTAATTGATTTTAGGGTACGAAAAGCAAATTGAGGAGTTAAAAAAGAAGCATAAAGGGTTTGGATATATTGTTTTAGCTTTTTTTCAGAGGTTTTAGTTTTTAAAACCGCCTTCCTCATGTCATAATCGGCCCATTTTTGGGTTTTTAACCAACCTTTTTTCTTGGCCTCGGCGAACAATGGCGTTCCCGGATAGGGAATTACTAAAGTTGCTTGCATAGTAAAAATTAAGTTTTTCTGAAAAAGTTTTTTAACAAAGGTAATCGTGTTTTTAATGTCTTGTTCGCTTTCCCAAGGATAACCAACCATCACAGTAACATGAGGCATTAGGCCGGCTCCAGATGTCCAAGATAAGACTTTTTCCACCTGATCAACGTTTAAATTTTTGTTGATTTTATCAAGAGTCTTTTGATTGGCCGATTCTAAACCAAACAACAAAAAACGAAAACCGGCCTTGGCCATTAGCTGGTAATCCCTTTCTTCCAGATCACTATTAAATCTCAAATTGCAGTTAATTTTTAGTTTTTGATTTAATCCAGAATCAATCATTAATTTGGCAAATTGCCTTAACCAGGATTTTTGGGGAAAAGTGCCGGAATCATCCATAATCTCTTTAACCTGGTAATTTTCCACTAAATGTTTCACTTCTTGAAAAGCTTTCTGAGGGGAAACGGTCCGATAAGTTTTGCTGGGATATAAGTTATGAACCCAAGAACAAAAAGAACACTTCCCCCACCAACAGTCCCGGGCAAACATGGTGTAGGCTCCCGGAGCCCGATAAAAATTGCTATTTTTATAAGCATAATCCTGCCAACAGGTTAATTCCCGATCTATTAAAGGCAATTTGTCTAGATTGTGATTTAGTTTTGGCGCGCCTGTATTTTTAACTTTTGACTTTTCTCTGTACCAAACTCCACCGGCTAGTTTTGTTCCCTTTCCCAAATGATTAACCAAATTAAGCAGGGAAAAATCATAATCGCCGCCAGTTAAAACATAATCTACCGGAGAGTTTTCTAGTGATTCTTGGGGCAAGGCGGAAACATGATCACCAACCAGGACAACTTTTAACTTTAAATTTTTAACTTTTAATTGTTTTATTATGCTCCAATGATGTTTAATCACCGGAGTTTTAGATTCCATAACGACCAAGTCAGGATCAAATTCTTTTAATTTTTGGTTAAATTTTTCAAAGGACCAGTTTTTAGTAATTCCATCCAGCCAGGCAACTTGGTGGTTATTGCTTTTTAATAGAGTGGCGGTTTGGGCCATTATCACTGGATAAATGGAATAAGCCGTTAAAGGGCTGGTAAACCATTGAAATTGGCGGTTTTGAGACAGCAGGGGCCGGCCCTTATCGGACTCTAGTGGCGGATAACAAATAGCAATTTTCATAAATTTTAATATGACAACGTTTCACTAAAGATCCCGGATCTTTAGTGGAGATAATAAACCAAATTTCTTATACTCTTTCCTATTTTTAGCCATAACATTATTATATCTTTTTTAATTGGTCCTTTCTAGCAATTAAGCCCCAAACAAACATAAAACCATAATAAACATGGCTCATGGGAACAACCACTAAAAGTAAAAAAGCGATAGCAACATTTTTTGATTTCCCCAAAACCCAAAAGCTATTTAATATTAACATTACCCCATACAAACCAAGACAAAACAGATAGGCATTGCTAATAAGAGAAGCCCAAAGGCCCAGATTAAGCCCTGATAATAACCAATAAAATATTGGCCCTAATAATAAACCAATGCTAAAAAGAGCCGGCAAAAAATAACCTATTTTTCTTGAGGTCTGGGGAAAAAGCTTAACAAAGAGGCCGCGATGATAACCATAGCGACCCAACTGTTTCAGGTGGGGCAGGAAAATCTTTCGCCGATGGTGAAAAACGACTGATTTCGGGTCATAAATAATTTTTTTACCCAATTGATAAACCAAATCCAGACAAAGTTTGGTATCTTCCCCGGGCCAAAATTGGCAAGAAAAGCCGCCAATCTTTTTTAAGACCTCTTTCTTAACAGCTAAGTTAAAGGTGGGATAATCATCGACCAATCTTTTTTTTTGGGGCCAATTTCGATATTGGCCGGCTCCACCCGAACCCAAAGGAGAAGCCCAAAACCAACCAGAGATCTTTGCCCAAAACGAATCTTGCGGAGGAGTTAATCCCGGACCGCCAAGACCAGCAATTTTAAGACTCTTTTTAAAATTTTGAGCAATGTTTTTAAGCCAATCTGGGCTAGGATAGGCATCATCGTCAATAAAAACAACGACTTCTCCCTTGGCTTTCTTCAGGCCAAGATTTCTTTTTTGGGAAGGAGAACCCAATTGAGGAAAAACACTGGTTTTGGGCAACCCTAAGTTGGTCTGCTGGTCGGGAATAACGATTATTTCAAATTTGGCCCCTTTTTGTTTCAAAATAGCCGGAATCGTTTCTTCTCTTAAACAGCTAGAAATTCTTTGACAGGGAATAATAATTGAAAAAAGCATATTTTTACTAAATCCTTCAGCCTGTTAAAAGATAAGAATTAATTAATTCTTAATTTAGGATCAATTGGCCAAGCTTTTTTATTTTTGTCATCATAATAGCGCAATATTTTCAATCGATAAAAAACTGCCAAAGTGTTCCAAACCATTTCAAAAGCAGTATTAAAATCAACCGTTGAAGAGAACTCAAACCTTTTTCGATCAAGCTTAATGGGCGCTTCATAAATTCGATTAAAGCCCAGTTTTTTGGCAATTGCCAATAATTCAACATCAAAAGCAAATTTTTTAACCAACATTCTAGGTAAAACCTTTTCCAAAACTGATCGTCTAAAAACTTTAAGACCGGCTTGGGTATCAGAAACCCTTAAACCAAAAAGGAACCAAACTAAACGATGATAAACACGACTCATAATTTCCCTGGTTAGGGGATAGTCCACCTTTGAAGCCAGGTGTCTTTTAGAACCAACAATAATATCGGCTTGGTACCACTGCATATGCTCTAACACCATAGAGATACCATTGGGATCAATGTCCATACCGGCGTCAATAAAAGCAATTTTATCCCCTCTGGCCCTAACCATACCGTAACGAACGGCATAACCCTTGCCCTGGTTTTCTTTATAACTAACTACTTTTAGTTTGGGCAATTTTAATTTTTTAGCTTGAATAAAAGAGCGATCCTTGCCTTGACCATCAATAACAGCAATTATTTCGTATTCGAAACGCGTTGCCTTCATGGTTTGATCGATTCGAAGCAAATCTTGACGAATAGTTTTTTCTTGAGCAAAAACAGGAACAATAATCGACACTAAATTCCGAGAAATTGGTTTTTTAGCCATTACTAACCACATTATAACTTAAACCAAGCCTTCTTTTATTGAATTTTTATTATTTATCTAAGATAATAACCCCAATGGGTTTAAACAAAAAAAGCAAAAAATATTTAAAAGACAATCTCCACACTCAATCCTTAGCAAAAACCGCCCGGGAACTGGGGGTTGAACAAAAAGAGTTAAAAAAGTATTTGGCTAAAATTTGGCGCCCGGAAAAATTTAACCAATTTTTATCTTCCCAAAAAAAAGCAGCCAGTTCCTTAAGAAAAAGAATTAATTGCTTTAATTTAAAAAAATTCCTCCAGAACAATTTTAATTTACTGTTGTTGCTTTTTTTATTGGTAATTGGTGTTTATATTAATGGTTTGGGCAGTGAGTTTTTATCTGATGATATTGCCACCATCGCCCAAAACCAAAAATTAGACAGTTTTGCCTATATTAGGGATAGTTTTCCGATAGCTTTTCGTGCTTTCCTTTACTTTTTAATAAACCTGGTTTTCGGCCGTAGCCCTGTTGCCTTCCGCAGTCTTAATTTGATTTTTCATTTACTGTCAGTGTTTGGATTGTTAATACTGGTTTCTCTGCTTTTAGATAAGAAAGTGGGGATGATATCGGCCTTAATTTTTGCTGTTCACCCTCTTTTGGTCGAGTCGGTTACCTGGATCTCCGGCGGCAATTATAGCCAATACAGCGCTTTGCTAATTTGGGCAACTATTTTTTATCTACTGTCTTTCAAGGAAAAAAGATATTATTGGTTGTCTTTAGGGTGCTTTTTCTTGGCCTTGGGCAGTTCGGAAAAAGCAATGGTTTTTCCCTTCCTTCTTTTGGCACTAGCGATTGCTTACTGGCGGGATTTGGGGAAGAATGGATTTTGGAAAAAATTAATTGTTCCTTTTTTGATCGGTTTGACTTGGATTGGTTTTTACTTAACCAAGGTGCCCGAAAGATTGGCCGATCTGGAAACCTCTTACTATCAGGATACTACCCAAATACCAAGTTTTTTTGTAAGACTACCATTGGCAATTACTTCTTATTTGGAATTATTTCTCTGGCCCCGAAAGTTAACCCTATACCACTCAGAAACATTTATTTCCCAACAACGATTTATTTTATTTGTGGTAGTCTTTTTCATTTTTTTATCTCTTATTATTTATTTATTTTTTTCCAAAAATCGACGGCTTTCTTTTTGGCCGGTCTGGTTCTTGTTGTCTTTGGCTCCGGTCCTTTCTCCTTTTGGCGTTTCTTGGATCGTGGCTGAACGCTATGTTTACTTGGGAACAGCAGGATTAGTGGTTTTGGTTAGTTTTTTCTTAGCCAAGCTTTTTAAGAAAGAGAACCTTAAGCCTTTGGGAATAGGAACCATTTCTCTATTGATTGTTCTTATGGGAATAAGAACAATCGTTCGTAATATCGATTGGAAAAATCAGGACAACCTTTGGCTGGCAGCGGCCAAGACTTCACCAAACAGTCCCCAAAATCATAATAATTTGGGGGATCTTTATGCGCGTCGAGGTAATCTTGATTTAGCTATTGAAGAATTTACAATTGCTATTCGCCTTAATTCCCGCTATGCTGACGCTTATCACAATCTGGCCAATATTTATCAACAAAAAGGCGATTGGGGTCAGGCATTAGAAAATTATAAGAAGGCGGCGGAAATTAACCCCAATATTTGGCAAACACACCACAACTTGGCAGTAATTTATTTTGAAACAGGTGAATTTGAAAAAGCCAAAGAATCAGCCCTTAGGGTTCTGGAAATTAATCCGGATAGTCCCTATATCTATCGCAATATTGGCCTAATCTATCTTCAACTAAACCAGCCTCAAGAAGCCAAAAAATATCTAGAGCTTGCTTTTCAAGTCAACCCTCAAGACGAAGAAGTAAAAAATCTTCTACTCAAGATCCCGGATCTTTAGTAGTCTTTACCATGCCCAAAAGAAAAATCCCCCTAGAAACAGGTCACATCTACCATGTTTATTTCCATGCTATCGACAAACTAAAGATTTTCAACCACAGCAAAAACAAAAAACTATTTATAAACATAATCAACTACTATCAAAACCAGAACACGCCGGTTAGTTTTTCCAATCTTAATAAAAATTATTCTTTGCCGGAAAGGTTGCTGGTTATGAAAAAATTAACGGAAGAAAAAAGTTTTTTGGTTAAAATTATTAGTTTCTGTTGTGTTAGTGCTCATTGCCATTTTACCTTAGAACAGATAATCGACAACGGTATTAGTCTGTTTATGAAACAAGTTCTCTCTTCTTTTGCTCATATTTATAATCACCAAAATAATCGTCAAGGAAGTCTTTATCGATCTCGATTCAGTTCCCGACTAGTTAAAAACGACAACGATCTTATTCACCTTACGGCCTATCACCATCTTCATCCTTATACTAACGGTTTAGTTGATAAATATGAAGAAATATTTTACTATCCCTTTTGTTCTCTGCCCGCCTATTTTGGCAAAAAGGCTCCAATAAGAGTAAATCCCGAGAGGGTTTTTGAGATAATCCCACCCGAAGAATACCAAAAGTATTTAAGCAATCGCGCCCAACATCAAAAAGAGTTAGAAAAATATAAAAGAGAAGAAACAAGCTACTAAAGATCCCGGATCTTTAGCGATAGGCGTCGTAGGAAAAACGATTTAACAATCGATGAACAAGAAAGTAAGAATAATTGTTGCCAGCACAAACAAATTGGTCCCAAGACAAGTGAATCAAATAAGCTAGGCTTGTCCATTCCAAACCAGAAACACCCAGTTTTCTACCCAAAAAACGTAATAATAACCAAAAGATCGGCACTAATTCCCAACCATGAAGAGGAACAATTACTTTTTGATTTTTTCGAACATAGCTATAGGGATCGAAGAAGTTCCTAATATGAAAAAGAGGTTTGAGCCAATTTTCTTTGATTATTTCAGGGCTTGATCTAAAAAACGAATAAAAATAATCAACCAAATGATCAGCATCAATAAAAAAACCCAGTAACAAAGAAAAAATAACAAAATAAGGAGAAGAAAAAATTGCTAGCAAAATAAATCCTGTTAATAAGGCAAAAGAAAGGTGAACCACCTCATCAATTAACAATTTATTAAGCCCTAGTACTTGACCAACGTTTTTCATTTTGACGCTATTTGATATCTTATCACTTTCTTTTAAAAACACCAACCTCACGCAACCGATTTCTTTAAAAAGGCTCTCTTGGGGGTTATTTATTACTCTTCTTCAGGAAGAACCAGACCAATTCCGGCAATAATAACTGTTATTTCTTCTTTTTCCGGCGGAACAACAATGGTATATTGGGGACCGGCAGAAGAATCAATTTTATAACCGGCTTGTTCTATTAAATAAATGTAACTTGTGTCCTCAGAGAGAGGGACAGAAAAAGCAACATTGACTTTTTCTTGGTTAAACCTTTGGGTTAAATATTTAACTGCACTTGTTTTGTTGATTAAACTAAACGGAATCGGATTAATTTTATTTAAAGAAATGCCAAACCAAAACAAGCCAATAGTTACTAATAAAACTTGGCCCCAGTTGCGCTTACTCAAAAGAGAAGTCAAAAAAACAATAATAAAGGGTGCCAAATAATTAAAATAATATTCAGAAGGACGAACGCCGTAATAAGAAAAACCAATCAGACTAACAATAAATAAACCTGCTGACGCTTGATAAAAACTACCAATAAGAGACTGTTGAGATTTTTTTCCTTTAACAAAAAGAGCCGCAGTAAAAAGAAGAAAGAAGGTCAGGATCAAAACAGGAGACAAGCTAATACCGGTAAAACCTTGAACAAAATTATTTAAAACCGGTAACCAGGCCATAGCCTCTTTGTTTGTCTGCTGGGCGGTAAAAAATTTTATTAATAATTGGCTGTTTAGAAAGTTGTGGCGAAGGTCAAATAAAAACAGAGGAGAAAAAGAAACCAAAAAACCAACCATCGATAAAAAAACTTTTTTTAAACTAAGAACTTGTTTATTAAGCCAGAAAAAAAGAACCACAAAGCAAATTAGAAAAATTATCTGAAAATGAAAATTAACACCAAGCCCTAAGGTAAGGCCCAATAATAACCAAATAAAACCATTTTCTCTTTTTAGGGCTAAATAACACCAATACCAAGTAATAATTACTATCAAAGGAACCAAAACCGGATTCCAGGAAATAATGTCGTTCTTAATAAAAGAGGGGTTTAGCGCCCAAAGAAGCAAGGAAAAAAAAGCGGCTTTAGTGGAAAATATTTTTTTAATAATTAACCAAAATAAACCGGCAAACATCAAATTATAACAAATAAGAAACCAAATCATTGCGGTCGGACTTCCCCGGGTAATCAAATAAAATGGTGTCAACAGATAGTAAAAATAAGGACCAAGAAAAAACTTATCCGGACCCAGAACTCGAGGTCCAATCAGGGTTGGTTTTCCTGAAAGAACTTGACTAACGACTTGGGCATCGCGAGCCTGATCCCAACCAAAAAGAAGCCGCTGTTGAATTAAATAGAAACGTAAAAAAAAGAAAATCAACAGAACTATTACTAAGGCAATTTTAATTAGATTACTTTTTTTTCTTAATAGGAACATGTTTTATAACTAACAAGCCCGACCAGGCAGTAAAGAAGGCTAAACTAAAATAATTGAAAAATTTTTGCTTCGACGATTGAACTATTTGCCAACTAATTTTATTTTCACCCTCTTTTAAAGAGAGTGAACTCAACTTAAGCTGTCCTTGATTATTTAAAATTTTATTTTTACCGACCTCTTTCCCATTAAGATCAATTCGATAAATATCGGGAAAGTAAGCCAATTTTAAGTCAACATCGGCCGACTCTTCCTTGGGCCAATCAAAATAAACCAAACCAAAAGTGTTACCTCTTTCAGGCTTGTTAGGAAAAATCTGCCCATCTATTTTCAAAAACGGCTGATAAAAATCGCAAGCTTCTTCGGCTTGAGGACTAATAATGTCATTACCAACTGTCGTGCTGTGATAGCGTAAATGATGCTTATTATGAAAATCCTGATAAAGAAGGGGGTCGTCAACGCGAACTACGCCTAAGTGATTACGATTACCATAAATAGCCAAAAAAAAGATTACGATCACCAAAAACCATTTGAGTTTATTAAGTTTTAAACTCTTAATAAGAAAACCGGTCATGGCAGCGATGGTAAAACCGGTAACTCCTAATAAACGCCAAGGAAACTGAATTCTTTGTATGGGCTCGATCAGTTCCCAAATTGGAATCGAGCGCTCCCACATTAAAAACAAATAAATACCAGTGGCAAAATACCAAAAAAGCACTGGCAACAAGTTTTCGAACTTTTTTTTAAGAACTCGAAAACAAAAGAACCAAGTGGCAATAAAAATAACCAACCATTGAGCATAACCAACCATAAAAGACATACCGTCATCTTTAGTTCCGGGAACCGAATACCAACGCCCCCACGGAGAACGAATTAGTTGTCTAACTGTGGGGAAATGTTGGTAATAAGGAAAGACGTTGGCAATAGCCAACTTGGTATACTTTTGCTCTAGAATCATCGGTCCCCAAAAAAAAGCGCTAATCGCAAGGGCGCTAACGCCGATGATTACCAAAAAACCCATTGCGGCCCGATTTTTATAAGTTTTTTCCTGATAAACCTTAATAAACAACCAAACAAGCAAGATCGGAGCAACCACCAAAACAACCAGATTGTGAGAAATAATCAATAACCCCCCTATCGTGGAAGTAAAAAAACCCTGAAATAATATTCTTTTGCTTTTTAATGAAGTTTTTTTCTTTTTTAATAACGAAAACAAAATCGATAGTTGATATAAAAAAATTGGCAAAATTGTATAAGCGAGAAACTCGGGGCTACTACGTACATAAACCAAAAGAAAACGGTAAGGTACAAAAAGATAAAACAAGGCACCCACGAAAGCGGCCAAACAATTGCTGGTTTCTTTTAACAGCCACAAAAAGAAAAATATCGGCGCAATAATAAAAGTGGCAAAAAATATAATCTCCAAAGAAAGTAAAACATTATTAGTGACCTGATTAATCAAGGCTACCAAGTAGTAAAAGAGAGGATAAAAAAAGTTAAATATCGGCGCTCCGCAAAGGCCGTTTAGCCTTCCTGCCCAACGAAGAGGAAAATGGCCTTCCGAAAGAGCCTCAATTGCTTCTAGACTACGAGCAATGTGACTATCACCATCATGACTAACAAAGAAAGGTTTGGTAAAAGAAGCTTTCCCGGTATATATCCCCAAAAGAACAAGAATAGCAACGGCAAATAGTGTTTTATAATTAACACTTTTATTTATTAATTTTTTTAAGAACATATTGCTTGATAAACTTCCAAGGTTTCTCGAGCGCATTTTTCCCAAGAAAATTTCTTAACCTGAACCAACCCCCTCTCAGACAACTTACAAGCTAAATTGTTATCGTAAACTACTGCTTCAATAGATTGTATTATAGATTTTGGCTGATTGGGATTACAATAAAGAACAGCATCTTCCCCTATTTCCGGCAAGGAACCGGTATTTGAAGAAACTACCGGACAACCACAAGCCATCGCCTCAAGAACAGTCATACCAAAACCCTCATAAAAAGATGGTTGACAATAAAGTGTTGCTAGATTATAAATAACTGGTAAGTCTTCATCTTGAACAAATCCCAAAAGATGAATATCGGGGTTCTTTTGAGACTCTTTTTGTAACCAAACCAAGTCTTGGTTTTCAAAATGGTTTCTATCATAATTCTGGTTAACGGCCTGTTTACCGGCAATCACTAGGGGAATATTATTTTTGCGACAAGCTTTAACCAGGCCAGGAACATTTTTATTCCAATTAACATCACCAACGTAAAAAACAAACTTTTTCGGCAAACAATATTTATTTTTAATTTTTAGTTTTATCTTTTCGTTTTTAATTTTTTTAAAACTCTTCCCCACCCCAAGATGAATAACAAAAACTCTTTCGGGAGGATAATTAACCAAGCGAACAATGTCTTCTTTGGAATTTTGGGAATCGGTGATAATTGCTTCCACTTTTTGTAATCTTTTCCTCTGCTTTGCCCAATTTATTTTTCCTTTAATCCTTGAAGGGTGTTGATCAGGAAAAACCAAAGGAGTTAAATCGTGAACGGTTACCGCAGTCAACGTTTCCCTCTTAGGAAGAGTGGGGAAGAAAATATCAAAATAAGGATAATGAACAAGAGAAAGTTGCTGAATTACCGAATTGCTGAATGGTTTGTCAGTTAATTTTATTTCAAAATTGGAATATTTTTTATTCTCTTTAACTATCCTCTGCAAACTTTCGGTTAAATTCTTGGTATAAAAACCTACCCCCCGAAAACGGTTAGTATTTTTTAAGGGAGAAATATCAATGGTAACGGTAATTTTTTTCACTTTAGTTTGCTTTTTTCCCAATATTTAATAAAAGCAACCGGATAATGAAGGCCGGAAAAAAAAGCAAAAATTAATCCAGGAAAACCATCACAAAAACCCTTATGGCGAAAATAACGGAATAAAAACTCTTTTATCGCCTTCAACTCTATTAAAAAATAATACCAAAAGTTTGGTTTTAACTTAGAGTCACTCAAATATTCTTGAGCGGTTAATTCGGTATAGCGGTTAAATTTTACTAAATATTCGGCAAAATCAGGATAAGGATGGTGAAGCAGGTGGCCGGAAAACTGGCTGATTTTACCGGAAGGAACTTCCATTTGTTCGTGAACCGATCGGCATGGTAAATATGCCTTACCCTTCTTAAAAAATCTAATTACGCTATCAGGATATTGCCCCCCTTTAGACAACCAGCGACCCAAAAAAAAGTTCTTTCTTTTAATACTGAAAGCATCAAAATCACTCCTTGTTTTTATAATGCCTAAAATTTCTTTCTTTAAGTCTTGAGCAATAACTTCATCAGCATCAAGCTGTAAGATCCATTTTCCTTGGCATTGATCAATAGCCATTTGTTTATTAACATGAAAGATTGCTTTATTGGTGGTTTTAATAACTTTGGCACCGTAATCCCTGGCAATCTTTCTGGTCCCATCGGTTGACGAGCCATCAACTACAATGATTTCATCCACCCAATCTTTAACGGCTTCAAGACATTGGCCAAGATTCTTTTCTTCGTTGTAAGTGGCAAGAGCGACCGATAAACCAACCATACTTTTATTATATCGATATTATTCTTTAAAACCAATCTCGAATACCGGTTTCCCGTCAGGATAATAAATTGTCTTGATTAACCAATCGGTCGGAATATCACCGGGCTTACCAACAAAATACAACCCACCTTCTTCTCTTTGGGCGATCTCTCTAACCGAGTCGCCCGGATCGGAAAAATCGGGAAAATAAAATCTATCAAATTGATCAACCCAAACCCAGCCGTAACGCCAAGTTCTAGTTTTTTTTATTTCTTGATACTTTTGGGGAGAGTATTGGGAATGAAAAATGAAAAAAATATAAGGTTCGCCATAATGGCGAGTAAAGAAAACCTTATCGTTTTCATTTCTATTATCTAAAATAAACCCGACTGCTTCTTTATGACCATATTGCCAGTCTTTGGCTTTTTCCCGAGGATAAACCAAATGGTACTGCTTCAAATAGTAGCCAAAGTTTATTCCCAAAAGGATAATAAAAACAATAATAATAATTCTTCCCGCTTTAGTTTTTTTAAGTGCTTGCCAAGCTTCAAAAAGGCCATAAGCGATAATTATTTGCCAGGCCGGTAAAGAACAAAAAGTTCTTAAAGCATGAGGAATGGAGTTCATGGTGGTGGCGGCGGCAACCGGAGAAAGCAAAATTTGAGTAAAAAGGAAAAGAGAAGAAAACGATTTTTCTTTAATTAACTTTTTCCCTAAAAGAAATCCCCCAAAAACCAATCCCGGAAATAAGATAATCATAAATTGACCCAAGCCGGGAATACTCTGCTGGGTATGTTCAGCTCCAGTTAAAAACAGGAAATCAGGCGAAAGATGAGCTAAGTAATTCATGCTAAAAACCCAAAAATAATGAGTAAACTTATTATGAATTAACTTGGCCAGCGAATCTGGCCAACCAGCCCCCCAAAGACGACCACGAGCATTGTTAATTCTTAAAACGAAACCCGGATCACCCTGAATACTGATTAAATCATAGCGTCCTTGAATAACGGGACTATTGAAGTTGGCAACAAGAGGCAGGGCAAAAGAAGCCGCTATTAAAAAACCTAGAAAAAGATTCTTTTTATTTTGTAAAAAAATTTTTCGATCAAAGAAAAAAATGATTAAAAAGAAAAGAGGAACAAATATTCGTGAAGAATTATAAGTATAAACTGATAAAGAGGCAAAAAGAAAAGATAGGGGTAAAAAAACCGCCTTTTTCCTTGATTGATAAAGAAAAATTATCGATATTAACAATAATAACTGGGCCAAACCAGCCTCAAAGGCAACCCTGGTAATCTGCAAATGCCAAACATCAATCGCTAAAATAAAAGCAGATAATAAAGCTATTTTTTCATTTTTAAAAAATACTTTGGCCAAATAATAAGTTAAGCCCACCCCCAAAATTCCAAACAAAGCCGGCATAAAACGAACACCTAAACTGCTTAGACCAAACAACCAAATGCCCGGAACAGTGGCATAAATAAACACTGGCAGTTTATATTCACCAAAGGACTCAAAGCCTAAAACAGGCCAAGCTCTCCCCCATTCATCTCGACCAGTTTCTAAAATGGAATAGGCGTTATAGGCAATCGCTGTCTCATCCCAATTTAGAGACGGAGGAACCTGATCAAGTCGAAAAAAACGCAAAAAACCAGCTAAAGTAAGAATTAAAACTAAATAAAAAATGGAAGATTTAAAGAAAAGCTTCATTTTAAAATTTATTGATGTATTGTTGTATATCGCGCATGCTGAATTTTAGTTTCTTCCTCGTTGCAAATTTTTACCCCCACCAATAACCCCGGGTAAATAAAACCACTCCGGAGGAAAAAACAACAAGTATTAAGATGGTTAAAATTACCCGAAAAACTAGTCTTAGTTTAACAAAAATATTAGCCCAAAAAGGGAAAAGAACTAGAAAAGTTAACAAATATCGAGGCATCGTTCCCAACGAACCAGTCAATAAAGGCAAAACAAAGGCTAGGGTAGAAAAAATTAATATCGGTTCCAAGCGCTTCTTTTCTAGGGCCTGCCACCACAAATAAATAAAACTTGCCAAAGCCAGCAGGGTAATCAAAAACTCAATAACGACCGTATAGTAATTAAACCGCGATAATTCAATCGGTGGAAAGAAGACAGTTGATAAATAATTAATTAACGTTTGAATAGGAAAAACAATTTGAGCCTTGCCCCAGGACTGATGAGATAAACCAAATAAAAGCGGGTTATTAAACCTAATCCCTAAAAACAAACTATAGCCAATTAAACCAAGAGAGGGCAGGGTTGAAAAAAAGATTTTTTTAGGCCAAGAAATTTTTTTATCTTGAAATAATTGCCAAAAAATAGCCGGAACAATAAAGACACCTACTACCCGAGTGGCCGAAGCCAATAATCCCATCGAAACAGCAAGCCAGTAACGCTTTTCTTTAAGAAAAAGCAAACTGGTAATAACAAAAAAAAGAAACGGTAGTTCGGTATAAAAAGCATTTAAAAAAACCGCTCCCGGACAAAACAAAAATAAAAAATTTATCAGCCATATTTTTTTATCGCCAAAGTTCTCTTTTTTTAAAAAACAGTTAAAAAAATAAATTGTTGCTGGTAAAAAAATAAAAATAATTACTTGACCAGCAATAAAATAATCAAAAAAAATTTTGTTCAAAAACCTTAACATTAACGGATAAACAGGAAAAAAAGAAAAGGTCGGCAAATGCCGGCTATAACCATAGCCAAATTCGGCAATATGTAAGAAATGTTCGCTATCAAAATTAGCCCAAGACCAAAATAAAAAATTCCCATTCCAGGGCCAATTAATCAAGCGGGCCGGAGCATATTTTTGAGCTAAGAAAAAATATCCTAAAACAGCAACAATTAAAACAAATAACCGCCAAAACAAAGAAAAAAGAAAAACCAATTTAAAATTAACCGGATCTAGTTTTTTTCTATTCATTACTGTTCTTACCTGAAGTAAAAAATTAAAACCGTCAACAAAGCAACGGTAATAATTGTTGATAACAATAAAGCAATAAAATACGGTTTTTTAATAAACCCCGATATTCTAATAATGGAAGTAATTAAAAAATAATTAATCGGCCCATGAAATCTTTTACTACTTTCGACTAAGTACCGATTAGCCTTGTTTGGTTTTCTTTTACTACTGGCACCATGATGATGGATCATTTTAGCTTGAGGCACATAACAAACTTTTAAACCTGTTTTTCTTACTCTTTGACAAAAATCTAAATCTTCATAATACATAAAAAACGCCTCGTTCCATTGACCAACCACATCGATGGTAGTTCTGGGAATTAACATGGCCGCCCCGACCACTGCTTCAACCATAATCGGATGACCACCTCGAGGTAAGTATTTTTCAAAAGAACCTGCTTTTTTTAACCAATACTCCTGAAAAGCTCGCTTAATCGTTGGTTGGTTATAACAAGAAGGTTGTGAGGTTTTCCCATCTTTATTCAACAATTTTGGAGCAGCCAAGCCGATGTTTTTTTTCTTCTCAACTACTTCAATCAATTTTACAATTGATCCGGTTAAAACCCTAATATCAGAATTTAATAAAAGAAGATGTTTACCATCAGATTGATTAATTCCTTGATTAACAGCCCTGGCAAACCCGAAATTTTCATCATTTAAAACTATTTTTATTGTTAATTTTTGATTATCAACTGTTAGTTGTTTTAAATACTCTTGGGTACCGTCACTGGAGTTATTATCAACAATGATTATTTGGGCCTTGATGCTATCTTTGGCTAATGAGTGCTTAATGGATTCTAAACAATCCTGTAATAATTTCTTAGTGTTATAAGAGACAATGATGATTGATAGGGTCGTCATGAATAAATTGTTAATTTCATTACTTGCTACGCCGATTATTAATTATTAGCTACCAATTCCAGCACTTCCCGGTCTGACAAAATCGCTTCTTTTTGTTCGATCCGGCGTTTGATTAAAATCTGAGATAATCCCTTAAGAGCTGATAACAAAATAATAATATATTTAGGATTACTAATTATTCGCTTCATTACATTAAAGTAGTGTTCCCTTAGCATTTGTGGATTATGAACGTTTTTCCAAATAAAAAATAATTGGTTTCTTTGGGCAATAAAATTAATATAATTGGCCGGAAAATTATGTCGAATAACACTTTCTTCATGATGGTGTTCAACCTTTGCCTTTGGTTCCCAAAGAACCTGATAACCCCGTTTCCAAGCCCGATAACAAAGATCGGTTTCCTCAAAATAAAATGGAGCAAAAAGAGTGTCGATACCGCCCAACCTTTGCCAAAGATCTTTTCTAAAAGCGGCATGGCCTCCAGATACCCAGAAAGATTTTTGAGCCACAATCATTTTCGGAGAAACTTTCTTGGGAGAAGAGATGTCTAAAAAACCGTCTTCAAAACGAATAATCCCTAATTGCCAATCCGCATTGGCTCCAACAGCAAAAACATTATTTTTTTTAAAATGAGACAAAAGAGCCTCCAGACAACCTTTTTTAATTACCACATCGGTGTTAAGCAAAAAAACAACTTTACTTTTAGCGGCCGCCACTCCCCGATTAACACTATCAGCAAATCCCTTGTTAATGTTCTTTTTAAGAATAGTAAAATTCTTAAAAAGATTTTCTTTTTTAAATTTCTCAATAATAATCAGGCTGTTATCAGAAGAAGCATCATCAATAACAATTATCTCTGTTCTTATTTTAGATTGACTAAGAACATCGACCAAAATGGGTAAATTTTTGGCCAACTGTTTTTCACCATTCCAGTTGGGAATAATAATAGAAATATCAGTCATTTTTTAAATTCTAAAATAATTAATTTTCTATAAGGCAAAAAATTGATCTTCGAAAATATTTTTTTTAAAAAAAAGCTTAATGAATAAATTCTGGTTAAATATTTATTTTGACTAAAACCAAAAAACAACAAACCTAAATAAATAAAAACACTGGTGTTGCCGACTGCTTCCAAAAAAATAATTTCTCGATTGTCTTTTCGGGCTATTTTTATTAATTGATTTTTAACACTTTTAACGTCGGGCAAGGGAAACCTAAGGTGTTCTGTTAAGAAGTCAAATTTTTCTTGATGAGTTCTTTGATAATACCAATTAAGAATTTTATCGGCTAAAAAAGCGACTCGACCGCTAGGAAAAGCAACTAACAAATGCTGATTGGTTAAAGAAACCATTTTTTGCAATGCCTTAAGCCGATTTTCTGGCGACAAGTGTTCCAACATATCAACGCTTATTACTAAATTAAATTTTTTATTAAAGTTGGTAGGAATTTTAACCGCAGAGCTAACAACCGGCTTTAAAAAAGTTGACTTCTTTTTACCAAAAGCAATATCAAAGCCGGTAAAAGGCCTTTTCAAATAAGGACCAATACCAAAACTGCCCGAACCAATTTCGGCTACGCTAAGCTTAGGATTATTTAAGGTGGTGATTTTTTTTAAAATCGGCCAATACCGAAGGTAAACGGTAATATCAAAATCTGCTTCAATTTTATTAAAGAGCTTTTTGAACATTTTTATTAAAATTAATAACAGAAAATTTTTGAGCAAGATCGATCAGTTTTTCCTGATTTGGCAGAGATTTAATAATTGTTTTAGTCTTTTGTAAGAGCTCTTCTTTAGAAACCCATAAACAAAGGTCTTTTTGGTAAAAATTTTCAAAAATCTCCTTTTGACCACCAGCGGCATAAACCAAAGGCCAACAACCGGAGGCCATCGCTTCAATAGTGGTCATCCCAAAATGTTCAACTTTCTCCGGTTCTTTTTGCTCATCAACACCATACCCGGCAGCGTGCCAAAAAACTTTGGCCCTAGAATAGGCCTTTTTTAATTCTCCAAAAGGGGCGTTAACCCTGAATTCAACTGGGTAATTTTCTGACTCTTCCTTAAGTTTATTTAAAAAACGGTTTTCTTTTTCTTGTGCTAAACTACCGCCAATTAAAATCAACTTCCAGCCTTTTAAACCCTCGTCAACTAATTTTTTAAAAACAGACACCAAAACATCTTGTCTTTTAACACTCATTGTAGCTTCAAATCGACCAACAGCCAAAATCACATTTTCTTTTTTTCCAAAATAAAAGTCCTCAGTGGAAACCGGTGGATACCAAACGAAAGAATCAACACCATATTCAAGATCAATAATTTTCTTAGTAAAGTGGGAATTGCAGATCACTTTGTCGACTAATCTCAACTTCATTATATTGAATAAAGATCTACCGCTCAAGTCGTGAAAAGGAACTTGAAAATGCAACCAGTTTTTTTTAGCCAACATGGTGGGAATACTGCCATCAGAAACCCAAAACAATAAATCGTAACCCCGATATCTTAAAAAATTGCTAATTTTTCCCTTATAAAACTTGTTTTTACTAAGAAGATCAAGTCCTTCCAAAGACAAGTTAAATCTTTGCCGAGCTTGATCAAGCAACTTTTTATTTTCAAAGGTGGTTTCAACCTGCCAACCGGAATCAAGAAGAACTTGAGCCAGGGTTAATAAATAGCGTTCCCCTCCTCCAAGGGTTTTAGCGTACGGTGTGTAAAGAGCGGCCCTTTTAATCATTATCGTTATTAATTTGTTTCTCCCAAAGTCGAGCCTGAGTAATAAAAACAGAAAAGGTCTGATAAATAACCTGAATAATACCGGCCGGACCATCCAGGAGTCCCTGTTTTTTAATACCCCGACGCCAAAATTCTCCTAGCATTCGACGAACCATTAATAACAAACTGGTACGCCTGCCAGCCTGAAAAAGAAGATTAGCCTCTTTTTCAGAATAACGAATGGTTCTTTCCAGCATTTCTTCAATATTTTTAATAGCCAAATGAATAAAGGGCTCTTCAATGTTAATAATTTTTCCTTTAACCTTAGGAAAACTGTGAATTTGTTTGGGCCAATCAAGGAAGTCTCTATTACGAAGAAAACGAACCTGATAATCAGGCCACCAACCGCCCCTCTTTAGCCAAAAACCAAAATTGATATTTTTCCTGGCAATTGCCATCGCTCCAACATTGTCGTCAACCTGAAGTATTTTTTTCTTTAAAATTTGAGCTAGCCTTGGAGTAATTCTTTCATCAGCATCTAAAATAAAAACCCAATCACCAGAACACTTTTTAATACCGAAATTTCTAGCCGGCTCAACATATCCAGTTTGAGGATGAGAATAAACCCGATCAGCTAATTTTTGGGCAATTTTTTTGGTTTGATCGTCTGATTCCATATCAACAAAAATTAGTTCGTCGGCCAAAAGACGGGCCGAAACAAGACACTCGGCAATATCATCCGCCTCATTTCTGGCAATAACATTAACAGAAATTTTAGGAGCTACTTTATCAATAACCATTCTTGTTCTTGATTAATAATATTGTTACTAAGATTAAGGAGCTGATAATCTTCTTGAGTTATGATAGCACAG
>JAQVFF010000005.1 GCA_028697345.1 Candidatus Shapirobacteria bacterium
ATTATTTTTCTTTTTCTCAAATTGCCGCTTTTGAGCATTGTCCGGCCCAATATCGTTATCAATACTTGCAAAGAATTCCTACCGCTTCGACTGGTGCTCAAAATTTTGGTATTACCATCCACCAAACCCTTCATCAGCTTTTCAAGCAAGCAAAGACTGTTGGTGGGGTTAGTCGAAAAGATTTACTGGCTCTTTATCAGAAGAATTGGCTGTCTTTCGGTTATTCTTCTCGTCTTCACGAAAAACGGCTTTTTAAGGAGGGTCAGGCGATGCTGGAACATTTTTACCAACAGGAATTTAATCAAGAGAATTTACCTTATTTTTTAGAGAAAAAATTTAACTTTTTCTTAACTGGCAAGATTAGAATTACTGGTGTTTTTGATCGGGTTGACAAAAAAAGTAGCGGTTGGGAAGTTGTTGATTATAAAACTGGTCAAGCAATAGATCAAAAAAAAGCCAACCAAAGTTTGCAGATGAGTTTATATCTCTTGGCGGCAACCGATCCAGGTATTTTGGCGGCTGATCCCGATAACCTCACGGGCACTTTCTATTTTTTAAAAGAGGGTCAAAAAATATCAGTTAAAAAAACCAGACGGCAGTTAATTAACACTAAAAAAGAATTAATAAAAACTATTGAAACTATTAATAAAAGCGATTTTATTCCTAGTCCTGGTTTTTGGTGTGATTTCTGTCCTTTTAAAATGGTTTGTGACGCCTGGAAGTAACCGACTGTTAATATTTAATTTTTGGCCATTTTAGTTCTTATTTTTTCTTCGACTCTTTTTGATACAGAAGTTGGTGGTTGACACCAAAGGGGTAGTTGCTTTTTAATGGATGATACTTGAAGACCCCGAAATAGAATCTGCCCTTGTCGGGAGTAATCGAGGCAAAGTTGCCTCGATTTTTTAAGAAAAGTCTGTTTTTATAACTTGGCTTTTCTTTATTTATTAATTATTTGAGAAGTTTTTTTGGGTTTTAGAAATGGCCAGAACAGGAATCAAAACAAAAATCACTAAAATTAAGAAAAGAAATGGCCGAGTGGTGGCCTTTAGCCCAAATAAAATCGAAAGGGCAATTAAAGCGTCCTTTAAAGCTTCCGGTAAAAATGATCTAAGAGAAGTTCGTTGTCTAACCCAGGAAGTAGTTAGCGAATTAGAAAAGCGCTTTAACTCTTCTATTATTCCTGAGGTAGAACAGGTTCAGGATATCGTTGAACAAGCTCTGGTTAAACATGGCCATGAAGATGTTCATGGCGCCTATACTCTTTATCGCCAACTCCATCAAAAGTTAAGAAGTGTCAGCAGTTTGGTTGATGCCGATGAGTTAACAGAAAAATATCTTAATCAAGGTGATTGGCGGGTTAAAGAAAACGCTAACATGACCTATTCCTTGCAGGGTTTGAACAACCATGTGGCCAGCATCATTTCGGCTAACTTTTGGTTGAATAAAATTTATTTTCGAGAGATTAGAAAGGCTCATCGCCAGGGTGATCTTCATATTCACGATTTATCTTCTCTTTCAGCCTATTGCACCGGCTGGGATTTAAAAGACTTCTTGATTAAGGGTTTTGGTGGCGTTTCTGGGAAAGTTAATAGTGCTCCTCCTAAGCACCTTTCCAGTGCCTTGGGTCAAATTGTTAACTTTATGTATACCATTCAGGGCGAGGTGGCTGGAGCAGTGGCAATATCTAATTTTGATACTTATTTGGCGCCCTTTATTCGTTATGATGGCTTGACCTATAAACAAACCAAACAAGCTCTTCAGGAATTTGTTTTCAATATGAACGTACCTACTCGAGTAGGTTTCCAGACACCTTTTTCCAACCTCTCTCTTGATATTCATCCAACTGAAATGGTTGGCGAAGAAACAGTCATTATTGGTGGCAAGCCAACCAAAGACAAATATAAGGAATTTCAAAAAGAAATGGACATGATTAACCGGGCTTTTGCCGAAACAATGATGGAGGGTGATTATCAGGGGAGGGTGTTTACTTTTCCTATTCCCACCTATTCGATTACTAAAGATTTTGATTGGGATAATAAAAACCTAGAAGCGGTTTGGGAAATGACTAGAAAGTACGGTATTCCTTATTTTTCTAATTTTGTTAATTCTGATTTGGATCCTGATGATGCTCGGAGTATGTGTTGTCGGCTACGTTTGGACAATCGCCAGCTACGTCGAAGAGGCGGCCTTTTTGCTGCTAATCCATTAACCGGATCGCTTGGCGTGGTAACCATTAATTTACCCAGAATTGGTTATTTGGCCAAGATGAATTCAAAGAGTGAAGGATTTGCTAAAAGAAAATTCTTTACTCTTTTGGGTCGTTTGATGGATTTGGCTAAAGAGTCTTTAATAATTAAAAGAGAATCGGTAGAAAAATTTACTAATGACGGTCTTTATCCTTATTGTCGTTATTATTTAGCTGATATTTATCAAAGAAATGGGACTTATTGGCGTAACCACTTTAACACCATTGGTATTAACGGTATGAATGAGGCTTTAGTTAATTTATTAGGGAAGAACATTGCTGACCCTTCTGGTCGGGATTTTGCCTTGGAGGTAATGGACTATATGAGAGAAAAAATCCTTATCTATCAGAAAGAAACTGACGAGATGTTTAATTTAGAAGCTACTCCAGCAGAAAGCACTGCCTATCGGTTTGCTCGTTTAGATAAAGAACAATTTCCCGATATAGTTTGTGCCAATGAAGAAGCCTATCAGCAAGAAAAAGAGGCCCCTTTTTATACTAATTCGACTCATCTGCCAGTTGATTATACCAGCGATCTTTTTGAGGTTTTGGATCATCAGGATCAGTTGCAGTGTAAATATACTGGAGGAACAGTGATTCATGCCTTTTTGGGTGAAAGCCTGCCGGATATTGTCAGCGTTAAGAACCTGCTCAAAAAAGTTACTGCAAATTATAAACTGCCCTATTTCTCTTTAACTCCAACTTTTTCTGTTTGTCCCAAACACGGTTATTTAAAAGGCGAATGGCAGTTTTGTCCCAAATGTGATCAAGAAATTGGTTATCGGGAAAAATAAATGGTTAAGAAATTAGGAATTTATAAAGGGAGGTGTGAATTATGACCAAAAAGAAACCATTAACTAACAAAGATCGAACCCCCTGTGAAGTTTATTCTCGTATTGTTGGTTATTTACGGCCAGTTAGTCAGTGGAATGAGGGTAAAGCGGCTGAGTACCAAATGAGAAAAGAATATCAAGTCTAATTGATAGTTGATAGTCCAGGGTTAAAGTTAAAGATAAAAAACATTGCTAAATTGTTATATTGTTTTTAAGATTGATTCTATACACCCAAAAATCGTTGGCAATACAACAATCTAATAAATGAATTTCATTTCATCCTCTGGGGATTATTTCTTAAAACATTTGGAATTTGATTGGAAGTTGAGAACTAGAAATTAGAAATTAATTACAAGGTGCTAATTGGCGGTCTTCAAAAAACAAGCTTGATTGATTATCCCGGCAAGGTGGCTTGCACTGTTTTTACAATAGGTTGTAATTTTTTTTGTCCCTTTTGCCATAATAAAGATTTGGTTTCTTGGGCCAATTTTAAAAATTCTTCTTTGGCTGTTGTTAAAGAAAAAGACTTCTTCGATTTTTTGTCTAAACGCGGGGGCATTTTGGATGGAGTTTGCATTACTGGCGGTGAACCAACTATTCAGCCTGGTTTGATGCAATTTTGTCAAAAAATCAAAAAATTGGGTTTTTTGGTAAAGTTGGATACTAATGGCGGACGACCCCGGGTGGTTAAAGAACTAATTAAAAAAAGATTAGTTGATTTTATTGCCATGGATATTAAAGTAGACAAAAAAAATTATTCTTTGTTGACTAAAATTAGTTATGAAAAAATTGCCCAATCCTTAGTTTTAATTATTACCAGCGGTCTTGAATATCAGTTGCGCACAACTCTGGTGCCAACAATCCACAATAAAAAAAACATAGCGATTCTGGCTAAAGAGATAGCGGTTGTAGCTACTAAAAATAAAATTAATCCTGAAAGCTTGGTTTGGCATTTACAAAAATTTTTACCGCAGAACTGCCTTAAAGCAGAGTTTGATCAATTTTTGCCTTTTTCTAGTCAGGAGCTTAACTGTTTACTAACAGCGGCCCAGTCAATTATTCCCCAGGTTGATGCTGACTTTTAATTTTCCTTATACTCCCCGGTAGAGTCGATTCTCATATAGAAGATTAAAAGAACCTCTCTTTATCTTCTTGATTAGATAAGCTACAATGGGACTACTATGATCAGTGATACCAACTTAACCGGAGTTTCTCATAAAGAAAAGGAACCAAAGAATATTTCTCGGGAGGATTTTTCCGAAACAGCCGATATTATTGAGATTGGTCGTTTACCGGAGATTGCCCCTGGGGTAGAGGGTTATTTAGAAAAAATTGAAAAAGAAGATTATTTTTTGTCAGATCAGGTGGTTGATGATCAGACGGGACAGCCACTGGTTACCTCTATCCAGCCCCAAAAACCTAAAATCATTTTACCTTTAACTTTAACTGAATATAATTTAGGCCTGAAAGAGTCAATAGAAAATTCTTGGCGTTGGTTGGCAGAATGGTCCAAACGGCTGATCAAAATGTTAGAATCCCAGGTTGGTTTTAAAAGTGAATAAAGATGGTTATTGAAAATTTAAACGATTTAATCGGCCTAATGATTCGTTATTTTTTCTTGGGGTTGGTGGTAGTTGCTTGTTTAGTGGTAATATTTTTTTTGAGTTACTTATTATTTTTATTGTGGCGGGAAAGAAAACGGGAAGAACACTCTTTGGATTTAACCTTGCTACAGGTTATTTTACCTCGGGATAATGAGATTAAAATTGATGCCGCCGAGCAATTATTCACTAATCTTCATTCATTGAAAGTCGGTGGAAGATTTTCTTTTTTGAAGCCCAGGTTTTTTTTTACTGTTGAAATTGTCGGTACCCAGGACAGTATTCGTTTTTATTTTGCCGTTCCCCAACAAAAAGTTGACTTGGTCGAACGGCAAATTTACGGCCTTTATCCGACAGCGGTTATTAAAAGAATTGATGAATATAAAATTTTTACCAAGGAAGGCAAGGTGGCTTATGCCGCTTTTGAGTTTAAAAAATCCCCCTTTTATCCTATTAAAACTTACCAGGATTTTTCAGTTGATCCCTTATCTTCCTTGACCTCTACCCTATCCAAACTGGTTGACGGTGAGGGGATTGCCATTCAAGTCTTGGTTGCTCCAACCGATAGCAGTTGGCAAAAAATGGGCCAGTCTTTTTTATCGACTACCAAAAAAAGAGAAGCTAACCCCGAAGAGGCTCAATTTAAGGTCGATAGCAAGGCGTTGGAGAAGATTGAAGAAAAATGTTCCAAACCGGGATTCGAAATTGAATTAAGAGTGGTGGTTTGCTCCAAAACCACTGATCAGGCCAAGGCCCATTTGGCCTCAATTAAAAGCGCCTTGTCTCAATTTAATTCGGATCAAAACAGTTTTACTTCTAAAAAGATTTGGCTAAAGAGAAGTTTTATGATTGATTTTGTTTATCGTTATCTACCGGTTTGGTCACCGCTTAGGAGCAAGACTATTCTCAACGCCGAAGAACTAGCAACGATTTTTCATCTTCCTAATAAGACAGTCGAGACTCCCAATATTGCTTGGCTGAACGCTAAAAGGGCCTCTGTTCCTCCCGAAGTGCCTAAAACCGGTCTATATTTGGGTAAAAGCGTCCATCGGGGAGAAATCCGGCCGGTTTGTCTTTCCGAAGATGATCGGCGCCGGCACATTTATATTATTGGTAAAACTGGTACCGGCAAGTCAGAATTATTAAAACAAATGATCATTCAAGATATTCAAGAAGGGAAGGGGGTTTGTTTTATTGACCCCCACGATACTATTGAAAAAATTTTACCAAGAATTCCACCCGAGCGAGCCGAAGATGTGATTTACTTTGATCCTTCTGACACCACTCGGATTATGGGTTTAAACTTACTGGAAGCTTATACTGAAGAACAAAAGAATTTTGTTACTTCCTCGATTATTAATTTAATGTATAAGCTTTACGATCCTTATAAAACTGGTATTATTGGTCCTCGTTTTGAACATGCCATCAGAAACGCCATGATGACAGTGATGTCTGAGCCGGGGGCAACCTTTGTTGAGGTAGTGCGGGCATTAACCGATGCCTCTTATGTTCGGGAATTATTACCTAAGGTTAAAGATCCAATGGTGAAACGCTACTGGACCGATCAAATTGCCCAAACCTCTGATTTTCATAAAAGTGAGGTTTTGGATTATATTGTTTCCAAGTTTGGCCGATTTGTCACTGATGCGATGATGCGCAACATTATCGGCCAATCACAATCGGCTTTTGACTTTAGAAAAGTAATGGATGAGGGAAAAATACTATTGATTAATTTAGCTAAAGGTAAGATTGGGGAAGAGAATTCTTCTTTTTTGGGTTTAGTCTTAGTGCCTAAATTGTTGATTGCCGCTATGAGTCGTCAGGATGTGGTTGAAGATGCCCGGCGGGACTTTTATCTTTATGTTGATGAGTTCCAAAACTTTGCCACTCCGGATTTCGCCCAGATTTTATCAGAAGCCAGGAAATATCATCTTAATTTAACGGTAGCCAACCAGTTTATTGGCCAGATGGATGAGGAGGTTAAAAATGCTGTTTTTGGTAATGTTGGTACTCTGGTTTCTTTTCGGGTGGGAGTAGCTGATGCTTCATATCTTCAACATGAATTTCAACCGGACTTTAGCGAAAACGACCTGCTTAATATCGAAAGGTTTAATGCTTATGTTAAAACAATTGTCAGCAATGAACCGGTACCGCCCTTTTCGGTAGATCTAACCAAAGATATGGCTCAAGAAAAATCTTTGGATAATTGGGAATTGGCGAAAAATATTATTGAGTTATCTCGGTTAAAATACGGCCAAGATAAAGTCTTGGTAGAAGCTGAAATCGCTCGCAGAGCCAAGTTATAATTTTCTTTTAAGGTATAATAAAGAAGTTTTCTCCCTTGGGAAGATAAGAAATTTTTTGGGCCGGTAGCTCAGGGGCTAGAGCGCTACTCTTATAAAGTAGAAGTCGATGGTTCGAGACCATCCCGGCCCACCTCGACGCCATAAAGTTAAAAAAAGCTTTTAATGAGAAATTGATGAAAATTGTTTCCTGGAACGTTAATGGTTTACGGGCGATTTATCAAAAAGATTTTTTGGTTAATTTGGAAAAAATTAACCCCGACATTATTGGACTGCAGGAGATTAAAGCTCAAGAAAACCAACTCCCCCAAAAACTTAATCAAATTCCTGGCTATCAATTAATTTTAAATTCAGCTAAACGCCCCGGTTATAGTGGCACAGCTGTTTATACCAAAATAACACCCCGAGTGATTAATAAAACTTTAGGTTTTAAACGCTTTGATGATGAAGGCCGGCTAACAGAACTTCAATTTGATGACTTCATTCTAATGAATTTATATTTACCCAACGGGGGTCGTCAAAAACAGGATATGCAATATAAGATGACGGTTTACGACAAACTCTTTTCTTATCTTAAGAATAAAAAAAAGCTAATTTTAATCGGCGATTTTAATATTGCTCATAAGGAAATTGATTTGGCTCGGCCTAAAGATAATGAAAACAATACTGGTTTTACTCCCGAAGAAAGAAAAAGAATCGACTACCTGTTGGCTTTAGGTTTTGAAGATACTTTTCGGATGTTTAATAAAAATAGAGGCAATTATTCTTTTTGGGTTTATTTTGCTCAGGCTAGAGCAAGAAATATTGGTTGGCGAATTGATTATTGCTTTGTCGGTCGAGATTTAGCTGGATCGGTCAAAAAAGCCTTCATTTTGAAAAGGATTACCGGCTCGGACCATTGTCCGGTGGGAATAGAGTTGTTTTAGAGATGTTGGCCAAACAGACAAGAAGCTACAATTCTTTTAGCTTTATGTTATTTGTTTCTTTTTCCTCAACCAACTGAAGATATTTTTCGGTAGAAGAAACTCTTTTATGGCCAATAATTTTAGAGACAACATTTAAAGGAACACCGGCCTTAAGTTGTTGAACCACAAAAGTATCCCGTAAGTTGTTAACATAAACATTGTCGATATCGGCAATTTTAAAATAACGATTAATACTGTTTCTAATATTTCTAACCAAAAGAGAATTGCCGTTTTTGGTGATAAATAAACTGGTTGATTTTTTAGTTTTTGGTCGTTCCTCAAGGTAGTCTTCAATAGCTCTTTTGGCGGCCTTATTTAAAGGAATTACTCTTTCTTCGTGAGATTCATATGGTCGAATGATGATTCTGTCTTCTTGAATATCAGAGATTTCCAAGTTAGCTACTTCAGAGATTCTTAAGCCTCCTTGGAGCATTAATTCAACAATAGCGTAACTTCGATTATCATTACGACAAACATCTCTTAAGGCCCGATATTCTAAGGGTGAAAGAATTCGGGGTGGTTTTTGACTGATTTTAGGATGAGCAATATCATCGGCCGGATCTTGACCGATAACTCCAGAATCAATTAGAAAACGAAAAAAAGACTTAATGGAGTTTAATTTTCTGGAAACAGTTTTATCAGTATATTGTTTTTCTTTTGAAAGATGGTTTTTGAAGTTTTCAATGTGATTAGTAGTAACTTGGCCAATATTACCAACACCGCTTTGACGAACAAAATCAACCAACTGATTAAGGTCGTTTTCGTATGCTATGATAGTGTTGTTGGAGCGATTCTCGTTTTTGAGGTGAGCCAAGAATTTCTCTAAAGAGCTGTCAAGGGATGTCAAATTATTATTCATTGGCGTTTTACCTTTTAATCTAAAATCAAACAATCCTGTGGGTGATTATTTTTCCTCAAGAATAAGAAACGTTTATTTTTTTTAGTGAAGAAAAAGTATTTCTATTGTCAGTTTTTATTAAAGCTTATAATAACACTCAGTCGGTCGATATGTCAACCATAAAGAAAATTTTTAGGTTTTTTTTGTTGTTTTTTTTGATTTTTGCCATCATTTCTTTGTCACAAAACACCATCGGCCTTATTAATCGGGGTTTGATAATCAGAAGAGAACAGCAGAGCTTGGAACAGCTGAAAGCAGATAATCAACGCCTTAAGGCCCGGCTTGATTATATTAAAACTGAAGACTTTTTAGAACAAGAGGCTCGTGACAGTTTGGGTTTAACCAAAGAAGAGTCGATTTTAATTTTACCCTCTAATTTTGTTTTTGATGGAAAAGAAGAAGATCAAAATAATGCTGGTTTATCTTGTTGGCGTCAGTGGTGGGATTTGTTTTTTAAGTTCGATTGATAAGTGGCAGGGGTCGGATTTGAACCGACGGCCTGACGGTTATGATTCGCCTGCTCTAACCAACTGAGCTACCCTGCCTTTGCTCCAAGGCTTACGAGGCAGACTAATCTGCCCTTTGCTCAAAAATCATATAATAATTTGTGTTGCGGGGTCAGGAGTTGAACCTGATCTGTGAGATTATGAGCCTCACGTGCCACCGTACACTACCCCGCACATCGGTGAACCTAGCAAACATTATATCATTGATCTTTTGTCATCTCAATTTTTATCTTGGTTGATATTTTAATCAAAATAGTTGGTTTTCTTGATTTCAAACTCAAGCCAGTTAAAAATATTTTATAAATTACTTATTAGTTTAATCAAACTTGCCTTATCTGATACAATATATTCATGGCTTTAAACAAAGAAGAGAAAAAGCTAGCCACCCCTAAAGGATTAGTGAATAAAGGCTTTAAGAAGATTGAGGTAAAAATTAACCTTAAGAAGATTTTAACTTGGGTTTTGGTGGTGTTTTTTATTTTTTGGCTTTTGGGAGTTTTGGCTAATTTTACTATTGCACCAAAAGAGATTTCTTTTTCTCAAGCCCTAATTGATATTAAAAATGAGTCGGTAGAGGAAATTGAGATTGAGGGTAACCAGATTAACCTTCATTATCAGGACCAGTCATTAGCTACTGCCAGGAAGGAGTCGGGAGAAAGCTTAGTGGCCATTTTACAGCGAGAAGGAATTGACCCGGCTCAATTAAGAATTAGTGTTAAAGATGAAACTTTTTCTCGGGTTTGGATTGATATCTTGTTAACGATTATCCCCTTAGTTTTAATTGGCGGTTTCTTTTATTATACTTTTAAACAGGCTCGGGGAGCCCAAGATTCGATCTTTTCTTTTGGTAAATCGAAAGCAAGGCAATTTTTTAAAGGTAAACAAGACACCAATTTCGCTGATGTGGCTGGGGTTGATGAGGCAAAAAGAGAGCTGGAAGAGGTGGTTGATTTTTTGAAACATCCGGGGAAGTATCGTCGTTTGGGGGCTCGGACCCCCAAGGGAGTTCTCCTGGTTGGTCCGCCGGGTACCGGCAAAACCCTTCTGGCTCGAGCGGTAGCCGGTGAAGCTAATGTACCCTTTTATTCTATGGCCGGTTCAGAATTTATGGAAATGTTGGTGGGGGTTGGGTCAGCCAGAATGCGCGACTTGTTTGAAACGGCAAAAAAGAACGCTCCAGCAATTATTTTTATTGATGAAATTGAAAGCATTGGTCGTTCCCGCTCTCGGGCTGTCAGCGGTGGCCATGATGAGAGAGAACAAACATTAAATCAGATGTTGGTGGAAATGGATGGTTTTTCGCCCAATGATAATGTTGTTGTGATTGGAGCTTCTAATCGGCCTGATCTTTTAGATCAGGCATTATTAAGGCCTGGACGATTTGATCGGCGGGTGGTTTTGGATATGCCTGATATTCGGGGTCGGGGAGCAATTTTGAAGATCCATGCCGAAGGGAAACCGTTTTCAAAATCGGTTGATTGGGAGAAAGTAGCCAAACAAACAGTAGGTTTTTCTGGAGCAGATTTGGAAAATATGTTAAATGAGGCGGCAATATTGGCGGCCCGACAAAATAAAAAGGCAATCGAAATGGAAGATTTAGAGGAAGCAGCTACTAAGGTAAAGCTGGGACCGCAAAGAAGAAGACTGCAATCAAAGAGGGAAAGGGAAATTGCCGCTTATCATGAATCAGGCCATGCTTTAATTGCCCATCTTTTGCCTAATGTTGATCCGATTGGTCGAGTATCAATTGTCGCTCGAGGTTTAACTTTGGGACACACAATGATTTCTCCAGCTCACGATCGAACCCAAGAAACCAAGACTCGACTGGTAGAAAAATTATCGGTTTTATTGGGTGGTCGAGCGGCCGAAGAATTAATTTTTACAGAGATGACTACTGGGGCCGCTGATGATATTAGTAAAGCCAATAAATTGGCTCGGAGTATGGTGGTTGACTTTGGTATGGGTTCTTTGGGGCCGATTACTTGGGGTGATCAGAATGATGAGGATTCTTGGTTGGCAGTTGACCCAGTATCGCCTAAAATGAAGGCTAAAATAGATGAAGAGATAGCGGCTTTAATTAAACAAGCCTATCAAAAATCCCAAAAACTGTTGTCTAAAAATCGGCCTGTTTTGGACAGATTGGCTCAGGAATTACTGGTTAAGGAAACACTGGATCAAAATGAGTTTGAAAAAGTTGTTGGTAAGAAAGGCAGATCATGAAGAATAGGCTGATTATTATTGATGGTCATGCCGTTTTGCACCGGGCCTTTCATGCGTTGCCAGCGCTAACTGCTCCTGGTGGTCAACCAACTGGAGCAGTTTACGGTTTTTTTAAAATGATTTTCCGTCTCTGGACGGATTTTTCTCCTGATCACTTTTTAGTTACTCTTGACGCTTCCGGACCCAATTTTCGTCATGAAAAATTTGTTGGTTATCAAGCCAAAAGACCTAAGGCCGATAAAAAATTAATTGATCAAATTTTTTTAACCAAGCAAATTCTTGATCAGGCTAATGTTGCCACTAGTCAAAAGGTCGGTTACGAAGCCGATGATATCATCGGCACTGTTGTTAAAAAAGTCAAAAAAAAGATACCGGTTTTGATTGTTACCGGCGATAAAGATTTAATGCAGTTAGTTGATAATCGGGTTAATTTGTTTTTGCCTAGAAACGGCTTATCAGGTGGCCAAATCGTCGATTCAAGATTTGTTAAAAAAGATTTGGGTATTGATCCTGGTCAAGTAATTGACTATAAGGGCTTGGTCGGTGATAATTCCGATAATTATCCTGGGGCCTTGGGGATTGGTCCTAAGATCGGGGTAAAGCTTTTAAATTGTTTTGGCAATCTTGAGGCGATTTATAATAAACTAGACCAAGTTGAACCCTTGTCGGTTAAAGAAAAGTTAATTCGGTATCGGCGTGATGTTTTTTTGTCGGCTGATTTGGCTACAATTTGTTGCCGGGTTCCTATTAGAGTTAATCTTAGTCGCTATCGGGTTGACCAAATTGACACCGATCAATTAAAATCGACATTTCAAACCTTGGGTTTTCGGTCTTTATTGGTTGATTTGGAAAAAAAGGCTAAACAAATGAACTTGTTTTAAATTGTTATAGATGGTGAAAATTGCTTTAGTTCATGATTATTTAAAGGAATTTGGTGGTGCCGAAAGAGTGTTGCAGTCTTTAGCGGATATTTTTCCTCGAGCGCCAATTTATACTGCTTTTGCTGATCGAAAATCTGTTGCCGTTAAGTCTTTTACTGATCGGGAAATAGTTGAGAGTGCTTGGGCCTGGTTAATTAAAAAAAAGAATCTTTATAGCCCCTTAAGGTTTTTGGCACCCTTAATTTGGAAAAGCCTGGATTTATCAAATTATGATTTAGTCATTACCTCTTGTTCCGGTTATTTTGCTCGGGGTTTTCGGGTTGGCTCACAAACTAAAATTGTTGCTTACTGTCATACTCCACCACGATTTTTATATGGTTACCAAACTAGTCGTGATTGGCAGAGATACCGGTTGATTTATTGGTATGCGTTAATAGTTAACCATTTTTTACGCCAGTTTGACTTTAGATCAGCCCAAAAAGTTGATTATTGGTTGGTAAATTCAAACAATGTTGCTCAAAGAGTGAAAAAATTTTATCGGGTTGATTCAAAAGTGATTTATCCACCAGTGGCAGTGGAGCGCTTTATTAAAGCCAGCAAACTAACCACAAAAGAAGACTACTTTTTAATTGTTTCTCGTTTGGTTGGGGCGAAGGGGTTGGAAGAGGCGGTAATTGCGGCCAAAAACCTTAATTTTCCTTTAAAAATTATTGGTGGTACCGCTGGTTATGAGGTCATTAAGGACCGGTTGATAAGAATCGGTCAGGGAAAAGTGGAATTCTTGGGTCGAGTAACCGATGAGGAATTGGCTTGTTTTTATGCTAAAGCTAAGGGTTTTTTAGCTTTAGCAAGAGATGAAGACTTTGGTATTACAGTGGTTGAATCTCAAGCGGCAGGCACGCCGGTAATTGCTTTTAATGGCGGTGGTTTTAGGGAGTCTGTTAAAGACGGGAAAACCGGAATTTTAATTAATGATACCAACGTTGGCACTATCAGTCGGGCAATAAAACGTTTTAACAAAATAAGCTGGGATAAAAAAACCCTACAATCTTGGGCGAAAAAGTTTAGCGAAGAAAGATTTAAGAAAGAGGTTAAAGAGTTTGTTTCAAAAATAAACCTTTAGAGATTTGGTCTTTAGGGTTTAATTAGAAATTAAGAATTAGAAATTAGAAATTTTATTTGTGCCTGAATTACCTGAAGTAGAAACAGTAAAAAGACAATTAGAGAAAAGGATTGTCGGTAAAAGAATCAGCTCAATTAAGATTTTGTCGAAAAAACAATTTCTTGGTAATTTTCAAAAAACTATTGGTCAACAAATTGACCGTCTTTGGCGTCGAGCCAAGATATTGGCTATTAATGTTGGCCGGCTTACTTTACTGGTTCATTTAAAAATGACTGGTCAGATTATTTATCTGTCTAAGAATCGGAAACCAATCAGTGTCGGACACCCTCTGCCTTTCTCTCCTAACCAGTTGCCCAATAAAACCACTAGAGTAATTATTGAATTAGAGGATGGTTCTAGATTGTTTTTTAATGATTTAAGAAAATTTGGTTGGATAAAATTATTGGATGGCGACAAGATTGAAAAAGAGTTATCCGGCCTTGGTCCAGAACCATTAGAAAAAGATTTTAGTTTAGACTACTTTAGTAAAAAGTTGGCCAATACTAGAAGGATGATCAAAATAGTTTTAATGGATCAGGCTGTTGTGGCGGGAATTGGCAATATTTATGCTAGTGAAATCTTATTTGAGGCGGGAATTAACCCTGCTCGTCAAGCCAATTCTTTGTCAAACCGGGAGGTGGCTAATCTTTACCGGGCAATTAAAAAAATATTGCTTCAAGCAATCGATTATGGTGGTACCAGTGCCGCTGATCAAGCTTATATTAGGCCTGACGCTTCCCCGGGCCGATATCAGAATAAGCTTCGAGTTTACCAAAGGGAAGGCAAAGAATGCTTTGGCTGTTTTGGTAAAGTGAAGAGAATAAAACAGGCCAATCGCAGTACTTTTTTTTGTTCCAGCTGTCAACAATAAAAACTCGCCAACAGAAAGTTTAAAAAATAGCTTTTTTTTTATGTTTCTTAAGGAAATATCTTTAACCGATTTTCGCAATTACGATCAGATTAAGTTTCAATTTTCTAATGGAATAAATTTGATTTTAGGCCCTAACGCTTCTGGAAAGAGCAATCTCCTGGAAGCAATTTTCTTATTATCTACCGGGAGAAGTTTCCGAGCCGGTAAGGTCAGCCAGATAATTAAACATCAATCGTTGGTGGCTCATCTTAAAGCTTTGGTAATTGATGAGGGTGGTGAGCAAACTAAACTGGCTTCAGTTCTTTCTCGTGGGGAGGTTAATGGCAAAAAAACACCCCTAAGGCAATTTTCTGCTGATGGAGTCAAAAAGCCTCAGGCTAAATTTGCCGGTAATTTATTAACGGTGCTTTTTTCTCCTCAAGACCTAGATATTATTACCGACTCGCCCTCTTTTAGGCGTCGTTTTTTAGATGATGTTTTAGATCAATCTGATCGTGATTACTATCGAGCAAACCTTTCTTATCATAAAGGTCTTCGTTCTCGTAATAGGGTTTTGGAACAAATTCGCGCCGGTCAAACCACCCCCAAGGCATTATTTTTTTGGGACAGGCTTTTGTTAGAAAACGGTCAAAAAATTAGTCAAAGAAGAGAAAAACTAATTGACTTTATTAATCAACAGCAGTCAAGTGCCGGTTATGAAATTAGTTATCAACCAAGCATTATTTTTCCTAAAAAATTAGCCGAAAAACAGTCAGCAGAAATTGCCGCCGGACAGACCTTGTTTGGACCTCATCGAGATGACTTTTTAGTTTTTACTGACAATCGTGATTTGGCAATTTTTGGCAGTCGCGGCGAACAAAGGTTAAGTGTTTTATGGTTAAAGTTAGGCCAATTAAGATTTTTAGAACAGGCAACCCAAAAACAACCAGTTTTGTTATTAGACGATATCTTTTCTGAGCTTGACAGGGAACACAAAAAACTGGTGGTGGCTAGTTTTATTGGTCACCAAACCTTGGTGACTGCGGCCGAAAATATTGCCTTGGATTGTCAGGTTAATCTGATTCGCTTAAATTAAAATATTTTTTAGAAATATTTACTAGTTTATAATTTAGTTTTTATCTTTAACCATTGTCGACGGAAATCATCGGCCAGTTGATATAGATAATAAGATCCGGGATTGATGATTAAGTCATAGGCTCCGATCAGTTCGATTATTTTTGGGTTGTAGCCAGCTTTAAAGCGGTGAAAGCCATACCAGGGGTCGGTTTGTTTTGGTTTCGGCCCTGGAGTTCCCCAAAGATCGAATTTTTGGCAGCCAACTTTTTTGCCAAAGCGAATCGCCTCCCACATTAACAAGTTGGAAGCCATCACATTGCAGTGTCTTCGCGATGAGGCGCCATAAGGGTAATAAAGAGTATTTTTGAATTTGAATAAGATCCAGGTAGCCAAGGTTTCTTTTTTATAATTGGCTTTTAATAAATAAGCAATTTTAGCCTGGTTCATTACTTGCCACATTCTTTGATGATACTCTTGGTTGTGAGCATAAAAACCCTGCCGGGCGGTAGTTTTTTGGGTTAATCGCCAATAGGTCTTGAAGGCAGAATTAGAGTTGTCTTCTACAATCTCAACCCCTTTTCTTTTGGCCAGACCAATATTGTATCTGGTTTTGGGGACAAATCCAGCCAAAAGATCTTTCTCTTTTTGGGCAAGATCAATGGTCATTGTATAGCGGGAGAAAATTTCTCGACCGGATGATAATTTTAGAGAAAGCAGTTGTTTGTCCATTTCTTTACTATTTAATATTTGAGGTTCGATTTTGATAAAAATAGCCCGCTTTTTTTTAGCCAAGAAACGGAGATGGTTAATAAGCTTCTGATTGGTAAAATTAATTTTAGGACAATGACCGACCGTTAGCGGTAAAAGAGGTAGCGAGTAAAAAAAAACTTGACCAGCAAACTTATCATCGATAATGAATCGGTTGACCGTGGCTCCCATTTTTTGGCGAAACTCGCCCCAAGCCCAAGATTGAATTGGGTGGTCGACCAATCGATTATACTCTTCTTTGTCAGGGTTGGTGGTGATTTTTGAGGTCATTGATTGTTATAATAGCTTACTAAGAAGCAAAACTCAAAGAACTAATAATTGTCATCTTGCTTCTGGAGCTTATCTTTAAAAGAAAAATACCCACTAACAATTTAACAATGTAACCACATAACAATCAATTCTGTTTTAAGATGATCAAAATTCATATTTTTATTTCTGGTCGGGTTCAGGGGGTTGGTTTTCGTTTTTTTATTCGACTAAAAGCCCGAAGCATTGGCCTTAAGGGTTGGGTTAGAAACCGATCTCCTTCTTTTGGTGGACGAGTTGAATTGGAGGCTGTTGGTAGCCAAAAAGAAATCGATCAACTGATCGTTTGGCTTCAGGAAGGACCGCCTCTGGCCCAAGTTGATGATCTTGAAATAGTTAGCCGGATTAAAGTAAAAAATTACCAACTTGATTGTTTTGAAATTAGAGCCACGAAGTAGTTTCTTTAATTAGATTTTGGGGAATATCGGCCAAGAATCTGGATGGACCATTGGTTTGGTTTTGACCAAATATCAATCTTGAATTGGCATAAGTTAAAAATAATTTAGCTTTTGCCCTAGTAATGCCAACATAAGTCAATCGTCTTTCCTCTTCTAAAGATTCTTTATCAAAAAGGGATCGAGAGTGGGGTAATAATCCTTCTTCAATACCAGCCAAAAAAACTATTTCAAATTCAGTTCCCTTGGCAGTGTGAAGAGTCATTAAGGTAATTTTCTCCCCTTTTTTTTGATCGGCTGGTAGTTTTCCTTGAGGAAAGTACTCTTGCTCCATTAAGGCAATATTCTCCAAAAATTGATCAAGGTTAGGGAATTCCAGGGCAACACTTTTTAATTCTCTAATGTTTTCCAGCCTACTTAAATCCTCTTCATTTTCTGGTTTAAAACGGCTCAAATAACCACTTTTTTCTAGAACCTGGTTTAAAACAGTAATTGTTGACAGTTGATTGGTATTAATTTTTTTTGCTAAACCGGTGATAGTTTTGGAAATTTTTTTGCCGATTTTTTCAACTCTTTGCTGGGAAGCAGAATCGCAAGGATTAGCAATACTTCTTAAGAAAGCCAAAATATCTTTAATTTCCTGTCTTTCATAAAAACGAAATCCACCGACAAGATAATATGGTACATTATAGTGAAGTAAGGTTTCTTCTAAGATTCTTGATTGGGCGTTGGTTCGATAAAGGACGGCAAAGTCGTTTAAAGAATAACCATTTTTCTTTAAGGCAATAATTTTTTCGATAATGAAACGGGCTTCGTCTTGAGCGCTTTGAGCCTGATAGATAGCAACTTTTTCTCCGCGATTATTATCTGTCCAAAGATTAAGGATTGGGTGAGATTGATTTTTGGCAATAACACAATAGGCGGTATCAAGAATGTTCTGAGTTGATCGATAATTTTGTTCCAAGTTAATAATGGTGATTTCAGAAAAATCCTTTTGAATTTTGTTAATATTGCGGTAGTCGGCTCCACGCCAGCTGTAAATTGATTGTGAAGCATCGGCAACTACACAAAGATTATGATTTTTTTGAGCCAAGAGTTTGGTTAGCTGGTATTGCGCCTGATTGGTATCTTGATATTCATCAACAAAAAGATAACGATATTTCTGTTGGTATTTTTGTAAAATGGCCGGCGCCTGGTTAAATAAATCAACTACCCTAACTAATAAATCGTCAAAATCTAAGGCTCCGGATAAACGAAGCTCTTTTTGATAACCAAGATAGATTTCGGCTACTAATTCCTGAAAGACGCCTTGGGCAAATTGGGCATAGTCTAGGGGACCAATAAGCTCGTTTTTAGCCTGAGAAATACTATTAATAAGGCTGGAAGGGGAATATTTTTGGATTATTAGTTTATTTTTGAGCAGTTTTTTAATGATCATTAGTTGATCGTTTCTGTCCCAAATAACGTAGTTATGAGGAATATTAATAGCCTGACCATCAATTCTCAAAGTTCTGGCGCAGAAGGCATGAAAAGTGCCGGCATAGGGAAGGTTGCCGGATAGTGACAGAATTATTTTTTTTAATCTTTGTTTCATTTCTTGGGCGGCTTTATTGGTGAAAGTGATACATAAGATTTCTTCTGGTTTGGCTAACCCTTGTTGAATTAAATAGGCGGTTCGATAAGTAATTACTCTGGTTTTACCAGAACCGGCTCCAGCCAAAATTAATAATGGTCCATTTTTGAAAGTTACTGCCTTTTTTTGTTGGGGGTTAAGGGAATCAAGGATATTAAACACAAGCTAACTTAAAAAATTTTAAAAATCACTGTTTGTCCGGCTCTAAAGACTGGTTGACCTAAGAGGTTTAATCTTTCTTGATTGGCCTTGGGATACTTTTCTTGTTCTAGGGTGCCAAAAAAGAGATAGTTGACAGAATATTCTTTTAGTAATTTTTGAGCTGTTTCAACTTCGGCCGATTGATAGATTTGTTCAACCTGGCTGGCTCGTTTGGCTGGTAAATCATAGCCTCCCCGCCATAACCACTGGTGAACAATCCAACCCTGAATTGTTGGCCGGCCGGTAAAAGTTGAAACTCGACCGTAATCGGTGTAGCTATCGCCTGGCGCTTCTAGGATAGTTGCTGATTTTGGTAAATTTCTTTCGATCCAGATAATTCCCTGGTAATCCTGAGGATATCTTTGAGCCAAAAATCCTAAGCCCGACAAACCTTGAAAATTTTTTAAGCTTAATCGACCATAAAAGCCGGGGATTGAATAAAAAGGATAGATTAATAAACCGGCAACGATTAGAAAACAAGTCAATAAAAAAGCTATTTTAGGAAACGGTTTTAAAATTTGACTGACCCGAGTAATAATATAGCCTGAAACAATAGCAAGCATCAAGTAAGCCTGAAAAGTAAATTTAAACATAGTATTAGCCCGGTAAAAATCGATCGAATAGATATCTTTAACATAAATAATTTCCGGCAGGCCGATCAAAATTAAGGCAGTGATGATTAATCCAAATACAAAAAAATCGACTGATTTTTTCTTGGGAAAAAATTTTAAGAAAATCAAGAAGCTTGTCGTCCAAAAACCAAAACCCCCCCAAAGAATCAGTAGTTGGAAAACTGGCGTTTGATTTTTAACCAGACCAATTCCTTGAGCCATGGATTGGAAATTAAGATTAAATGGTAAAGAGGTTAAAACAAAAATACCAATAACCACCAAAATTGTCGGTATTATAATGATTATTTGTTTAATCAGCTCGTTGAGTATAAGTTTTTTTTGATTAGCCAATTGTTTAATTAACAGAATAATCCCTAAAAATAATAGATAAATGGGTAGATCCCAGGCATTGGTCATATAAATTATTCCTAATATAAAACCTAAAAAAACCGTTTTTGGCCAGTTGGTTTTTTTTTCTTGAACAAGAGACCAAGCCAGACCAATAAATAAGATTACCAGAGGTAATCCAGAAACATGGCCGTGTAAGTCAGCGACGACAAAAGAGTATGATGGGAACTCATGAATGGTCTTGTCGTTGGTGGGCGGATTATAACCAATATAACGAGTGGCGTTAGGATACCAATAGTTTCGGATACCATCTCTTATGATGTAGTAAGGAGTGTGGAGATTGCTGGCAAAACCAACAATTAAGACACCAATTAAGGCACTGCCGATAACGATTCTACTTTTAGTGAATATTTTAACTGTTAGGTTGGCTGTTAGAGAAAAAACTTGGGTAACAGTTAAAGCAAAAAGAGTCGCAATCATCAGGTTGTAAGTTATTATTGTTGACAATCCTGAAAGTTTAGTTAAGAAGGCGGCAGTAAAATGGCCATAGTAGTAATAATTAATCGTTTCACTGGCAAACCACATATCGGGGGGTGGCAAATAACGGTTATTGACCAAACTCTTAACAAAACCAAAGTCCATGAATTTTTCTAGTCCAGAAATGTCCGGTTTCAAAGAACGAATGTAAGACCAAAATAAAAGAGCTATTAGGAAGAAGATTTCCTCTAAGGCAAATTGTTTAATTAATTTTTCTTGGGGGAAAATGTTTTTTTTGAAAACCATAATAACGGTGATTATAGCCAGTGTTAGAATGATTAGAATGCTGACCTTAGTAAAGGGAAGAATTTTTAAATGGGCCAATAAAAAAATTGGCCAAGAAAGAAGGGTTAGGGCAATAATTTTGGAAAACGAATAACCCCGATCGAAGAAATTTTTAAATATTTTTTGGGTGAGAGGGAGGAAAATTAAACCCAAAGAAAATAAAAGAAACCACCAGTAAAAAGTAATTAGAAAATCATTAATCATAAGTTTTATTGTAATTGATTTAAAATAATTAAGAAAGATAGTTTTTTCTGTTAAACTGTTTATCAACAATGGCGAAAATAATAAAAATAGGTTTTGATTTAGATGGGGTTTTAGCCAGACACTACCTAGATCGTTTTTGGTTTAGAATGAGAAAAAAGAAGGAAAAAAAAATAATCGCCACCGATGGTTTAAATTATTTTTACCCTAAAAGTAGGTTGGAAAAAGCAGTTTTAACCACCATTAACCGATTAAGAAAAATATCCTCATCTGATAAAAAAAAGATTAAGGGTTGGTCTTGTCGGCAAGGTGTTGAAATTTACCTGGTTACTGGTCGTTTTGGTTTTTTACGAACCCCAACCCTAAAATGGTTAGAAAAAAACAGCCTTGTTGATTGTTTTTCTAAAGTTTTTATTAACCAAAAAAATCAAGATCCAGTTCAATTTAAATCCCTGATGATTAATAATCAAGGATTAGACATTTTTATCGATGATGATTTAGAGGTATTGGAAAAGTTGTCCTCGTCGACTAAGGCAAAGCTCTTTTGGTTAGTGCCCAATTGGCGGCAAATCAAGGAAAACGGTCACAAAAACATTGTTGCTGTCAATTCCATTAAAGAGGCCTTGTCCAGAATTGATTCTAGTTTTTTAACTTAAAAATTGGAAAGAAAAACAAGAGCGCTATTATTGTTCATGGAAACTTGTAAATAGCATTTGTTGGTAATCCATCTTTGAGTAAGGGTGCTTTTTTTGATAAATCCTGACAGTAGGATGATCAAAAACGGTCCAAGTTTCTTCAGCGTTAATTTCAGCTTGCTGGTAGTAATAATTCAACGGAAACCATCGATTGGTCGGAGAAAACGTTTTAAGATGGATAAATCCCAGTTGGCCAGAAAAAAGTTTTTGATAATAACTGGCGGTGTTAGGGAATTGGTCTTGGTGATGATTGGCAAAAATCCTTCGGCTGGGGACAAGAAGATAATCGGCCTTTTCTAGTATCTGACTAAGTTGATCTTGGGAACTTCTTTCTTCTAATTGGTAGAAATCAAAATTAATTACCTTTAAGTTATTTATTTTCTCTAAGGGCAGATTAATAACATTGCCTGATTCAGATAAAATCAGCGAGCTTTCCGGTAAGTTTTCTTTTGCCCAATTGGAAAATTGGTAACGGGTATCGGGGTTACTATAAACCAGATCAAAAAAGATTAATCCCGGCAAAATGGAAACCACCAAAACAATGAATTGTATTATTTTAGGCATGGAAACAGCAATTTGGGCAAACAGTAAAGAAAATATCGGCAATAGGGGAGTCATGAATCTGGTCCATTTGACAAATAATTGCCCTTGATATAGAAAAAAAATTAGAGCGGGTACTAAAATTATTAACCAAAGAAAAGACCTCTTTTGGTCTTTTTTATTGGTAATTATAGGAATTATCCCCAGTGGGGCTAATAATAATACCGGCCAGCCGATCGAAAAAGGAAAAATTTTTTTTATTTGAAAAAGGAAGGGTTTGGTATTTAAAAATTGTCGAGTATAGAAAATAGTTTTTTTTCCTTGAGCAATGGCGACCTCGTAACCAAGAGCATTAAGGCTGTTAAGGTGGTCGATAACCAAAAAGGGTGAGAAAAAAATTGTGACAGCCAAAGCTATTAAGAACATGGTCAACAGGCCGAGGAATAGCTTTTTGGTTGGATAGTTCTTTGTTTTCAAAAGCAATATTGCCATTAGTGGAGTCAATATAAACAGGACAGCAGAAGCTTTGGTGGCTAAGGCCAAGCCTAGAGACAGACCAACCCAAACAAAATTAACCAGCTTTCTTTTTTGATAAAGCTTAATAGAACAGTAGATAATGGTTAGATAAAAAAAGGCCAAGAGTGATTCGGTGGTTCCAAAGTGGGCCGATTGGATTAGCCCAGGTAAAAAAGCCGTTACCAGGGCGGCGATTACGCCACCCCGGCGGTTGATTATTATTTTCCCTAAATAATAAACCCAAAAAACACTGGCTACTCCAGCTATTGCCGACCAGAATCGTAAAAAGAAAATGATCTCATTAAAGTCAATATTTTTTTGTTGGTGAATAAAAGAAAAGAGATTATATAGTTGGGCTGAAAATAGAGACAGGAATATTGGTAATTGACCGTAAGAGTAGAATTGAGGATCGTTCTTTTGGCTTAAGTTGAGCACTGCTTGGGCGAGGTTGTTCTCGTCGGGATGAAAATGGTAGCCTTCCCCCCACATTAGACCTCCAAAACGAAACAAAGCAGCGATAATTAGAATGATTATTAACAGAAAGCAACTTGTTCTAGAAGACATAGATAATGGCAAAAATGGCCGCTCCCCAACCCAACAAGCTAAGAATTAAGTAGGGGTCTTTAATGGTTCTCTCCGGTACTTCACCGTCTTGAACCAGGAAAACCAGTTGAGCATAGCGCATTAACCCGGTGATAACAAAAGGAACAGAAATCATTAGCCATTTCCGGTCGATAGTTTTGGGGTAATTGGCGAGAAGAAATCGAAAAAGCTTATCACTAAAGTCGGGTGGAGAAGCGCTAAAGGTGAACAGAGCGTAAGAAATGAGGGTAGCAGTGCCAAAAATAGATAAATATGAATTTAGAAGCTCTTGGCGATAAAGTTTTAGGGCTGGCCGAGTTTCTCGCCCCTCTTTTATTAATTCAGAGCGTCTTTTACCGCTGGCAATAAATAAAGATAAAAAGATAACCGAAAAAACAAGCCAAATAGGAATATGAAAACCGGTTAAAGTTTCACCGGCAAAAGTTCTTAAAACAAACGAGGTGGCAATGGCCAAAATGTCAAGGGGGGGATGTTTTTTGAGGAATAGCGAATAGGCCAGGTGAAGAAGAACGAAAACTAAGGAAATTAAAAAGAAACCCCTACTGATTAAAAAAGCCGCCGCTAGGCCAAAGATGAATAATCCGACTGATACCTGAAAGGCAGTATCGACGGGTAGTTTTCCTGAGGCAACCGGTCGAGATTTTTTAGCTGGGTGCAGACGGTCGTGGGGAATATCAATAATATCATTTAATAGATATGAGGCTGAGGAGAGTAAACAGAAAATTATGAAGCCGGCAGTGGTAATTAAAAAATAGTTTTCATCGAAAAGATGACCGGTAAAAAGAATAGCAGAATAGACGGCTAAATTTTTAACCCATTGGTAAGGCCTTAAAGAAATAATCAACGCCCTTAGGTGAAACATCTACCTATATTTTAAAACAACTAGTTACCAAGAGCAACTGAGCTTAGGAATTATCGGCTAATTCAATGGCGTAATTAACACCCCGGTCCCAAGGATAAATTTGTTCCATATTTACCAGATAAGTATTTTTCTTCTTTGTTTTAAAAGGGGGAAGACTTTCTTGGTAACCAGGAGTAACAATGGGCTGAGCCCACAGGTATTTATTAAGACGGGTCTGATAATTTTTTATTTTAAAGTTGGGATTAATTTTTTTGATAAATGGATTAAATTTTGCCAGGATATCATTGGCCGACATTGCCAGAACAGGATCGTCTTGGCGATAGTAACCACCAATATAGGTTAGATAGTTATTTTTATGATGACAAGGTTTGACTAATCCCGCTTGGTTTATTATGGCCACAAAAGGACAGGCCGGATCGGCAATGTTTAGCCAGTAGAGATCCTTTTTAATAATTGGTTGATGTCCGGATAAAACTAAATTAAGACTAGCCAAATAAGAAATAGTTTTTTTACCGGAGATGGTTCTGTCATTGGTTATCTGGTCAAGAATAGCCTTAGGGGTGGTAAAGATAACTTTGTTAAAATTTTTTAATTGGCTGATTGATTTAATTGGCTGGTTAACCTTGATTTGTCCACCCGAATCAACAATTTTTTTAGCTAATTGTTCTATTAATTTGCTAAATCCCCCCTGGGGATAACCAAGCTTGGCAGACCTTTTTTTAATTCTGCCCCAAAGCCAAACAGCCGAAACCTGGTTGTGATAAGAGCCAAATTTTCCCCTCATGAGCGGTTCCCAAACTGCCCGGTAAGACGATTGACCCATTAAGATGGGAAAAATTTTGATTGCCTCCCGATCGGGAATTAAATGGTAATTAGCAAAAGTTTTCAATGATAAAACGGCAACACCCAAACGGAGCTTGTCAAATAAGTTTAGTCCGGGAAAAAGAATTAAGTCTTTTGGAGAGGAAAAAGCGCTAAGTTTATTATTTTGCCAAATAGCGGTAACTGGTTTTTTAAAGAAATAAGTTACTGATAATTCTTCCAGAAGATTAATCAGTTTTTTATCAGAATCAAAAAAGTGATGATAAAAGTTGTCGGCTGACCAATCCCAGTTGGGTAGTTTGAAACCGGATATCAAGCCGCCAACCTGGCGGTCTTTTTCAAAGATAGTAACTTGATAGCTGGGGCTTAGACGGTAAGCCAAATACAATCCAGTAATGCCACCGCCAACGATGGCAATTTTTTTCTTAACCATTACCTAGAAGACAAAGAAAACTCCCAGTATTCCTAGTATTAATCCAGTTAGGATAACTGCCAGAGTGGGAAGAATACTGCCGGCTTCCGGTAGGGCGGTTGGGGGTGGGGCAGTGGGTGTCACTTGGGTGATTAAAACTGGTTCTTCGGTTGGTTCTATGTGAGCAATAGTGGTTGGAGTAGTAGTAGCGGTTGGTGTTGGAGTCGGTGTCGGAGTGGGGGTAGTAGTAGCGGTTGGTGTTGGAGTGGAAGTTGGTGTTGGAGTCGGTGTCGGAGTGGGACAAATACAGGTTTCTTCTTCCGGGCATTCGAGGTTAACACAAATGGAAGCAGGGTCCTTTTCGTCTTTATTAGCACTTTGACAAACTAGATCCCCAGGACACTGGTCGTTGTTAATATCACAGGGTTCGTAACAACCCGGAGGTGGACATTCACAGCTTTTTTCTTCCGGACACTCAGGGTTAACACAAACAGGGGCCACTCTACCCGGGCTAATCTCGATGCTCTGACACTCCAGGGTCGTTGGGCACTGGTCATTATTTAGATCACAGGACTCGTAACATAGGGGAAATGTGGGAGTGGGAGTGGGACAAACACAACTGTATTCTTCCGGACACTCAGGGTTAACACAAACAGGAACAGGCTCTGAGGGGAAGGAGGGAACCCAAACCCTCTGACACTCCAGACCTGCCGGACACTGGTCGTTATTTAGGTCGCATGGCTGGTAACATTCAGGTAAAGACGAAACTATAAATTCCAAGGTACAAACTCCTCCGGTTGTAACGGTAACTAAACTATCGTCAGCGGCTTTTTCTCTGATGTCTTGCCGTTCTTTTAATAATAGAAAAGCGCCAGCAATTGCAACTAATGCTAAGAGAACGATAACAACAATTATAAAAATATTTTTAGAGCTCTTAGTATTAGGGTCTTTATTTTTAGTTGATTTTGAAGTTGGTAAATTGATGTTGGCTGTTTGAGTTTTGGCGGCGACTAAATCAGGATCAATTTTTGATGTTGTCGGTGGTGATTGGTGCTGGGGTCTTTGAGTTGGTATCATGATGATTTTTTTTGACGAATATTAAAGGCAAAATAAACGAACCCTAAACCTAAGATAGCAAGAGTAAGTAACGGAGTCAAGCTTCCGGAAACAATTTGAGCCGGAGGAGTGATTTCGGCGGTGGGAGTTGGAGTCAGGGTCGGTGACGGGGTGATGGTAGTAACAGATTGAGCAGTCAGGGTAGGTGTGGCCGGGACAGGAGTCGGTGACGGGGTGATGGTAGGCAGAGGGGTGATGGGAGTCGGGGAGGGTGAAACACTGGCCGCTTGAACAGTAAAACTTCTTTTTATGGTGTGAAGAATATTATTTTCGTCATAATACTCAACAGTAATAGTGTGTTCTCCGACAGTTAAATGGTCCGGTGGAATCCACTGCCAGGACCCGAATCCGGAAACAGTAATTTCTTCTTCGTATTTTTTTGACGATTCAATAATAATTTTAATTTTTTGGTTAGCAGGGCCTTGTCCGGAAAATTCTGGTTGGGTGGTAAAAATAGTTGCCCCTTCTTCGGGGTTGTTAATATTAATTGTGTTTTCTTTTCCAGTAGAATTGATTTCTTCTTCCGGGATTGTTGTGGGGACGAAAGTGTTGTTCATTTTTTCAATTATTTCTGGGCTAGTCCAATCAAAATCTTGAGGTTGTTGTTTAGAGACTGGAGGGTTTTGAGAGAAATTATAGTTTTGTCCAATGATAATTGGCGGCACCGGATGATCATTGCCGGTATTGGTAATGACGGTAGTACTTGTTCCCGGTTGGGACTCAACGAAGATCTCAATGATTTGACTATCATCGTTATAGTTAACTAACCCAGATAAATCTTTTTGGTAGGCAGTGCTTAAGGGGATGGACCAAAATCCGCTCTTGTCGGTTAGACTGGCTAAATTGGCCGCTCCGGTTAAAGAAAGAGTCACTAGGGCATTGGGTAAAGGCTGTTGTTGTTGGTCCAAAATAATACCAAAGGCAAAATCTGCGGTTTTATTTAGATTGGGTAAGGTTTTGGCAGTGCTAAATTGAAAATTGTTTTCCTGATAAACTTGGCCTTCGCTAATAATGGCAAAGCGATAAGTTTCTTCGGGTTTTAAATTACTGATGGTGACATAGTGAGTAAAATAACGTCCCGATGATTCACCACTGCTTTGATCGCGATTATCAAGGAAAATTTTATTGTCAATTTTAATACTACCAGTGGTTGATTCTTCGGTTAACCAATAAACAGTTGCTGATTGATTATTAATATTGGCTACTTTGACCGAAAGCGGTTGGCCGAGAGCAACGGTATGGGTAGCGGTTTTTAACCTTTGGGTCAAGTAAACTCCGCCCAAAACCAATATACTTAAAAATAATA
>JAQVFF010000035.1 GCA_028697345.1 Candidatus Shapirobacteria bacterium
TTTAAAACTGATAGTTTTTTACTTGGCCAAGGAGAAGCTGCTCAGGTTTTGGGCACAATGGCCAACAATGATTCTGAATTTCCAAAAGAGCAAACTCCCTTTCCTAGCCCAGAAGAAAATGTTAGCCCTGATGATTTTAGTTTTAAGTGGGCTAGAGTGCTGGTTATTCTTTTGCTGGCCTTATTGTTGGGAGCGATAATAATTTATTTTGGGATTAATAAAGAAACCAAAATAAATTAGTATTTTAAGACTAATACAACAAATTGCGATCTGCCGGATGGGGGGGTCGTTTTTGGATTGATTTATTTGACAAGATTGGCTGGTTGGCATTAAATGATAATCAATGAAGAAAAAAATAAGAAAAATTCAGCGATTATTTGTTCCTTCTAGTGCTAATAATTATCGGGCCCAACTGCTTCATTTACCATCTTTGGTTGCGATAGTTTTTGTTTTCCTAATGATTCAAAGTGGCTTATCACTGGTTCGTTTTGCCCAGCCGGCAGTTTTGGGATATTCCTCCCAAATTTCGCCAGAAAAAATTGTTGAGTTAACTAATCAGGAAAGGGCCAGTTTGGGCTTGGAAAAATTAAAAATTAACGATCATCTTAACGAGGCGGCTCGAAGAAAGGCCGCCGATATGTTCGCTCTTAATTATTGGTCTCATAATTCACCGACTGGTCGGGAGCCTTGGTCTTTTTTTAAAGAAGTAGGCTATGATTATCTTTATGCTGGAGAAAATTTAGCTCGAGATTTTTTTTCTCCTGAGGGAGTAGTATCTGCCTGGATGAATTCACCAACCCATAAAGAAAACCTTATTAATTCTCGTTATCAGGAAATTGGGGTGGCAGTAGTTGAGGGAGAGCTGGAAGGGTTGCAAACTACTCTGGTGGTGCAATTATTTGGAACTCCAGTAAAAACAATTGCTCAACAGGAACCAGCCATCCAGGAAGTTATTCCGGGTGAACAGATTTACGCCTTGACCGAGGAGTCTCAATTAGAAAAAGGGGTTTTGCCGAAACTGGAATCTGCCTCTCTTTATCAGAATCGATCAGAGCCGGTTAGTCCGTTAACAATTACCAAAATGGCGGCAATCTTTGTTTTGGGCTTATTAATTGGTGTTTTATTAGTCGATCGGTCTATTGCCAGTAAAAAGAATATTAGTCGCCTGGTTGGTGATAATTGGGCCCATATTAGCTTTTTGGTGGTTATTTTAGTAGCTGTTCTTTTGTTTCGTTCCGGTTCTCTTTTGGAATCAATTGCTAGTTTATAAAATATGAATAAAGAAAAATCCATTAGACTAATTGCCTATTTGGTTTTAGTGTTTGTTTTATTAATTGGGGTGGCGGCCTTTTTATTATTGCCACCTGTTCCTGGAAAAAAAGAAGGCGCTATTATTGGTTTGTCTGGCTGGTATTTTGTTTGGGGCTTATGGTATCAGAGGAAAAAAGACAGCCTAAATCTTCGGGTAGCCTTGGAGTATTTATTAGTGGCGGTTTTTGGGGCAATTTTACTATTTAGCTTAATTTGACAATCGAATTTTGGTTGGGGTATTATTTTCTTTATGAAAGGAGTTGTTTTAGCTAGTGGTTTAGGAACCCGGTTAATGCCTCTTACTGCGGCAACTAACAAACACCTTTTGCCCGTTTTCAACCAGCCGATGATTTTTTACCCAATTCAAACTCTGGCTAAGGCTGGCGTAGATGAGGTTTTAGTGGTTACCGGTGGTCCTCATGCTGGTCATTTTTTACCGGTTCTAAAAAATGGCAAAGAATTGGGCTTAAAACATTTGGAATTTGCTTTTCAGGATGGAACCGGCGGTATTCCGGCGGCCTTGTCGTTGGCTGAAGATTTTGCCGACAATGATTCTTTAGTGGTAATTTTGGGAGATAATACTACTGATGCTGATATTAGCCAGGCGGTGGCTAATTTTAAGAACGGTGCTGGAATTTTTTTGAAAAAGGTTTCTGACCCTGAGCGATTTGGGGTACCGGAATTTGATTCTCAAGATAAAACTAGAATTGTCAAAATTGAAGAAAAACCAACTTCACCCAAATCTGGCTTTGCGGTTACCGGTCTTTATATTTATGATAATCAGGTTTTTGACATTATTAGAACCTTAAAGCCTTCGGGGCGGGGAGAATTGGAAATTACTGATGTCAATAATCACTATCTTAAAAATGGTCAACTTGCCTGGTTTGAGTTGGAAGGTTTTTGGTCTGATGCCGGCACCTTTGATAGCTTGTTTTTTTCAAATCAATATTGGGCTCAAAAAACTTCCCCTAATAATAAACAGGATTGATTATTGTTTAATATAATGAACTAGAAAAAAGTGAAGGTTTTAATAACTGGTGGAGCAGGTTTTATTGGTACTAATTTTATTTTTTATTGGTGCAAACATCACCCTCGGGATTTAGTGGTCAATTTTGATAAATTAACTTACGCTGGAGATAGGAACAATCTTAAAAAATTGGAAAAATCGTCTAGATATTGTTTTGTTTGTGGAGATACTACAAATAAACAGGCAGTTGATAGGGTGATGAAGAAAGTTGACCTGGTAGTTAATTTTGCCGCCGAATCCCATGTTGATCGGTCAATTAACAATCCTCAGGTTTTTTTGGAAACTAATGTTTTAGGAACCTTTAACCTTTTGGAGGCGGCTTTAGAAAATAAGGTTAATCGTTTTCATCATATTAGCACTGATGAGGTTTATGGATCTTTATCTTTGGGTAGTAAAAATAAATTTAGTGAGAAAACTAAATATGAACCCTCCAGTCCTTACTCGGCTTCTAAGGCGGCCTCAGATCACCTGGTTTTATCTTATTGGCAAACGTTTGGTTTACCGGTAACCATTACCAATTGTTCTAATAATTATGGCCCTTATCAATATCCGGAAAAATTTATTCCCCGAATGATTACTAATTTATTAGAAGGAAAAAAAATTCCCATTTACGGTGATGGTAAATATGTTCGGGATTGGCTTCACGTTGAAGATCATGCTCGGGCTATTGAAGCGGTTTTAATTAAGGGTAGGCCGGGAGAAACCTACTGTGTTGGTGGTTTAAAAAAAGATATTAATAATTTAGAAATTGCCAAAATGATTTTGAAAATTATGGGTAAAAACGACAAAGACTGGCTGGAATTTGTTGTTGATCGAGCTGGCCATGATCGTCGTTACGCGGTTGACTGGAATAAAATCAGTCAAGAATTGGGCTGGAAGCCTCGCTATAATTTAACAATGGGTTTGGAACAAACCGTTGAATGGTATCGGAACAATAGTTCTTGGTGGCAAAATAAGAAGCAAGAGGCGGAAAGATTTTATCAACAGACAAATAAAAAATAATGGAATTTACCCGATTTAAAATTGATGGTTTAATTTTAGTTACCCCTAAAGTTTTTGGTGATGATCGGGGATTTTTTCTAGAAACTTATAATAAAAAAGAATTTACTCAAGGTGGTATTATAGTTGATTTTGTTCAGACTAATCATTCCCGGTCGCAAATTGGGGTTTTACGTGGTCTTCACTTTCAAACCGGAACCTCTGCTCAAGATAAACTGGTTTGGGTAACCAGAGGAAAGGTTTTTGATGTTGCTGTTGATTTGCGTCCTAAATCCGAAACCTTCGGTTGTTGGCAGGGATTGGAATTATCAGAGGAAAATAAACAACTCTTTTTTATTCCCAAAGGGTTTGCTCATGGATTTTTGGTTTTATCAGATTGGGCCGATTTTCAATATCAGGTTAGCAATTTTTATCAACCTGAATCTGAAAAGGGAGTAATTTGGAATGATCCCGATATTGGTGTTGCTTGGCCTAATGTAAACGACCTGATAATTTCTGAAAAAGATCAAAATTGGCCCCATTTTGCCGAAGTTAAAAAAAGTTTAATTTGGTAGCTTTACTAAAGATCCCGGATCTTGAGTGGAAAAGATTAGATGAAAATAAAAATAATTGGTACTGGATTGTCAGGGTTGGTTGGTTCAAGGATTGTTGAGCTGTTGTCTGATCGGTATCAATTTGTTGATTTGTCTCTTGATTCTGGAGTAGATATTTTAGACAATAACCTTTTAGGAGAGGTTTTTACTAAATACCAAAAAGCTAAAGCGGTACTGCATTTGGCCGCTTTTATTGATACCAATAAAGCCCACGAACAACAAGGCGATAAAAAAGGTCTTTGTTATCAGCTTAACGTTGTTGGAACAAAAAATGTTATTAGCCAGTGTCAGCGGTATAATTTACCCTTAATTCATTTTTCGACTGATTTTGTTTTTTCAGGAGAAAAAGAGGGAGCCTATAAGGAAGAAGATCAACCCGACCCAATCGATTGGTATGGTCAAACTAAATATGAAGCCGAAAAGACGGTTTTAACAAGCGGTCTTAGGTCGATTATTGCACGGATTGCTTTTCCTTATCGAGCCTATTTTGCCGATAAACAGGATATTGTTAGAAAAATTATTAATGGCTTAAAAAATGATAGTTTATATCCGATGTTTGTTGACCAAATAATTACGCCAACTTTTATTGACGATATCGTTCAGGCAGTTGATTTTTTTCTAAATACCAAAAAGTTAGGAATTTTCCACTTGGTAGGTTCAGAAAGCTTGTCTCCCTATCAATTAGCCCAGAAAGTATCTAGTGTTTTGGGGTTAGGTTCTCCCGGCCTAGTTAAAAAAGGAAGCCTGGAAGAATATCAAAAAGCCTTGCCTTCTGGTTCTCGGCTGTGGCAAAAAAACTTAAGATTAAGCAACCAAAAGATTTCCTCTTTAGGTATTAATATGAAAAATGTTGATCGAGGATTAGTTGAAATTAAACGCCAGCGGCAGAAGATTTAGTTTTTTTGATTCTTTGCCAATTTTCCAAGATAAAAAAGAAGAAACCTAAAGCCAAAAGCAATTCAAATACCTCCTGGTCTTGTGGGGTGGTCCAACTAGAAATGGCGTGGTGATTTGTTTTTAACCAAATTATTAAGTTGCGGCCTGGATGACTTACCGTCCAAATAGGCAAGCCAGCCAAAAAGATTATTAGGGAGTTTTTAATATAGTCGTAATAAAAATAAAAAGCGGCCACGGAAAAAAAGTAAAAGACAGTGGTCGGATTAGGAAAAAAAAAGTAACGATGCTCGTTTTTTTGACAGATTTTAAATTTATTGAAAATGGGTTTGGTTAAAAACCAACTAAAGGCGCCCCAAGAGCCAACTATAATATAAGTTTGATGAAGCCAGTCTTGAATTGTTACTAAATTATGAATACTAATTTCTCCCTGGGTATTATATTGATGAAAGAAATTGGGATTATCTAAATTGAAGATTCGTTATCCCCAAGAAATTTCTTCTTTAGCAACGAAAATAAACAGCAAAGTGAATAGCAAGTAAACAAGAGCTGGCATTTTTCTCTTTAATTGCCAAAACTTCCAACTAATTTTTCCGCTGATTAAGGCGCAAATCAAATAAAGAATAAATTGGCCATATTCTATTGGACCGTCCTCTTTAATAAATTCAAAATATTGTTCTCTATTAAGAATCCTAAAAAATAGAAAGCCTATGATTAAAAAAATCGGCAACCAAAAGATAACTTTTCTTTCTCGAGAGGAGAATTGAACATTTTTTAGACGATTAAGATTCATTTAAGGTTAGAGTAATTTTTTATTCGGTAAAGCAGACAAGATAAGCTGATAAAAATTTTTCTTTTTACTTGTTTTTAAAAAACCCCAAACGGCAAAAAACATCATTCCTAAAGAAAAGATAAATTCGGCCACCTCTTGGTCGCGAGCATCAATAAAGGTGTCTAAAAAATTAAGATCTTCATTAAACCAAAACTGAAGCCAAGCAAGACTTGTCTTGCCTGGAAAACTGAATGAGGGCAAAACTAAGTCACGGACAGTGATGGCGATTAATTCATCTAAGTATTCAACATAAAAGTAGTAGAGAAAAATAGTCAGGAAATAAAGAGCCAAAACCTTTGGGGGAAAAAAT
>JAQVFF010000036.1 GCA_028697345.1 Candidatus Shapirobacteria bacterium
AACCTGACTAATCAAGTCTCTTAGGGTTCCCTGAATTCACCCAATTTTTCCTTCCGATATTGCTACCGGAGGCTGCCTATTTTGACAGGCGGGCGCTCTACCATTGAGCTACCGAGGAATAATTTTTTAATATCAACGAGCGCTTAAATTATAACATGTAGCAGGCAAAAGGGAACCAAAAAAAGGTTAATCTAAATAATCCTGAAGTTTTTTGCGTCGGGAGGGGTGTTTTAACTTTCGTAAAGCCTTAGATTCGATTTGTCTGATCCGCTCTCTGGTAACGCCAAAATGCTTGCCCACTTCTTCCAAGGTTCGAGGCCGATCGCCATCCAGGGCAAACCTTAGCTTTAACACTTTGGCTTCCCGATCGCTTAAGCTTGACAAAACATCATCAATATTTTCTTTCAATAATTCCCGGGCCGCCTCTTCATAGGGGGAAAGACGGGAATCATCCTCAATAAAATCACCCAAAACCGAATCGCCCTCTTCACCAACCGGAGCCTGAAGCGAGGCGGTATTTTGGGAAATTTTAAAAACAGTTTTAACTTTAGAAACCGGCAGTTCCAATTCCCTGGCAATCTCTTCCTCGGTTGGCTCACGACTCAATTTCTGAGTTAATCGACGACTGGCCCGATAAACCTTGTTAATTGTTTCCACCATGTGAACCGGAATCCTAATGGTTCTGGCCTGGTCGGCAATAGCCCGGGTAATGGCCTGACGAATCCACCAGGTAGCATAAGTAGAAAATTTAAAGCCTCGGCGCCAATCATATTTCTCCGTGGCTCGGATCAAACCTTTATTACCCTCCTGAATTAAATCTAAAAAGGGTAGCCCACGACCAATATATTTTTTAGCAATCGAAACTACTAAACGAAGATTGGCTTCAGTTAGTTTTTTCTTGGCATCAATCGAGCCGGCTTCAACTTTTTGAGCCAAATCAATTTCTTCCTCGGCTTTTAACAAATTAATCCGGCCGATTTCTTTCAAGTAATTTCTAACCGGGTCGGTAATTTCACCGGTTTGGGCAACAATTTTTTCGATTTGGCTAGCCAGTTTAGAAAAATCTTCCTCTCCAGTGGCCTCTAAATCGATTGATTCAAAAACATCAATACCTTTGTCTTGGGCCAAAAAATAAAATTCATCCAATTCTTCTATTCTTTCTTCGGCATCGGGAAAAACCAATAAAACCTCGGTCTGAGTCAAAAAGCCTTCATCTTCACCTTTTTCAAGTAATTCTCTAGCCTCAAGAGAAAGGGTGGTTTTGGCTTGCTTTTTAGCGGCAACCGGCTTTTTTTTAACCGGTTTAGTCTTGGTTTTTGAGGTATTTTTTTTAGACATAAAAACAACCAGTTTTTAATTCTCTTCAAATGACGAAGCGTCGGAAAAAAAGCAAAACACGGCAAATCTTCCAAACAAATAACCCGCGTATACCCTATTTTATCACAAGAGTAATTAACTGTTTAATTTTTTGATCAATATTGTCAATTTGTCTGGATAATTTTTCCACTTCTTGTTCTTGGCCGTTTTTTTCCGCCTGACTAATCTGGGTTGATAATCGGCTTTTCCTTTCTTTTAAGTCAATTAATTTTAATTCTTGTTTAATTTGATTAATTTCTTTTTCCTGAGACTGGCTATCAGTCACCTTTTCCGATAGGGGATAAACAAAAAAATTGTTAAAAATTACCACCAGTTCATCGGGTAATTTTTTAACAAATTCCTGACTATCAAACCGGTCATGGGTCGATAAATATTCTTCTAGAAGGTCGGCAATTCTTTTCAAGCCTGGGTTACTAATTAATTCTTTCAAATCCTGCTTAATCAATTCTTGCTGTTGTTCTTCTTGAAAACATAAAGCAAACAAATAATCTAATAGCATTTGATGGCGGTTTTTTCTGGGCTCTTGACGAAAATCTTGGTAATTATCTTGCGCGTCATCAGCCGCCGGCCAAGCACGATGAATTTTTTTCCAAACCGCTTCTTGATCAACCTTCAGCCGACCGGATAACTCTTGAACATAATGGGATTGTAAAATCTCATCATTGATGCCGGCTAAAATTGGCGCCACTTCATCGACAATTTTTTTCTTTCCCCAAGCAGTAGCAACATCAAAGCGCTTCAGAGCCGAATCGATATAGAAATCAAAAATGGATTGCGCCCTCTTAACTTGTTTTTTAAAAAATTCCGGGTCGGCCCGAGCCGCCTCGTCAGGATCTTTAAATTTATCACCTAAAGAAACCACTTTAACGTTCAACCCTTCATTAACAGCCAGTTGAATCCCGCGCCGGGCGGCGGCATCGCCAGCACTATCAGCGTCCAGGGCTAAAATTAATTCTTCAACATAGCGGCCAAGCAAACGAATTTGTTCCTCTGTTAAAGCACTGCCTTTGATCGCGACAATATTTTTAACGCCGATTTGGAAAGGGGAAATCATGTCAAATTCACCTTCGACTACCACTGCTTGTTTGGTTTTTCGCAAGGCCTCTTTAGCCTGACTAAAACCAAAAAGCAGTTGGCTTTTATGATAAATCATGGTTTCGGGCGTATTGATATATTTACCGGTATTTTCCTGAGGTTTAATAATCCGCCCGGAGAAACCGGCAATGTTGCCTCGAGGATCATATAATGGAAACATAATCCGATCCCGAAAACGATCAATTAAGTTACCGCGATCATTTTTAAAAACCAGTCCGGAAGCCTCCACTTCCTCGGGTAAAAAATCTTTTTTATCGATTAGAAATTTAGCCAAAAACTCATATTCACCGGGTGCATAACCCAACATAAATTCTTCAATTGTCTTCTGGCTGATACCGCGATTAGCCAGGTATTCTCGAGCTGTTTTGCCAGCTTGATGTTTAGTTAATAAGAAATGATAAGTTTCCGCGGCTAAATGATTAATCTCATAAAGCCGCCGCTTTTTAGTTTCCTCAGGACCAGGCCGATAAGATTTTAACCTTACCCCTACCTGATTGGCTAAATAATTCAGAGCCTCGCCAAAATCCATTTTTTCATACTCCATTAAAAATTTATAAGCATTGCCGCCAGCGCCACAGCCAAAACATTTAAAAATCTGTCTTTCCGGAGAAACAATGAACGAGGGGGTTTTTTCTGAATGAAACGGACAATTGGCCTTAAAATTGCGGCCGGCTTTTTTTAGAGGAACTCGCTCATTAATTAGCTCAACAATATCAACTTTTGACAAAACCTCCTCAACTTGGTCCATACCCTAATTATATCTTATCTGGCAACATGCCTAACCAACGATGTAAAGCTCATCTTCAGCTCGAGTAACAGCAGTATACAACCAACGACGCCAATCATCATCGCTGGATCTGGAAAATCGTTCTTCAAAAAGAATTACTTTCTTGCTTTGAGTCCCCTGAGCCTTGTGAACCGTTAGGGCATAGCCAAAATCAAACAAATCCCTCTTAATAAGCCGGCTTCTTTGATCAGTAAAATTAAGTGTCTCTTGATTGTTAAACTGCTCAAGAGCAATTAAGCCGCCATAAAGATCCTTTTCCTCATCCATGGTAATTTCAGCAAAATACCAATCTTTATTTTTTTTCTCAATAAAATCAATCGTTCCCAACATGCCGTTATAAATGCCGGCTTCATGATTATTTTTAAGACAAATCACTCGATCGCCGGATTGGGGAACAGGCAACTCAAAACCTAGGTTCTTTCTTATTTGGTTATTTAGCCGTATTCTGGTGTTGTTATAGCCACACAAAATTAAAGTGTCAGTTTGATAATTAGCTAACCAGTCGGCTACTTTTTCTGGAGCATCAGGGCCGGTTTTTTTAATTTTCAAAACCTGAGAACTAAATTCCAAGGCAGGAATAGCACCATGACGACGAGCAATGGTGGCCACTTTAATAATTGGGTTATCTTGGGCCTGGCGGTGAATATTTTCCAGTCTCAAATCCGGCCGCTTCATTAAATTGAAGTGGCCCCGAATTGGCGGCAATTGACCATGATCACCAACGGCAATAATCGGAATTTGATAAGAAAGTAAATCCTGCCAAATGTCCTCATCAACCATTGAAGCTTCATCAATAATGATTAAATCAAACTTAATTTCAGACCGTCTTTCCAAACCAACAATTTCACCCTTTTTGTCAATAATGGGAGAATAGATCAAAGAATGAATAGTGCCAACAAAGTCTTGGTCAAACAAGACTTTTTGTTGATAAATTTTTTGTTTTAATACTCGGGCGGCCCGGCCAGTGAAGCTGACAAAGGCTACCCTTAATTTAGGTTTGTCTTGATGAAGACTCCTCCTTAAGAAAGCAACCAGGGTTGTTTTGCCGGTACCAGCATAACCCCCTAGGGTAATAAAGCCATTTGGACAAGTTTTATACCAAACCAGAAGCTCGTTTAAAACTTTTTTTTGGTCTGAAGAAAGATTAAACATAATCAACTATATTTTAACCCATTAACATTAAATCAATTGATGATGGAAAATTCTTTATCTATTAATCGAAAAAAACTCTTTGGACAACTTTTTTACTCTTAAGCTTTGGGTTGATTTATCAAAAGATAAAAGCGAAGAAAAGCCGAAAGCCAAAAAGAGTTAACTATTAATTGTTTTTTCACAAAATCGTTATTTTTGAGGCTAAACCACTGCAATTACTCTAGGCCAAGGTTGGCTTTATTTGCTTAATTTGAGTAACAAAAAACCAATCAAAATCTTTTGCGACTATTCGTGCAAACTGGCGGAGGAGGTGGGACTCGAACCCACAAGCCATTGCTGGCGCCAGTTTTCAAGACTGGTGGAATAACCATTATCCGACCCCTCCTTAAAACAGATAAATACCTTTTTTATTTAAATTCCTAAAAAGAGTGTTTTCGCCTGGCGGAGGAGGAGGGATTCGAACCCTCGTGAGCCGTAAGGCTCGCAGGTTTAGCAAACCTGTGCTATGGGCCACTAAGCGACTCCTCCCTGAACTCATAAATTATATCAAAACCGCTACTTTTAAGCGAACGGGGCTTGCAAATAGAAAATTAATTAGTGTAAAATGATTTTAATGGTTCAAAACAAAAAGGAAAGGGCCAGTGGGATTCCGCCAGCACCACAAGAAGTTGTCCCTTCTCATCGGATAAAAATCATTCTTTCTTGGCAAGCGCCAGAAAGAATTTTCAAACCTCGGAATAAAGAATTTTGGACTACTGTTCTGTCGATTGCCCTATTGGTTTCTGTTATCTTATTCTTTGCTAAAGAATATTTCCTGATTGCCGTTATTTTCGCCTTAATTTTCCTTTATTACATTCTTTCCACCCAGCCACCCAAAGACATTGAGTATAAAATTACCAACCAGGGTCTTGTTCTAAGTGAGCAAAAATATGCCTGGGGTCTGTTAGAATATTTTTTTATCGACCAGGAAGAAAATCAAGAAATCCTTTACGTTAACACTTTACTTAATTTTCCTAAAAGATTAATTTTACCGCTGGGTAAACAGGATAAAAAAGAAGTAAGTGAAATTATGGAAGACTTTTTGCCTTATCACAAACCAGACCCTAGTTTTATCGATAAAAGTACTGATTGGCTGGCAAAAACCTTCCCTTTGGATACCTCTCAAGAAAAAAAAGAAGAATAGCTTTTAAAAAAATCCTCTTTTTTAGGATCTACTTTGGTATAATTAGCTTGTTTGAGAAAGATTTTGTTCCCGTAGCTTTCTGCCCGCCGTTTTAGGCGGGAGCTGGATATTTTGCGAGGAGCAAAATAAAAATGGTTGTTATTTTGAAAAAGAAACTTTTTGGTGAATTAACGGTTGTTATCTTGTTCCCGTAGCTCAGCTGGATAGAGCGAC
>JAQVFF010000037.1 GCA_028697345.1 Candidatus Shapirobacteria bacterium
AATAAGGCCAGCAAAAGAATAACCAGCACTCTAGCCCACTTAAAACCAAAATCATTAGAGCTAACATTTTCTTCTGGGCTAGGAAAGGGAGTTTGCTCTTTTGGAAATTCAGAATCATTGTTGGCCATTGTGCCCAAAACCTGAGCAGCTTCTCCTTGGCCAAGTAAAAAACTATCAGTTTTAAAAGAAAATTCCAAACTATAAACAACCGGGTCTTCCAAGGCTAAAATTCGAGCAAAATACTCTCCTGGCGGCAATTGAGGCAGGGAATATTGATGGGTAAGTTTTTTTTCCTGACTAAGCTGATCACTAGCCCAAGTATAACCAAAATTAGGAAAATTCTCGTTTACTCCTCCTCTTGACAACCAAGATTGATAATCATAAACTACCCGGCTAATAGTAGGGTGACTGGTTTGCCAAGACAAAATACCATCCACTAGAAAAATATCAAAAATTTTTAAACTTAAACGAACACCAATCTCTTCCTGACTCTGATTACCGGCTCGATCAGATACTTGGGCCCGAAGCTGATAATTACCCAGCGATAAATTTTTAGGAAAGTACCAGGGAAAACTAATTATTTCCTGCCAAACACCATTCTGATAACGATAGAAAAAACGAACCTCGCTATCAATTCCTGCTAAAGAATCCTGGCTGGTTATTTTCACTTCTAGTGGATCATTGAGAAGATCACCATCAAGTGGCGCCTGCCAAATAATTTCCGGCGCTGTTTGGTCAAAAATAAACCGATCCAAATGATTAATTAAAACAAAGCTCCCTTCCTTATTATAAATCTTTGCCCTAAGACGAAAATCTCCTTCCTCTAAAGGATACCAACGGTATTGCCAGTAATGTTTTTTCTGATTAATTTCTTTAGTAAAAATATCCTGCCAGCTCTTGTCATCGACAGAATACTGAAGAATAATCTTTTCGATCAAAAAACCATCTTGGGAGCTAATTGCTAAATCAACCGCTTCATTAAAATAAACCTTGCCCTTTGGTTTGGGTAAAACAAACTCCCCTTTGGGCAGATTGTCTTCTAAAGGCTTTTCTGGGGTCGGCGAAGGGGAAACAGGTGTTGGGGTTGGATTGGGGCTGGGTTCCAAAAAAGGCGACTGATTTTCAATTATCACCTGATCAAGAGCCAACATTACCGGTTGAACAGGAATCAACGGTACCACCTCAAGTTTTATCCGCCAAAAATTATTAATAGCCGAGACTGATTCCGGAAAAATATCAAAAAGATTTATTTTTTGGTGTTGATTAGAATCCCCCCAAAAAATAAGCCAGTTTTCGGTCTGGTGATTATCTAAAGATTGCCAGCCTTCTCCCCAATCAAACCACAACTTTGCTGTTCCGATTGAACTGGTAACGCTTTTCAGATTAACAACCAAAACAGGGTTATCGGGTAAAAATTCTTCTGTCCAAGGTTCAAAATTAAAAACCAGGCTCTTCTGACTGTTTTGATCATTGAAAAAACCTTGGGAAAAATAAAACCAACCGTCTTTCTCTTTTAGAGCCGATAATAAAAAAGGTTCTCCCCGGCAAAGCCAAGACCATTTTTGATCAAAACAAAAAGAATCATAAAAAGTGCTGTCTTCAATTTGATCAACAAATAAACAATTTTCCTGGCCCAAAACAGGCTTAGACTTAAAAAAGAATAACAAACTAATCAGAAAATACCCAAAAAACAATTTCCTTAATCTATTCACTATATTAAATTAAATTAATCCTTGTAGAACAACAATTTGGGGGCCAGAAATAAGACGGTTTAATACAATAAATAAAATTAAGATTTCCACTAAAACCGCTAACAAAGAAAAAGCCTGATGTTTTCTAATGAGACCAGCCATGAGGATGTTTTTTATACCAAGAAACCAATGAATTAATTGTTTCTTTTAGACTTTTCTCTGGCCGCCAATTTAACACTTTTTGAACCTGACTAATATCAGCATAAACTTTAGCATATTCTCCTTTTCTGGCCACACCCTTTTCAATTGAAAAACTAACTCCAGTTATTTCCTGAACCTTGTTAACGATTTCCAAAACAGAATTACCCTGACCTGTCCCTAAATTAAAAATCTGGCTCTGTTTGTTTTTATCAAGATAATCAAGAGCTAAAACATGGGCTCTGGCCAAATCCTCAACATTAACATAGTCTCTAACCGGTGTCCCGTCAGGCGTCTTAACTTTCGGACAAGTTAATTTAAAGGGCTCTATTCCTAAAGCGCCACGAACAGCGTTTTGGACTAATAGTTGCGATGGTTTTTTGCTATCACCAATCAAACCAGCCGAATCGGCCCCAGCAACATTAAAATAACGAAAAATAACCGATTTTATTCCAAATAACTGATCGAACCAAAAAATTTCTTTTTCGGCCATTAACTTTGATTCACCATAAGGATTAGTCGGATTAGTGGGGTGTTTCTCATCAATCGGTAAATATTGACCTTCTCCATAAACGGCACAAGTTGAAGAAAACACCAACTTCTTAACTTGATATTTTTCCATTGACCTTAACAAGTTTAAAGTTCCTAAAACATTATTTTCAAAGTATTGACCGGGTTTTTCCATTGACTCATTAACTAAACAAAGAGCGGCAAAGTGCAACACTCCGTCAATTTGATTCTTTTTAAAAAGATGATTAACTTCAGTTAAGTTTTTCAAATCACCAACAATGAAACTTAATCCGGAAAATTTTTTTCCCAAAACATCAATCACTTCTTGATAACCTCGATAAAGATTATCGAAAACCACCACTTGATAACTTTTTTCCAAAAGAAGCTTAACAGCGTGAGAACCAATATATCCGGCACCACCGGTAACCAGAATTGTCTTCTTTTTATCCATATTTGGGTAAAGTAATTTGTTTTTGGGAAATCATCCGACCATTAACAGGAACTTTCAAATACCAACCCAAAAGATTGGCCACCGAAAGACCAATTCTTAAACCCGTAAAAGAACCGGGTCCTGAATTAATTTGAATAGCCGAAATGTCGGTCAATAAACAATTCTCTTTGACCAATAAATTAGCAATGGCCAGTAAAAGGTGATCGCTTTTTTCAAAAGAAGAAAAAGATCTTTTTTTATTCCCCAGAAAAACAATCGAAGAAGGAGCTTTGCTGGTATCAATAGTTAAAGTCATTTCTTGTTAAGAATGGTAATTTTACGATCGTTTTCCCCATTTTGGTACTTAAAGTATACCTCAACTCTCTTTTTAGGCAACACTTGCAGGGCACGATCGGCCCATTCAACAGCAACAATGTTGTTATTACCAAATAATTCTTCCATGCCCAGCGAGCCAACTTGATCCGTGTCTTTAATCCGATACCAATCAAAATGATAAAACCGACCACCCCTGCTTATCGAATAATCACGACTAATAATAAAAGTCGGACTTAAGATTCTCTCTTTAACGCCCAAACCCTGAGCTATTCCTTGTAAAAAAGTGGTTTTGCCCCCACCCAAATCACCAAACAAAGCCAAGGTTGTTCCGGGTTTTAAATTAGCGCCAATTTTTCTGCCCAATTTTTTAGTTTCTTGGGCGCTTTTGGTAAAATAATCCATATCAGAACAAATCCGAAAGAAATCCCCAAAATATCAATCACAACATCACGCAAGCTTCCTTGACGAGTAGGAACGTAAAGTTGATGAATTTCGTCAATGACCGCCCATAAAAAAGCCATTATTATTGCCCAACAAGAATAAAAAAACAAAGATTTGTTAATAGTGTTTTTCAAGGCTCGATAAAAAAGAACAAAAAGCAAAGCATATTCCAAAAAATGTAAACCTTTAAAAAAAACAAAATTAAGCCAATCTCTAGGGCTAACAGCAAAGGCTGGCCGAGAAGACAAATAAAAAATTAATACCATTAAAATTACCGGCGGCAACCAATAAACCAACCAGTCCCAAAGTCTTTTCATGAACGTCATTATAGCCCAATATTAGTAAAATCGCGACTGCCTTCTTTTAATATCTTTAGGGAAAAGGTCGAGCTAGAATCGGTTTTCTTTTTTACCATCCTAATCAACCCTAAACCAAGGCTTAATCCACCCCAAAAAAATAACAACCAGTCAGGCAGCCAATTTCGTCTTGGTCGACGAGATCTTTTAATCGCCAACAAAGAAAGCGGCTCTTCGGTATCTAATAAATAATCCTTAAGATCAGGATCTATTAACCGACCCTGATAGTCAACTTGACCTAAAACATCATTTTGACCAAAGCGACTGCTTGCCAAAGATCCTGAAAGGGTTGTTGATAAGATTGTTTTTGTGGGAACCGGGGTTGGGGTTGTCAACAAAGACAAACAAATTAAATTGGATCGATTCGGAGTCGGTTCTTGAAGACACCAGCTACCATCAAACCGACCCCAGCTTTGACCAATAGTGGTATTAGAGTAAAGAAAATCATCTTTTAAAACTCCCTGACTGTTCAATAGTCTAACCTGATCACCGGTGTTATTGAAAATAGCCCGAGTCAAGTCAATTACCCCATAACTATTGGCCTCGATTATCAAAGAAAATCTTTGCGGACTACTGCCGCCATCAGCCAGATCATCAATTAACCAGTCAATTAGATTAACCTTAAAATCATTACCATTGTAAAGCTCGATCCACTCCGAACCCTCTTTTGGGTTAGGCATAATTTCATTAAGAAAAATGTTGTCGTAATCTTGGGGTGAGCTGGTAGGAGAGATTGTTATTGTCGGTGTTGGCGTTAATAAAGCAGTTGGTGTTGGGGTGGGCAAAGGGGTGATGGCTGGAGATGGTGTCGGTGAAATAGTTACCGTTGGGGTGGGGATGGGCAAAAAACAAGCCTCGTCTTGAGGATTGGGCAAAAAAAACACCTGCCAAAAATCAGCTCCGTTTGGGCTTCTACCGGTAGATTGATTAACCAAATGAACCGGAACTTGAGCTGAAAAATAAACTACCCGGTCAATTTCTTCCTCTTTATTGTTAACCAGCCTGATCTCATCACCGGCATTGTTAAGCCGATTGGAAAAATCAAATTTCCTAAAAGAGGCCGGACAAATCAGTCCCGACAGATCAATTTTATTGGTTAAGGTGTCATCACGAATTTTCCAACCATCAAGATCGACAATCTCCTCCCCTAAATTATAAATCTCCACCCAATCCGGTGACGACAAAGCCGAAAATTCATTGATAATCACTTGAGCTAAAATATTCTCGACTTTGACAAAAAATAAAAAAAATATTAAAAAAACTAAAACCAGCCTTCTTATAGCCATTTTTTTAAAACGTTAAAGCAACAAACTAACAATTAATTTAACCAACCTCTCTTTTGTGCCACCGCATTTTGATAACACTGCCTATATATTATCTGGTATGTAAAAAAATAGTTAGTTTAAATAACAACAACCACTAGCCTTAACTAGACTTTTTGTAAAAATGAAGAAGATAAAAAACATGGAGAAGATTACTTTTTTTCCTTTTTCATCTTAATTTAAGATATACGGTCTTTGCACTAATCCCCAATTGTAATAATCAGTTAACTTCTTGTCGGGACCATACCAGGGATCATTAATAATATAATCATCGCCATCTTTTTTAACCAAAACAATCCAATGGCCATCACCGCTTAAGGTAAGATGAACAACAACCGGATTGTTCTTTGCCAACTCGCCGTCAATTGCATCCTTTGATATTGCTACAAATGACTTATCAATAAAAGAAGGAAAGGGCCAAAGCATATAGGCTGTATTTGAGAAGAAAAAAGAAGGGTTGTTGGCTATTCCAAGAGGGGTAATATCAGCCACCT
>JAQVFF010000038.1 GCA_028697345.1 Candidatus Shapirobacteria bacterium
TACCCAAGGAGCAGGATTGGTAATAGTTAATTGTCTGGTGGCTCCCACGCTGGTACTAATGCCGGTACCGCCAATTAAAACAGCCGTCTGGCCGGTGCCAATGATTTGCGGAGTACCGCTATCTCCATTTAAGACCCAGCCCGATGAGGCGGAAATAGTATTAATAGCACTATCCAAATCGAATAGTCCCCCTTGAACAGTTGAAGAGGAAACATAGGTAAAACCATTATTGTTCATACCAATTAATCCTGCTCCTCCGGTTGAACCCAACCCAACACTGCCAAGATAAAGATCTGATCCTGAGGCGATACTAAGATTGCCGGCGATATTGGTGTTACCGGCATAGTCAACAGTAAATTTGGTAGTCAGAGGAGAACCGGAGGCCAACTCTAGCAAATTATAGTTACTGCCGCTGGTACCTGCTTCGGCGTAAATTAGGGTTCCGGTGGTAATATTGGCATTTTGGACAGTAAAGGAATTGTCGGTGGTGGTGCCGGAATAGACGATTACTTGGCCTTCAGTGTCAGTGTCGGGTTGGATTAAAATATCACCGCCGCCGGCTCCACCAGTGGATTGAATAGTAATGGCCTCACCCATAAGTCCAAAAGTACCAGAAATAGACTCAACTCTTGGAGAAGAGGAGGCTAAAATTAAATAGCCGTTGGAGTCAATGACCGGAACGGTCTCAGCAGTAGCTGAAGTGCTGGCAGGGTAACCCTGAAGATAGCGGGAATTATAAGCATAGCCAACGGTGGCAATTTGCTGGCGAGGTTCCATTTCATCATCACCCTCGATGGTAATGCCTAACCAAAGGTTAACATTATCGGCAAAGACACTGGGATCAACAGGGTTGGAACTGCCTAACATGGTATTAAAAATGCCGTCAATGTTGGTGGTAATATTTTTAGTTTCGCTCCAGAGAGCGCTTCCGCCCTCGTCAACATCATAAATTTTAAAGGAGGCTGAGACGGTGGCGTGAATAGGAGTACCAACAGTATTTGTTAGCCGGCCTTGAAAAGAAATTAGATTGGGAGGTAGGGTAGGTAGGGCAGCCAGTGACGGTTCCTCTGGGGGACGGGCAATAAATTGAGCATAGATGCCCCAACTCAAAGCGCCAATAAGAAGAGCGATTACTAAAAAGCTGAAATATTTGAAAATTGGTGTTTTAAACTGACCTTTGGGAACAGTTGGCGGGGGAGAGGTTTTTTCTATTTTTAACCAATTATTTTTCAAGGCTTCTTCTTGTTGACCGTATTCCTTCTTAATCCAGTCGGCAAACTTATTAAGAGAGGCTTCTTTTCTTTTTAGGGTTGTCTTGGCGGCTCCTTGTTTTTCGAGCAGACTAAGATATTGGTTAATTTTTTGTTTACTGATCAATTGATATGGTGGTTCCTGGACAGGTTGGCAATTGGTCATTTTTTTATCAGCAAGAAGATATTTTTTTTAGAACTTTTTGATATATAATTAAAATAGGGTCGGGGCGAATTGGCGTACTAAATTCTGTTTCCCCCAGTTTTAGCTTAACGCTTTAAATATTCAAACCGGCCCTAATTATTTGTTAGCTTTTTGTTTATAAAATATAAATAGCCTCGAACATCTGATAGGTAATTTCTAATAGTTGATGAGCTTTTTTCTTCTGTTTTTAATGATTTGGCGAAGCGATTTAAGATTTGCCAGTAATCACCGGTATCTTTTTTGTTGGTAATATTGGCCACTTTTTTACCGGGGTTATTTTGCCGCCAACCCTGACTAACAAAAAATTCCGATAACTTCCTCAAACTTGATAGTCGACGATTAACGGTTGAGGGAGCGGTGTGGTTATTTTTTAAGAAATCTTTATAATTATTTAAAACAACCAATGATATATTTTGAGCGATTATGTTTGGGTTGTCTGAGGCTAAATCAGGGTAATTATTGGCAAGCCAGGCAAGAAAATGTTGGCTATCTAAGAGATAATTTCTGAGAGTATTTTCAGAAACACGCTCCGACTTTAAATATAAGGAAAATGGTTGGGTGATATTCTTAAAGTTCATAAGAATAACCATAAAAAGGAAACAGTAAAAATTAACAAAGCGGTAACAAAATCAATAATTTTAGCAAAGTTTTCTTTTTTCATTGCGGCAATTTAATTTTAGCCTTGGATTATCATAATTATCAAAGATTATATTAAGACTATACTATAATAAAAAATTTGTCAAGAGATTTTCAAGAGTAAATTGATTGTTTTTGATATGTTATGACAGTACCAAATTATGATAAAAAAGATAATTTTTAGCGTTTTATTAAATTAATAATTAACCGCAATAATAAAAGAATATTTTTCACGTGGATTTCATTGAGAAAACAATACTGGTTTATAAGTAATATTAAGATATCAAAGAGATACAAAAAGTCATTTTTTCTTTCATAGATTTTTGCGGTAATTATTTTGATAATTTTTCAGGGTTTTTGACCTAATTTTTAAAAAAATTAAGTTTTTTTAGGATAATTAAGGCTATTTGTCGCTAGATAAAGGTTTGTTTTGGTTTTTAAAAACGAAAAGAACATTTACCGCGAAAAAATATTTTCTGATTATAAGACAAGTTTTTAGAAAGCGATTTTAATTTTTTTTCACAAAAAAAATAAAATTTTGCCGATTTTTAATAACAAAACAGGCTGATTTGGCAATTAAAAATACTAATTGATAAAAAATATCAAAACGTTATTTTTCCTGTTTATTGCCTTAAAATTAACCAATGTTAAATTTTTTAATAGCAATTGCCCCTTGTTAGGGCTTTTTTTGTCTTTTGGGGAGTTTATTTATGGTTTTATTGTGAAAAGATTTATAGTATTTTATTAGAGGAAGCAAATATTAATTAGTTTTTGATATTAACAAATTTACTGGTTCTTAAAATCACAAGGAATAAGAAGTGAACCAAAACACAGTTTTTTATTTATCTTTGTCAGCAGTCTTAAAAAAGGCAAGAGACAAAACCGGTTAACTTAATAAAAAGGAGAAGCTTTTCCCAAGGATTCGATAAAGAAAGAATAAAATAAGGAGAGGAAGTAAGGGTTACTTAAAATTAACAGTGACAGTTTGGGGAAGAGTTTGGCCGTCAGCTTGGGCGTTGACCTGATAGCGGCCAATGGAGGGGCTGGTGAGGTAAAAAACAGCCTGTCCAGTATCGTCTGTTTGGGGTTGTGAGCTTTCAACATTAATACCTGGGCTAGCACTAAGCTGAACCATCTTTCCCTCGACACCAAGACCCTGGCCATTAAGGAGAAAGACGCTAATTTTAATTTTTTCTTTATCATCGGCGCGGGCAGTCAGGGGTGAACCAAAGATATAGGAGTTGGTGGGGGAGTAGACTGTTGCCCTAGATGCAGAACCTTGTAGAAAAGTTTGAGATCGAACTAAGAAAACACCACCCGAAATAATCAATAAAATTACAGCAACGACCAGAACGGGCATTAAACTTTTTTTCTTTCTTTTTTCTTCTTCCATAAATTAAGATTATTTAGACAGAGATTCTTAAGGATAGGATAAGTTAAAAAAGAGTGTTTGTCAAGAAAAGGGGATAATTTCTAATTTTTGGTTTTTTAGTTTTTAAATTAACACTGGTTTTACAAGGTAGGCAGGATTGGCCAAACGAAGATGTAATACATAAATTAGAGAATGCTGTTTTCTTTTTTGGAGATAGTAATTGATTTCAATCTATTGTTTGTTTAAAAACTAATATTGTATAGATCAGAATTATTAATTAATGGTGGTTCTTTTACTATTATTTTTTATTAAAATTGCTAAAACAACGATTTCCAAGAAAATCCAAAAAAGCAAGTCTTGTAAAAATGGCAAAATTAAGGCTAGAAATTTATCAGCAAGAATTAATATCTGCTGATAAAAGGCCTCGATGAGGCTAAGAACGCGAAAGGACAGGATGTTGCTCTTGGGAGAATAATTTTCCCTGAAAACATTACCAGCATAGTAGCGAAAAGATTGGGCTTTTTGATTGGGTAGTTCAAAACTAAAATATCCCTTCTTATCGGTTTCTAAAATGAGCTTATTGGTATTTGAATAGTTAAGGGCTTTTTGTTGTGCTTGAGCCTTTCTGGGGGGCAATGGTGAAGCGGCAAACAGTTTTTTTAGCCAGGAATTGATTGGACTTTCAAAAAAATAAATTTCAATTTGGGAGTTGGGGATAGCATATCCAAAAGCCAAGCCACGAACACCCTTTTTAAAGATGCCATTATTGTGGGCCAGGGTTGGGGGTAAGATAATGTCTTCAATTTTTTCTAAACCTGGGGGCGGTTGAGGAATAGCGACCGGTGCTCCGGCCAGTCCTTGACGGTCGATGGCCTGAAGCCAGAGTTCACCTGGTTGGTAGGGAAGGATGACATTGTTAAATTTGAAGAAACCTTCTTTATTGGCTCTTGTTTGATATTGGCCTAAATTATCCTGAGAACTATTTAAACGAACACTGGCCTCAGGGGAAGTATAACCCTCAATAGTAATTTGACCATAACCAACGACGGCTGAAATCTTAGTTTCTTCAATCTTTAGATAATCAGCTATTTTTTGAGGTTGTGTTTGGGTGGTTCGTTTCCAGATGTGTTGATCGGGTTGAATTTGAGACTGAACAACCGGGGGGGTAAAAAAGAAAAAAAGTATTAACAAAATAATAATAAGCTTTCTTGAAGGCATTTAAAATCATTATAACCCAAAAAACTAATTGATTAATTTAAAACCGACTCAAAAAAAATTCAACCTGTTTTTAACCAGAGAAGATCTTTAAAGTAAAAATTGATCAAGAATCTTTTGGGTCTTAATATTTTGGTATTGCAATGAAGATAACTTGATTTTGATAATGACCAGCCTCTTGCATACCGGAGATATTAATCTTATAGGAAACTGTGGCTTCGGATTGGCGAACAACATCATCTGAGCTCATGATAATTTGTGGTTCTTCCGGGGGCGAGGCAGTAGGATCAGCAAATTGTCGATAACAGTCAGGGTCGCAAGAAGGATTGGTAAAATCGTCAGGAATATCATCTCCGGTGATATTAAAACCGAAACCATAAGTGGTGTCTTGACTCCAGATCGAGGCTATCGTTTCATCAATATCGCCATCATCACCTAAGACATCGTAGATATAATTGTCGCTAGCCGATTTTAAAGGGTGATTTTCGAACGCCATAACTTGATAACCTCCAGCACCGCCAGCGGAAACAGTCAGGTTATTGGTTAACACTTGAGGATTATTAGGCGTTAATTGACCAAAAGCAATTTCAAGTTCGGAGATGGTGAAGGTGAAAGGGATAATACCAGTAATATACCAAAAACCAGCACCAACCTGAAATCCAGTTGATTGATAAAGACCTGAGGCAGTTTGGCCGACAGTATCACCGAGCTTAAAATTGGCTGAAGATTTTTCTCCGGCAGTCATATTAATATTACCCATTTGAATCTCGTAATTATCAGAACGCATGTTTTGGGCCAATAGGGGAGAGAAAGCGTTAAAGAAGCTCAAAGTAGCAGTTAAAACAAGAGAAACAATAAACTTCATAACCTTATGATAGCAGAGAAATTACAAGATCAAGATAGGAAACAATAAACGACAGACTTGTTTCAGCGATTTAGCTACTTTTTATAGGGAAAGAGGTTGTTACTTTTCTTGTCTCGGGGTTTGAATCTTCTTTAATTCTTCTTCCAATATTTT
>JAQVFF010000039.1 GCA_028697345.1 Candidatus Shapirobacteria bacterium
AATAATTTCTCCCAGGGCAATATTATAGAGCCATTCTTCCACTTCCTGAGTGACCAATTGTGATTGGCTATCAGTAGCACCGGCAGAAAAAATGCTTTTTTGTAATTTTTGCTTGTTAAAATTTTCTATCCGGCCGTCTTTTTTTTGAATTTTGACTTTTTTCATTTTCTCTTCACCTCCTCTTGATCTAAAATCCATTATGGGTCAATTTCTGGGAAAAAACAAGAGATTGGGCCGGTTTGGTCATTATTACTTTTTAATCAGTCGTTACCTCAAGAAAAAAAGGGATTGAGAATACGAACCTTGTTTTAGGTAATTTTGGGCAAGAAAATGATTAAGCCAATAAAAATGGAGCTTATTGCCAGGATCAACACTGCCCCGGCGGCCATGTCTCGAGGATCTTTGGTTAATTGTGGATCAAGGTTCAAGCTTTGATTAAGAAGATCACAAATTTTTTCCGTGGAACTGTTTTTTACCTCTAAAGACAAAACAGCGCCAATAATTAAAATTATTACCAACCATTCGAAAGGAGAAATTGTTAGCACTGCCCCGGCGGCAATAATGATTGCCCCGATTATCAGCTCAATTTTAATATTTCTTTCTTCTCTGACTGTTTGATAAATGCCATTGAGGGCACAAATAACAGAGCGGACAAGACTATTTCCCCTTTTCATTAATATTTTAATTGCTTTTTTCAGGCCAATCTGATTCTGCCAGCAATTTTGATTCTTTTAGTTGGTTAGTCCAGATTTCTTCAGTAATAAAGGGCATAAAAGGATGGAGCAGAATTAAACTATTTTTTAGAATGAAAATTAATACTGCCAGAACCGTTGCTTGGTTTTTAGGGCTGTCTTGATTATAAAGCCGATTTTTGGCTTGTTCAATATAAATATCGCAAAAATCGTGCCAGAAAAAGTTATAAATGTTTTCGGCCGCTTGGCCAAAACGATATTTTTCAATGTTGTTAGTAACTGAATTAACGGTTTGATTTAGTTTTTTGATGATTTTTTGGTCTTCAGGGCTTAGTTGCAGTTTAGAGATCGAAGCGTAATTTGATTTTTTAATATTAAACTTTAAATTATTTTGGTTTAATATAATGAATCGTGCCGCGTTCCAAATTTTATTGCCAAAATTACGCATACTGATTATTTTTTCCATAGGCAAAGAGACATCGGCTCCGGGAGCGTTGCCGAATACAAGCGCCATTCTTAGAGAATCAGCGCCGTGTTTTTTAATTATCTCTACCGGATCAAAACCAATCCCTTTAGTTTTGGAAAATTTTTGTCCCCGCTCGTCTCTAACCAAACCATGGAGATAGACAGTCTTAAAGGGAACTTGTTTGGTTAACTCAAGACACATCATGATTTCTCGAGCCACCCAGAAAAATAAAATGTCGTAGCCGGTTTCCCGAACACTGGTAGGGTAAAAGTAATTGAGGTCAACTGTTTTTTTGGGCCAACCTAAAGTGGCTATCGGCCAAAGAGAAGAAGAGAACCAAGTGTCCAAAACATCTTCTTCTCCTTCGATTGGAATTTTGTGACCCCACCACAGCTGTCGGGAAATACACCAATCGTGAATATTCTCTAACCAGTGAAAATAAATTTTAGCAAAATGTTTGGGCACAATTTCGATTTTACCTTTTTTAACCGCCTCGATAGCTTTTTTAGCTAGAGGTTTGGTTTTAACAAACCACTGGAGGGAGATTTGCGGTTCGGTTATAGTGCCGCAACGCTGACAGTGGCCGACCGAGTGGGTGATGGTGGTTATTTTGGTAATTAGTTTTTGTTTTTTTAATTTGTTTACTATAGATTCTCGAGCCTTTTTGGTTTCCAAACCCTGATAGGATCCGGCAATTTTGGTTAGTTTACCTTTTTTATCAATAGCGATTAAGGTTTCAAGTTGGTGTCTTTTGCCGATTTGCCAGTCTAGTTCATCGTGAGCGGGAGTAATTTTTAAAGCTCCGGTAGCAAATTCCGGATCAACTGCCTTGTCAGTAATCACTGGGATTTTTCGGTTTGTTAGCGGTAGAGGAACTTTTTGGCCGACTAGATGCTGATATTGTTTATTATCTGGATGAATAGCTACGGCCACATCGGCAAAAAGAGTTTCCGGTCGAGTGGTGGCAATGGTCAGGGGACCATATTTTATGTAGTAAAGTTGTCCTTTTTCTTCTTGATACTCGTTTTCTAAATCTGATAAAACTGTTTGACAATCAGGACACCAATTGACAATAGTGTTATCCTGATAAATCAAGCCTTTTTTCTTTAAGTGGTCAAAGGCGGCGGTAACGGCTTGGGAATATTCCGGACTCATAGTATAAGCTTCCCGAGACCAATCCAGGGAAAAACCCAGTAGTTTTAGTTGTTGGCGGATATAATTTCGGGATTCCTGAGCAAAATGGCGAGCTTGTTTTAGGAATTTCTCTTTACCAAGATCCAGTTTTGTTTTAGCTTCTTGGCGGATGTGTTTACTAACTAAATATTCAACTGCAATTGAGGCATGGTCGAAACCGGGTAAAAACAGAGTCGGTTTACCTTTGGCTCGACTAAAACGAACCATAATATCCTCGATTGTGTACATGGCATGGCCAGCATGAAGCCCTCCGGTAACGTTGGGTGGGGGCAGAGTAATGACGAAGGGTTTTTTGTCAAGGGTGGTGGCGGGGGTAAAACAATTTTTCTTTTCCCAAAGAAGGCTAATTTGGCTTTCTGTTTTTTGCGATTGGTAGCGCTTGTCCATAAAAGATATTATACAATGGATAAGGTCAAGAAAAAAAATAATCCATGTTTTTTTGGTAATTTTGGCATTTTTGCTAAAATTAAAGAAAAGAATTAGGACATGGTGAAGAAAAAACCCTCTCAGATTAGATTAGCAGCCGCAGCCGGGCAATTTTATCCAAATTGCCCAAAAGAGATAAGATCACAAGTAGAAAGGCTCGTTGATCAACCTAATGTTGTTTTGGCTGGCCAACCACCGCAAATAATTTTGGTGCCTCATGCCGGCTGGTCTTACTCGGGGGCAGTGGCTGGTCAAGCTTTTGGTCTGATTAAAGCTGCCAATTTCGATACGGTAATTTTATTGGGGTCGGCTCATCGGGTGTTGACTAATAAGATTGTAATCGACGGTCATGATTTTTGGCAAACACCATTGGGCCAGACGCCAGTAGCCGGCAATTTAACGGCCGAATTAGTCGATGATGATGTTATTGCTGTCGACCGCCTGGTTCATCAGGATGATCATGTTTTGGAAGTAGAACTGCCTTTTTTACAGACAGTTTTAACTAATTTTAGGATCTTACCGATTTTGATTGGCCAGGTTGACGATCAATCTTTGCTGGTTTTGGCCAAAAAGATTAGGCCGATCTTGGCTAATAATCCTAAAGCTCTATTGGTGATCTCTTCCGATCTTTCTCATTATCCTGATCAGACGACTGCTAACAAGGCTGATACCCAAATCTTGGCAGCTATTGCTTCAGGTGATAAGGAAAAATTTGACCAAACATTGGCTATCCTGGTGGATCAATATCCTGCTGTTGATACTTTTGCTTGTGGGGCCGATCCTATTAGGGTTGGTTTATTAATTGCCGATCAGATTGGTTTAAGGGAGGCCAAAATCTTGATTCGAAGCGATTCGGGAACAGTTTCTAACCAAGTGGAACAAGTGGTCGGTTACGGGGCAGTAGCTTTTTGGTTAAAACGAGGGCAAGATTTTGCCGAAATCGACCAAGAAGAAAAGAACCTTTTGCTTTCTTGGGCAAGAGAAGCTCTAACCAGTTATTTGGCTACCGGCCAAATCCCCCTAAAAAAAGCTCCCAGAGTTTCTCTAGAAACCAAAAAAGCCGTTTTTGTCACTCTTAAAAAAGATAATCAGCTTCGAGGATGTCTTGGTGGTTTAGAGGCTAAGGAGCCTGTTTGGCAGGCAGTGGCCAATATGACTGTAACCGCGGCCGCAAACGATCCTCGTTTCTTGCCGATTGATAAAGACGAATTATTCAAGATAAAAATTGAAATTTCAGTTCTTTCAACGCTGAAAAAAATTAATTATTTCGACGAGATCAAGCTGGGCCATCATGGCGTTTTTTTAAAAAAAGGAGAAATAACCGGGACATTTTTACCTCAGGTGGCCAAAGAGGGCGATTGGAATAAAGAAAGTTTTTTGGGAGAAATTTGTTCGCAAAAAATGGGCCTAAGTAGTGACTGCTACCTTGATCCGGAAACGGAAATTTTCATTTACACGGTTTGCTCTTTTAGTGAGTAATTATTAATCAGCTTAAAACTTTGTGAAAAAGGCCAAACTCTTTAAACAATTAGTTGATGAACAGGTTTATTGTCAAGCTTGTTGGCGGTATTGTCAGGTTGCCGATGGCCAAAAAGGAGCCTGTTGGGTAAGAGAAAATAAAGCCGGCCAGCTTTATTCTTTAGTTTATGGTCAAGCGGTGGGGATTTCCCCTGATCCGGTGGAAAAAAAACCTCTGTTTCATTTTTTGCCCGGAGAAAAAGCCCTGTCTTTTGGTACCCTGGGGTGTAATTTTACCTGTCGGTTTTGTCAGAACTGGTTTCAATCGCAACAGATAAAGAAAGAAAAAAAGCCGCTACATTTAATTAAACAATATTCTAAAGAATTATCACCCCAAGAATTAGTTAATTTGGCCCTCAAATTAGATTGTCGGTCGATCGCCTATACTTATAATGAACCGGCGGTTTTTATTGAATATGCTCTGGAGACCATGAAATTGGCTCATCGAAAAGGCTTAAAAAATATTTTTGTAACTAATGGTTACCAATCGCCGGAATCATTTGAATTGGTCAAAAATTATCTTGATGCGGCCAATGTTGATCTGAAAAGTTTTCGGGAAGAATTTTATCAGCAAGTTTGTGGCGGGGTTAGTCTGGCTCCGGTTTTGGCCAATATCAAAAATTATTGGCAGGCTGGTGTTTGGATTGAGGCAACCACTCTGATAATTCCCGGAGAAAACGATTCCCTAAAGGAATTAACCCAAATAGCCAAATTTATTAAAAAAGTTTCGTCCGATATTCCCTGGCACTTATCGGCTTTTCATCCCGATTATCAGATGATGAATAAGAAG
>JAQVFF010000040.1 GCA_028697345.1 Candidatus Shapirobacteria bacterium
ATTTTGTTGGGTATAATTGATTTTTATTTTGGGATTTTCTTTTTCAAATTCTTCAATCAAGCCAACCATAACCGATTCCGGCTCCCACAAGCCCCAATAAGTAATTACCGTTTCTGGAATCGAGCCTTTAAATACCCCTTCTTTTTGCCAAAAATAATAACCGCCAACGGCTAAAACCAGAACCAAAATCACCAGCAAAAACTTCCACCAACCAAAAGACCTCTCTTTGGCCGACTTTTCAGACGAATCACCGCCGTCCGGGGGAGAAACATTTTCGCCAGCCACCTGAGAAAAAGAGGAAACTGGTGATTGTTGTTCTTTCTCTGGCTGACCAAACACACTTCCTTGCGGCTGAGGCGGACGATTAATTAAAGAATCAAGGTTAACCATAAAATTTCAAAGTTTGTTGTTAATATCATATAATACAAAAGGGTTAATAGGCAAGAATAAAAAACCCTGTCGGGCCTGATCAATTAGTGGTCAATTTTTCTCTAAAAACTCTAATCGTTTATGTTAAAAAAAATCACTCTACTGGTTATTTTAAATTTTTTAGTAATCAGTTTACTGGTTCCAGTTGTTTATGAAGTGGCCTATTATGGCAAGGTTTATCCTGGGGTGATGGTTGAAAAAATTGACTTGGGCAATCTTACCCCACAAAAGAGTCAGGAAAAACTGGAAAAGGAAATCACTAAAAAAATCCCCCAAGAAATAGTTTTTCAACTTGAAGACCAAACCTGGCGAATAAACACCCAAGACATTAATTTGAAATTTAACACTACCCAGGTGGTCAGCTTAGCTTATCGAACAGGACGACAAGGTAACCTCATTAACAAAACTAAAGAAAAAATTGCTGCCTGGAAAGAAGAAATTAACATTGGTTTACAATGGCAGTTTGATCAGGAAAAAATTGACAATCAGGTTGATCTAATCGCCAAGGCAATTGATGTTCCGGGAAAAGCTACTCAGGTTTTTTATCAGGGTACTAGAATTTTTGTTAATCCAGGTCAAGAAGGTTTGTCTCTTGATCAAAGAAAATTAAAGGAATTTATCTCCAGCCGAATCGCCCATTTAGATAGCCAGCCAATCATTATTCCAACCAGAACAATCAACCCCATCCCTGATCAAGAAGCTATCAATAAACTCCAACAGCAAGCCCAAACTCTAGTTGGTAAAAAAATTATTCTTAAGCTGGAAGAAGAAGATTTTCTTATTGCCGATACCGATTTGGTTAGTTTTCTTCATTATAATCCTTCGATTATTGACAACAATATCACCGATTGGGTGAGCAACTTTTCTGCCGCCGTTAACCGTTCTCCAAAAAATGCTAAATTTGACTTCCAAAATAACTCTTTGATTATTATTGAACCGTCTTGGTCTGGCCGAAAGGTGACCGAAGAGGATTTAACCGTTATTATTCAGGAGGCTCTAGGTAAACTAATTAATCAACCGGAGAAAGAGTTAGTCTATTCTTTGCCAGCTGAAACAATCCCGGCTAAAATTAAAGCCGAAAACATTGATATTTTGGGTATTAAAGAAAAAATCGGCCAAGGGGAGTCTTTTTTCCGCGGCTCATCAAGCGCCCGAATTCACAACATTAAAACCGCCGCAGAAAAATTAAACGGTCAACTGATTGCCCCTGAAGAAATTTTTTCTTTCAATAAATCAATTGAAGAAATTTCTACTCAAGCCGGCTATCAAACCGGCTACATCATTAAAGATGGTCAAACTATCCCTGGTGTTGGCGGCGGTGTCTGTCAAGTTTCCACCACCATGTTCCGTACCATTCTTAATGCCGGCTTACCAATCGAAGAGAGGCATCCTCATGCTTACCGAGTTGGTGTTTATGAACAAGAATCGCATCCTGGTTTAGACGCTACCGTCTTTGCTCCCAGTCCTGATTTAAAATTCAAAAATGATACCGGCTATTATATCCTTATCCAAACTCACTTTTTTCCTCAAGATTGGCGGCTAGTGATTGATTTTTACGGCACCCAGGATGGTCGAATAAGCAATCTATCAAATTTTCGCCTGTGGGATATTGCTCCACCACCACCAGCTTTATACATTGACGACTCCAGCCTACCTGAAGGAGAAATAAAGCAAATCGATTGGGCCGCTTACGGGGCCAAAGCCGCCTTCGATTGGGAAGTCACTCGCAATGGTAAAATTCTACAGAAGGATACTTTTTATTCTTATTACCAACCCTGGCAAGCCAAATATTTACGAGGAACGGGGGGAAATTAAGAAAAACTTTCTAAATTGCTAATTACTCATGATAATCTTAGGCATTGAAACATCTTGTGATGAAACCTCGGTGGCCATTGTTGAAAACGGCCATCAAGTTTTATCGGTGGCTACCGCGTCATCTGAAGCGTTACACCAAAAAATCGGCGGTATTATCCCCGAATCGGCTGCCAGAGAACAATTGGTCGGTATCATTCCGGTTTTAGAAGAAGCTCTTCTTCTGTTCCAACCTCAAACTGATCCCCGGCAAACTTTAGAAAAAATTGATTGTCTGGCAATTACCCATGGACCAGGCTTAATTGGTTCATTGTTGGTTGGAATAGAAACAGCCAAAACCTTAAGTATGGCCACTGGCAAACCACTAATACCAGTCAACCACCTTGAGGCTCATATTTTTGCCAATTGGCTAGAGAAAAAGCCTGACCAATTTCCCAAAATGCCAGCCTTGGCGCTAATTGCCTCCGGCGGCCATACCGAGTTAGTCTTGGTTAAAAAAAAAGGTAAAAAATATCAATTTTCTTTCTTAGGCGGCACCAGAGACGATGCTTCAGGTGAATGTTTTGATAAATGTGCTCGAGTTTTAGATTTAGGTTATCCCGGGGGGCCAGCAATTGCTCAAAGTGCCCAAGAAGTTCCCGAAAAACTAATAAACAAAGCGCCGTTTAGCCTGCCTCGGCCAATGATTGATCAAGACGTTCTTGATTTTTCCTTCTCCGGCCTAAAAACTGCCGTTATCAACCAAGCCCAAAAACTTCAACAAAAAAATCTTCTAAACAAAGAAATGAAAAATTTTTTTGCCTGGGAAATTCAAGAAGCCATTAGCGATTGTCTGGTTATTAAAACAATTCAGGCCAGTAAAAGATACCCTATTAGATCACTGCTTTTGGGTGGCGGAGTCACGGCTAATCGGGTTTTAAGAGAAAAATTTCAAAAAAAAGCCAAAGAACTAAAACTTGACCTCTTTATTCCGAAGGTAAGTTTTTGCACCGATAATGGCATTATCATTGGCGCCGCCGGCTATTTTAATTACCAGCCTCTCCCTTGGGAAAAAGTAATTGCCCAACCAAGCCTAAGATTTTAATTGTTAGGAAAATAAATTTATTAGCGCTTCAAAAAATCGATACCAGAAAGAAACAATTAGAAAAATTGTTTTTTCCCAAGAACCAATTATCTTTGACCCTAAATTGTCGGCAGTATCTTTTTTAACTTCGTCTTTCAGGCTAGTTCCCAAAATCTTTTTTTCCTCATAAAAAATTAAACTGGTTTCTTCTACCTGGTCGTCAGTTTCTTCTCCTAAAACATCCGGCGTTAACATTACTTGCTGTTCTTCTAATTCTCGATCTGATAATTTTTCCGGCAGTATTAAATAAGAAGCAAAAGCTAAATCTTTTAAAACATTGGTTCCTTTGCCGTCATTGGCCAAAACCATTGATGAGGGCAAAAAATCAATCCTGGCCAATCCCGGTGATACTCCCTGAAAAAAAATAATACCAAAGGTGCCATTCTCATAAGCAAAGCCGGGATTGGGCAAGCCGCCGGTTAAACGAGTATAGCCTAAATTATTATCAATTTCTTTTTGCAAGAACACATTGGCAAAAGAGCCTTTGGTAGAAATTTCTACTGCTTTCACTATGGCCGGATCAAAGCCAACATCGGCCTGAACGGCATTAATCGACTTGCCTACTCCAGACACCTGAATAGGCATAGAAAAAAGTTCACCAATTCGATACTGACCTTTGGCCGGAATGACAAAAGAAACCGTTTTGGGGGTAGGCGGAAAACCCATCTTAAAGACAAACCGTGATTCAAGAATAACAATCCCAAGACAAATTGCTGAAAAAATTAAAATGACTAGACTGTTCAAGACTGCTGAACCAAAAGTTCTGGGGTTATTTCCAGAACCTTGATCGTCTTTGGCGCCACAAAAAGGACAAGTTTTAAAAATCCGGCAACCAAAACAGATTGTCTGATCAGGAGCAATCAGCCACCACAACGGATAAGCAAGAGCAATAAATATCCCCAAAAAAGCCAAAAAATGAACCGCAACAAACGAGGCAATAACAAAAGAAACAAATTTTAATAAAAGTCTTAATCCGGGAAGGTTCATGGTCTTGGTGTTATCTACCTACATAATATAATAAAATTGAAAAGTCAATCAAGTCGCAAGCTTTGTCAAAATTCAAATCACAAGTTAACTGCTCCGGCCTTTCTCGCCAAAAAATCACCCATCTTTTTAGAGCCTCTGCCGCTTCAAATGGATCAATTCTGCCGTCACCGTTAATATCAAAAGGTTTTAAAAATTCCGGCAAGGTCGGAAGCGGAAAGATCACCATCATTGTCGACCACTTCAAAAACGATCGGAGAAACCTTAAGTTCAATCTCTTGTTGTTGATTATCAACAGCTTCAATTGGGATAGTTTCCGTCGAAGTTGGTGATGGCTGTTCACCAATACTCCAAAGCAACGAAACCTGTCCCAAAAGAGAAAAAACAAACAACAAGGCAATAACAACCGACAATTTAAAAATATTTCTTTTACCCATTAATCTAATAACCAAACTAACGATACTTTTATCTTAGCAAAAATTAACTCTGTCCCAAACGCCAAAAATTTCTTGGCCACATTTTGGGCATTTACCGTTTTTCAGGGTTGATTTTACCAAAGAATAACCATCTCTTTTCACTAGTTCCTGATCACAATTGGGACAATAAGTGGAAGCATGTTTTGAATCAACGATATTGCCCAAGTAAACATAGTTTAAGCCGGCCTTTTTGCCAATTTGGTAAGCTTCAAATAGTTTTT
>JAQVFF010000006.1 GCA_028697345.1 Candidatus Shapirobacteria bacterium
GCATTGTAAAAGTCGACCTCGACATTGCTGCCGGAGGTAATTTCAATATTTTCATGTTTTCCATTTTCAGGGTTGCTGGCTCGCCAACCCTCAGCGCTTTTGTCTTCTTCGGTAACGATATAGGTTCCGGCGATTAAGTCAGTAAACTCATAGTAACCTTCTTCATCGGTTAAGGTGCAATTTTCTGCCTCGACGAGAGAGTCGCCAGTCAAACAAATTTCCCAATCTTTAATTCCCCCTTCTCCTTTCTCTTGGGTGCCGTTATCGTTTCGATCGTAAATTTTATAACCGGAAATTTGTCCAAGCTGGAAGTTGCCGATATAACAAATGGTAGTTTCACTTGGGTTGACAGTGGCCTGATAAGAATCAACTAACTCAAAAGTTCCAACTATCTCAGGAGATGGCCCAAAATTATCGTCTTGGCTGTCACTGGCACAATAAACATTGGTCTGAATCCAACCCTCTTTAATATTTTCGCTTAAATCATATTGACCGGGGGTAAGATCGGTAAATACAACTTTTCCGTCATTATCGGTGGTTTTGGTTTCTTCTCCTAAAACAATCTCCCAATCTGGAAGTAGTCCTTCGTTCTCATTTTCATCCCAAACGCCATTGCCGTTAACATCATCAAATTTATAAACCTCAACAGAACCATATTGGATATTGCCAAATTGCCTACCAGTTCTTGCTTGACCGGATTGATTAAAGACAGAGCGCCAGCAAACGGCCCCTTCATTGTTTTTGTTTACTGATTCATTTGTTACTCTATTTCCACCCAAGATTGGACCGGTTTGAGTCCATCCGTCTTGAAGCACCTCGCAAGCATAATAAGTACCAAAGTCTAAGTTTTCAAAGCGGTAAATACCACTGTTTTCTGCAGTAGTTGTGGAGAATAAATAATTCCACTGGTTATCATATAAGCTTATTTCCCAACCTCCCAACCAGGATTCTTCGGTCTGACGGGATCCATCTTGATTTAAATCTTCATATTTACGACCCTGGATATAGCCTAATTTTAAATTACCAAAGTTAAGATCAGTAATTTCTTCTCCCGGCTCAAGTACAATTGAATGACAAGTGGCACTTTCATTTTCTTCTGAGTTTGGATAGGTTTGTTTCCAACCCTCAAGTAAAACTTCGCAAATCTCATATTCTCCGGGTAATATGTTTTCAAAAGAATAGCCACCATCTTCTACTGAGGTGGTTTCTGTTACTAGGACCTGTTCTCCTTGTTTGAGTTCAATTGCCCAATCACCCAAGATAGGCTCTTCATTATCCCAATTCCTATTTCCATTTAAATCTTCCCATTTATAACCGGAGATTGAGCCATATAGGGGTGCATTGAAGGCAACACAATAATAGGTTTGACCATATTGAGGATTATTAATCCACTCCCAGTTATCATAATTCATAACATCGTTATGGCAGTAGAACTCAGCTGAAACATTATTAGAGTTGTTGTTTCCTGAGGTGGCGTAAGTAAAGGGGATATAGCCTTCTTTTAGGATTTCTCTCATTTCGATCCGACCGCTAAAGCCCGATAGATCATTAATTTCAACTTGGGTTTTACCATTTTCGCCGGTTGGTCCGAAGATATTCCATTTGCCGCCGGCTGGCCCAATTAGGTTGTCTCCACCGTAGCCAGAATTCGCTGGGCCCCATTCAAAACCCCAGTCTTCTTCAAACCAGCAGTTTCCTTGACTATTATCAACAAAGTTTTGAGCAGTATCAGCAGTGATTGGATTGCCGTGACTTTTGACAGCACCCCAATTAGGAAGATATGATTCATTACTACAAATGATTTTATGAGCAATTATAGTAACGGGGACATCAAGCCTGTTCTTTAAAATGAAGTTGTTATTTTCACTATCAACTTGTATCAAATCGCCTTTTCTTTCGAGGTTAATCCAGTTGCTTGGCAAGATTTCATCTAAAATATATTCTCCGGGAATAACACTTAGAGAGACACAGCCATTTTTTTCTGTTTGACCATAATAACCATCTTCTATTTTGTATATTTCAAATTGAAGGCTGCCATTATTTAGGTTATCTCCATAGTAGTTATCGTAGATCGAAAAGTTTATTGACCCGCCGGAGTGATCGTAAACATGAGTATAGACATGGAGGGGTTCGTTGAGTGCTCCCCAATTTACAGGATTACCGTTTATCCAAACCATCAAGCCATTAGAGCCTGAGGAAAGATCCCAACCCGAAACCCAATCGTTAATACCGTCAGGAATACCGATTGGTCGGTAGGAATAACCGGCATCAGCAATCATTTGAGAACTACCATAGCGGTAAGTGCCGCTAACTTTTATTAAATATTTTCCGACCTCTAAGTCAGAACTATTTGTTCCAGAGGAGTCAGAAACGTTTATTGGCATTGGCCCGTCTACCTTTTCTGAAGCCAAGGCCACTTCCCAACCCGAAAGCCTATTTCTTAAGTCATCCTCTTTACAAATTTCTACCTCCATGGTGACTACACACTCGTAAATATCCAGGTTTAGAGATCCTCTGTTATCTTTCATTGCTTGTTGGTTGTTATAGTTATATGGAGAGTCGTCATACCATTCGTTGTACCAATCTGAAATCAAGAAGGTAACATTGTTGTTTTGAATGGTATAGGCTTTTTGATAGGTGTGGTTTTCGTTGTATCCACCCCAAGTAGTAATACCGATATTACCAGTTCCCATATCCGAGAGCAGTGATAAAACTCCTCTTTTTTTAGCGTCAGGCCGAATACCCAAGTCATCTCTTAGAGTTGCCCAGTTGTCTCGAGTAGCATAACCGGCGTCAGCCATATAGTTGTCGTTACTACCGGTCCAATACTCATATTGGCCAGAAGCTTCAAAAAGGTAGGTTTTTCCCGAAGTTAGACTTAAAACTTCCCCATCTGGATCGGTAGATGAAATGGTTGTGCTGGCAACAGGATTGTTACCTCTTACGGTTCCCGGTGGACATTCGTTTTCGCCGTTATAAATTGGTACCAGCTTACAGTTGGCAGTGCAAAAGTTTTCTCCTGGAGTAACTCCGTCTTTGTCATCACATTGTTCGTTTCCTTCTACAATTCCATTCCCGCACTCTTCCAATGGTGGGGGTGGAATTTCACAGCCATTTTCCCAAATTGCTCGACCTTCTTCGCTCCAATTTAATCCAAGATATTGGTACTCAACTTCATCGGCATACTCCCAGGAACCATTAATTTTCTTTTTACAAGGTTTTGACTTGTCATCACTGTCGTAGGCCGTGTCTTCATTAGGACAGTCTGAGTATGTAAAGGGTGGGATTATGTCTCCCCAGGAATGATCTACAATGCCCGGATACCAAACTGGGCCAGTATGATCAACATGTCCATTCAAAGTTCCTGATTTATTTGGTGTATTAACTATATAGGGATTTTGATGGCTATTGGTTGCATGACAAATAGTAACTTTTTTACTTTCGTCACACTGGCCGTCGATGCTATACCATTCTGTTTCGTACGGCTCACATAACCATTCTTGATATGTGTTAGGGCCTGAAATTTTTTCCCCTGGTCCGGATTGAGAATCCCACCAATTTAAGTCAACATTAGCGACAATGCTATTTTCGTTATATAGGGCTGTTTGTACTCCGTAAAAATTATTTTTATTTATAGTCAGAGATTTTATATTTCCAAGGTTACCAACATATATTTTTACCCAAGCAGAGGGGTAAAAATTGTTTTTTGCTATTTCAGCCATATTAATAACCCCAAAATCACCAAACCATCCTCCGCTAAGATCGACATCTTCCCAACCATTATCTTTAAATAGTGAGTTTTCTATAATAATTTTTTCCGTTGAGGACCCGCCGCCAAAAAATAAACCACTTTCCTTATTATTTTCTACTTTTATGTTTGATATAAAAATTTCTTCGAATTGAGAGGGAGCTTGACTGATCGACATTCCGGCACCATTATTATTTGAAAGACTCCCGCCCATAAATTTAAGTGACTTTATTTGGGATGGTGTAGTTCCTATGGTTATTCCAGAGTATCCATTAGTTATTGAGTTATCAAAAGACGAATTAATTATCTCAATGTTGTTGATGGTGGTATTGGCAATAAAAGTACCATGATGGCCGTTATTGGAGATTTCACTTTCTTTAATTGATAGGGTTTCTGCTTGCAGGTCGTTTGCTAAGCCTATTCCATTTTGACCATTGCTCTCGATGAGGAGGTTTTCAAGGAGAATTTTATTGAAACTGTCATACACCATTAAGATACCGTTTTGACTATTATTGTGAAGATATGAATTTATAATACTTAAATCGCCATAACTTGATGGTCCACCGTATGTTCTGATACCTATTGTGCAATTTTTAATTTCAAAGCCGTCTATTACGATATTTTCTGCCTGTATTAAAAATCCATTACCGGTTCCTCCGCAGTCAATTATTGGAGAAGACCCAGCCTTAATGGTTAGTGGTTTATTAATAGTTGCTGGTTCATAGGCTCCATCTCCAACCCAAATTTCGTCTCCCGGAGAAGAATTATCGATGGCTTCTTGAATGGTCGCGTAACAACCTCCGTGTGAGGAATAAACAGCACTACAGCTACCACTGTCTGAAGAATTAACCACAACAACATAAATAGTAAAATGATCTAAACTCTCAACCCTTACACTGTCACCTTCTTGATTAACTTTTTCTTCTTCTACAATTTTTGCCTCACTATTAACATCTTCCAGGTAAGAAACGTTAATCTCTTGGTTTTCCGGGCCTGGCAGAGTAATATCATATTCAAAAGTACCATTTTCCATATCGGTGGTGATATCGTAGGCGTACTCACCGTAAGGGGTAAGGTCTTCCGGCAAGTCAAGGTCGGTAATTTTTATTTTTTGGATTTTTAACGGGGCGCGCAAACCCTCGTCTTCCGGTAAACAAGTAAAAGTAACGGTGACTTTTTCTTCTTGGGGATAAATATAAGTAACCCCTAATTGAATCGAATTTAAGGTTTGGGCAAAGCCTTCTTCTTCATTTATTTCCCAATCACCATTGACGGTTCGGGTCAGTTCGGTTCCCTCTTCAAGACAAACCCTTGATACTGTTGTTGGTTCTTCTTCCGGTGGATTTTCATTTGGCTTGGCGCTTTCTTCATAATCGGGGACAGGGCTAAGATCGGGCTCTTGTTGATTTTGGTTATTTTCTTCTGGTGTCTCGGTTGGTTCGGTGGAATCAGTTGCTTCTTCTACTGTCGTAGTCGGGTCATCTTGCCCTTCTTCGGGTGCTAAACTTTCTTCAACTATTTCCTCATTTTCGCCACTATTATTTTCTTCTTGTTCGTTGATTTCTTCGTTATTAATAGCTTCTTCTTCTGTGGTTTGTTCTTCAGTGATAACAATTTCTTCGCCTGTTTCTTCTTGGGCAAAAGCAAACGGCTGATTAACAATAAATAGTCCGACAATAGGCTGAAGGGCAAGGTTTAAAGAGGCAAGAAGTGAAAAGAGTTTGAAGGTAACGGTTTTTTTATACATTTAACTTCATTATTAATCTCCCGGGACAGGGGATCTAGTTCGTGTTATATAATTTTTCTTATCGGTTGTCAAGGTTTTCGATGGGCTTAGCCTTAACAATTAATCTTTGCAGTGTTGTTCCGGGTGGATAGCAGGTTTGGAGAGTCAAAATTTCTTCATTGGTTTTGTCTAAATATTTAATTGCCCCAAAACCGACAATCTTTTTTTCAAAAACAAAATAACTATAAGGTTTCTCCTTATAATAAATAACTATTTCGTCGTTTTTTTCTAATTTGTTTATTAAGTAAAAGACAGCATTATATTGTTTGATACTTAAAATTCCGCTAGCCGAGTGGGCAAAGAGGTAAATATTACTACCGTGGCCAGGAAATGAGCTATTTTTAGCGTGAGCTACCCCTTTTCTTAAGATTGGCAGAAACTCCCTCTCACTAAAAGGGTCAATGTTGGCAAAAATTGGCGCATTAGCATTGATTTTAGGGATAACAATACCAAAGTCGGTGTCTTGAGGGATAATTTCCTGTCTTTTTATAAAAATATCACCATCGTTTTCAATGTCGGTTTTGCCAACATAATATAAAGTGCCAATGGCCTGGTGATATCGAAACCTTATTTCTTCAATTGTCGGTGGAGTAAAAACGACCAATAAGATAATTGTTCCCAAAACAATCAAAACGGTCGATAAAATTTTTATTAATTTTGTTTTTATCATCTTGCCTATTAGTATAGTAGCACAAGATTAATAGACAGGAACATTCGAGTGTTATAATTAACCTGATATGAAATTTAGGCTAAAATCGGACTTTTCTCCTACTGGTGATCAGCCTCAGGCAATTAAAAAGCTGGTAGCCGGTATTAAAGAGGGTATGGGTCATCAGGTTCTTCTTGGAGTAACCGGAAGCGGTAAAACTTTTACAGTAGCTAAGGTAATTGAGAAATTACAAAAACCAGCCCTGATCATTTCTCATAATAAAACCCTGGCCGGTCAGTTGTATCAAGGGTTTCGAGATTTTTTTCCCAAAAACGGCATTTCTTATTTTGTTTCTTATTATGACTATTACCAACCGGAGGCTTATTTGCCCACTACCGACACCTATATCGCCAAAGAAACTAATATTAATGATTTAATTGAAAAACTGCGTCTTGAGGCAACGGCCAATATTTTGTCTCGAAAAGATGTCATTACCGTAGCTTCGGTTTCCTGTCTTTATGGTTTAGGTTCACCAAAAGAGTTTAACGAACATACTATTCGTCTTAGCAAAGGCCAAATAATTAGCCAAAAAGACATTTTAAGAAGCCTGGTTAAAGTTGGTTATCAGCGAAATGAATTTGATTTACAAAGAAACACCTTTCGGGTTCGAGGGGAACAATTAGATATTTTTCCTTCTCATCACGACGAAGCAGTTAGAATAATTCATTCTAATGAAGCAATTGATAAAATTAGCCGGTTTGATCCCTTAACTGGCCAAATTTTATCAAACGGAGACGATTTAACCAAGATAATTATTTATCCGGCTCGTCATTATTTAATTGGTCAAACCCAGAAAGAGGTTTTTGATCAGATTAAGCAAGATTTGGCCAAACAGGTAAAAAAGTTCAAAAACGGCAATCAATTAATTGAAGCTCAAAGAATTGCCGAGCGGGTTAATTACGATTTGGAAATGATTGAGGAATTAGGTTATGTTAATGGGATTGAGAATTATTCCCGTTATTTTGATGGTCGTTCCCCTGGCGAGCCTCCCTATACTTTAATAGACTATTATAATGAAGCCTATGGTGATGATTGGCTCCTTTTTGTTGATGAGTCCCATATGAGTATTCCTCAAATTCGAGGAATGTATCGGGGTGATCAGGCCAGAAAAAAAGTTTTGGTTGATTTTGGTTTTCGCTTGCCGGCCGCCTTTGATAATCGGCCCTTGAGGTTTGAGGAATTTGGCCAGCGAACCCATCAGACCACCTATGTTAGCGCTACTCCTGATGATTGGGAACTATCTTTGGCAACCAGTTCCGGCCAGATAGTAGAACAATTAATTCGCCCCACCGGTTTACCGGATCCTAAAGTTTCTTTTCGTTCCACTAAAAATCAGATTAATGATTTAATTAGTGAGGTTAAAAAGAGGACTGATAAAAAACAACGAACCCTGGTGTTAACCTTAACCAAACGGTTGGCTGAAGATTTGGCGGATTTTTTAGCCAAAGAGGGTTTACGAGTGAAATATCTGCATTCAGAGATTGATACATTAAAAAGAAGTGATGTTTTAGCCGATTTGAGGCGAGGAGAGTTTGATTGTTTGGTGGGAATTAATTTACTACGGGAAGGCTTGGATTTGCCTGAAGTATCATTGGTGGCTATTTTGGATGCCGATAAGGAAGGTTTTTTAAGGAGTAAAACTTCATTGATCCAAATTATGGGGCGGGCGGCCCGACACATTGACGGTCAGGTAGTTTTGTATGCTGATAAAGAAACTACATCTATTGTGCAGGCGGTGAAAGAGATTAACCGGCGAAGAAAGATTCAGTTGCAATACAATAGAAAATATAAAATTATTCCCCAATCGATTACCAAGCCGATCAGAGATCGTTTAATTGAATATCAGGAACAGGAAAAAAAATTTTCTTCTTGGCAAAATAAAGCCCGCCAGGCCTCTTCATTAGTTCCATCAGAAAAAAAAGCCCTGGTCAAAGAATTAAGAAAAGAAATGAAAATGCTGGCTGATAGTTTAGATTTTGAAAAGGCGATTGAGGTTCGAGAGGCGATTAAAAAGATCATCTGACCGGTAAAAATGATAAAATGCCAGGAAAGAGTAGTTTTTTTACTTTAAATGAAAGTTATTATTAAGAATGATGAGCAAATTGAGGGGATCAGGCAATCGTGTCGCCTGGCTTCTCAAACTCTGGATTATTTAACCCCCCTTATTAAAGAAGGAATTAATACTCAAGAAATAAACGATTTGGCAGACAAGTTTATTACTGACCATGGCGCTAAGTCGGCTTCGTTGGGGTACCAGGGCTTTCCCAAAAGTATTTGCACTTCGTTAAATGATGTTGTTTGCCATGGTATTCCTTCATCTAAAGTTGTCTTGAAAAAGGGCGATATTATTAATGTTGATGTGACCACTATTCTTGATGGTTTCTATGGAGATACTTCGCGAATGTTTTTAATTGAGCCGGTTACCGATGAGGCCAGAAAATTGGTGACAGAAACAAAAAACGCCCTAATGAAAGCAATTGAAAAATTAGCTCCTAATCAATATTTAAACCATTGTGTTGGTCGGGTAATTGAGGACTATGTTAAAAATTTCGGTTATGCCTCAGTTCAATCTTTAACCGGCCATGGGGTGGGATTAGAGTTTCATGAAGACCCTTCAGTATTTCATTTTAATTTAGGCTTTAAAGATGTTTTACTAAAATCAGGAATGATTTTTACTATTGAACCAATGATTAATCAATCTAATAATTTTCGAATCAAAATCGATTCTGATGACGGTTGGACAGTTCGGACCGTTGATGGCGCTTTGTCGGCTCAATGGGAACACACCGTTTTAATTACCGATAAGGGTGCTGAAATTCTTACTAAATAAAACCTTTTCGTTTTTTTATTTTTCTTTTGTTTTTTTTAATTAACCCCAGAGGTTGGCAAGAAGAAGGATTTTTAATTTTATAGGTTTTTATTTTTTTACCATTAAATTTAGAATTATTGCTTTTTAGAGCTATTTAATCCCAATTTTTCTTCTAAAATAGAAAATCCTCTTTGCTATTAGATTAATAATTATAGGATTGACAGGATAGAGAAATTCGATATAATAGTTGTTGATCTCCTAAAAAACGGGAGTAGCCGGTAGGTCGGATATTTTTCGTAGTTAGGGGACTTGTTATTTTTGTTTTAGCCTGTGGGGTTTTAGTTGGCAAAAGCGCCAATAATTCTCACAGTGCTTTGACATATATTCAGTTTTTTTATCTTTGCCAGAATTTTTGGTAAAGATGGCACTTTGACAGCTAGTTTTAGGAACAACATTGAGAATTTTCTCAATTAATCTCGAAAGGAGAAAGGGCAATGTTAGAGGTAATGAGTAAGAAGGATAAGTATTTTTATCAATTTCTGGTTGTTTTGTGGATGGTTGTAAATTTGGTTTTCTGGTTTTGGTGGTTTAGGCCAAACCACGTTGTATCGTTGCCGATGTTTGTTTTGATGAGCGTGTCGCTTTTTTATGAGACTACACTGCTCCCTTCGGTTTACTTTTTCTATGTTGGTAAAATGAGGAGGCCAATTGAAAAAGAAGCAACCTTAGGTCTTAGGGTGGCGATGATCACTCTTTGTGTTCCGGCCAAAGAGTCAATGGAGGTTATCGAGAGACAGCTTGAGGCTCTATCTAGGGTCAGCTACCATCATGACAGTTGGATTTTAGATGAGGGCGATGATCCTAGGGTAAAGTCGTTGGCAAAACAACACGGGGTAAAATACTTTTCCAGAAAAGGAGTGGAAAAGTATAATCAGCCCGGACCGCCTTATCAGGCAAAAACCAAGGCAGGTAATGTTAACGCTTGGATTAACGCTCATGGTGGTCGATACGAGTTTTTTACTCAACTGGACATCGATCACAATCCTCGGCCTGATTATTTGGATCGTGTTTTGGGTCATTTTGATGATCCAAAAATTGCTTGGGTACAAGCTCCAAGTATTTACGGCAATTTTGGTTATTGGATAGCAAGAGGTTCAGCTGAGCAAGAGCTTGTTTTACAGGGTCCTCTCCAGATGGGCTTTTACGGTTGGAGCAAAACCCCTTTTATTATCGGATCACACTCAACCTATCAAATGAGTGCGATTCGAGAAATTGGTGGATTTCAGCCGACTAGAGCAGAGGATCATTTAGATACTGTGGTTTTGGCAAGACACGACTATGAGGGTGTTTTTGTTCCTGAACCAATCGCCGTTGGCGATGGACCGGAAGGGTTTGATACCTACTTAGCTCAGCAGTTTGCTTGGGCTTACAGTATGATTCAGATTCTTTTTCGGTACTTGCCAAAGTATGTTTCAGGATACAAAAAGAGGCAGGCGCTTCAATTCCTCTTTGCCCAGACTTGGTATGCGCTTTGGTCGACAAGCATGATGATATTGTTCTTGTTGCCATGTTTGGCGGTTTTGTTGGGAAAGCCAATCGCCCAAATGGCACTTGGTGAATTTGTCTTGCGTCACTTTCCGGTTTGGGGTGTTGCCCTTCTTGGTTGGTTTTGGACCAAGAAATGGTTTCAGCCGAAAGGACTAACGATTTCGTGGAGAGGTGTTGTTTTGCATGTCGCTCGTTGGCCAATTGTTTTTCTTGCCCTAGTGAATGTAATTTTGGGGGTTGAAAAGCCTTACATGATTACCGCAAAGGGCAAAGACACTGGTGAGCGCCGTATTCTTACTTTGACATCACAGATGCCGTACCTCTTACTGCTTGCTTTTTCTTTTCTTGCCATGTGGGTGTTTGTTTTGAGAGGAAAAGGAGGCAGTGCTCAAGGATATCTTCTGTTTGTTTTTGAAAGTATCCTGCTGTTCATGTTGGTTTACGGCGTGGTCTTGGTGAGCGATTTGAAGAGGCTTGTTTCAGATGGGGTTGAGGCAAGAAGGGTAATACAGCTTCGGATAAAACATGTTTTTGTTTTGGTAGTGTTGGTGGTGAATTTTCTGGGGGTAAGTCTGGTTACGGTGCCGTTGATTGCTCAGGCAGTTACCTGGACACCGCTTCCAGAAGTTCTTCTTCCGGATAGTTTGCGCCAAGAAGAAAGTACTGGTGTTTCATCAATGCCCTCTTCGATACTAACCCAAGACTGGCGCCAGTATCAACCCTTGACCCCAGAAGTTACAGCTGTTTTTACTTATAGCCCTACCCCTACTTCGCCGATCGAAGACCGTCAAGACCTTGTGGTTTTGCCTTTCGATCATCATGATGTTGCCTTGGGTGCCTATGACCCAAGAGGTTTCCTGGCTGGAGTAGACATTAGTATTCAACATACCTATGTTGTTTGGTTCTTGACAGAGGATCTTTCAACGGTCGTTGAGGAAGCAAGAGTTCAAAATAAGTTTCCACTTGTGTCATTGGAACCTTGGCCGTTCTTAATTGATGACTTGTCGGCAGAGACTCTGCTTCAGGATATTAACAATGGTCGGTATGATGAATACATTCGTGATTTGGCAAGGAGAGCTAAGGCTCAGGCCCCCCAGACAATTCTGATTCGTTGGGGTCACGAAATGGAGCTGATCGGTCTCTATCCTTGGAGTCAGGGTAATCCGGAGGCCTATATCAGCGCTTATCGAAGGGTGGTTGATACCTTTGAAGCACTTGGTGTCAGAAATGTTTATTGGGTTTGGAGTCCAGCCGGAAATACTGGTGCTGAAGAGTATTACCCAGGCGATGACTATGTCGATTACATCGCAGTCACTGTTTTGGCCGATTACCAATGGGATCAGCAGGCTGGTTTTTCAAGTTTGCGTTCGTTTGGTACTCTCTTAACAGAGAAGTATCGATTAAGTGAAGAATTTGACAAACTGCTCATTGCCGTTGAAGTGGGTGTTTCTACAGCATCTGAAGATGAGAAGAGACAATGGCTCTCGGAAGCAAGAGAAAGCTTTTCTTTTTTCCCTGAGTTAGTGGGTTTTCTCTACTTCAACGACACCAACGCTCACGAGGCGAATGAGTATAGGCCCGACTGGACCATTACTAGAGAAGTATTTGAGGAGGTGTTCCTAAAATAAAAAAACTGAACAAGTGAGTTAAATTAAGATCACGATTCGCCCTTGGCGAAGCCTGCTGTTCTCACCAGCAAGTACCGAAAGGTTAAAGTGATCTTGTTCTTTTTGATAAAAATTGACTTTTTGGGTTTTATTTGGTAAATTTTTTGTTAGGATGCCGGTAACACTATATAAACGTCAAAGACAAATTCTAGACTTCATCAGTCAATATATTCAAAAGTTTGGTGTTTCTCCTACCCTACAGCAGATTGCTGACGCTATTGGCGTTTCTTCGTTGGCCACAATTCATGAGCACTTAAGTAACTTAGAAGAAAAGGGAGTATTAAGGCGTTATAAAGGAAAGATCCGCGCTATTGAAATTTTAGATGAGAGCTTTTTGACTGATGGCGGTGGCCCTCAAGTTGAGGTGCCGATATTGGGTTTTATTGCTGCTGGGGCCCCAATCGAGGCTTATACTGACCCGGAAGCCTCTCTTTTTATTCCCACCAATTTAATTTCCGGTAAAAAAAGAAGCTTTGTCTTACAGGTTAAAGGCGAGTCGATGATTGATGAAGGGATTTTGGATGGGGATTTTGTCGTGGTTGAAGAGCAGGTTAGGGCTAATAATGGGGATATTGTGGTGGCTGTTTTGGAAGATGGCTTGGCGACCCTAAAGCGTTATTTTAAAGAAAAAACCCGAATTCGTTTGGAACCGGCCAATAGTAGCATGAAGCCAATTTTTGCCAAGAATGTTGCCATTAAGGGCAGGGTTACTGGGGTAATTAGAAAATTTGGCAATTAGTTTAATTCTTTTTTGAAGTTTGGTTTTTTAAAAATTGTTTCCGGTTTTTGTAACCCCAAAGAAGAAAACCAAAAATGGCTACGGCAATTAAAATAGTGAAAATGTCGGAAACCTGATCTAGACCCTGGGCCATTGATTGGTAAGCTTCTCCTACCTGCCAGCCGATAAAACCCAAAATGAAGCTTCTAACTAAAATGCCCAGAGCGGAAGCGAAATAGAAATCAACAATTGGCATACGGATAGCTCCAGCTACGCCAGAAATAATTGAAATGGGAATAACCGGAATTGCCCGCAAAGCAAAGACAAGTAAATTGTCATGCCAATTACCTTGAAATTTTTTCTGCAAATGTTCAACGTCTTGCCAAGAAAACCCCAAAAAACGGCCGAATTTTTTAATTAATGGCTTGCCGCCAAAATAAGCAATAAAATAAACAATCCCCAAGCCTAAAACAGCCGCAATTGAGTATGGTAAGGTAATTTTAAGAAAAATTTCTCCTAGGGCGGAAAGCAGAGGTTGTTCCTTGGCCACCAATAAAAAGCCGCCAGCCATGGTAATCAACGGTGAGGGAATCGGAATAACAATTTGTTCGATAATACCGCCCCAAAAAATAGCCCAGACACCATTTTCGCCAATAGCGCTAATTATCCAGCCGGTGATTTGATCAACGATTTCAAACATAAAACAAATTCAATGATTGTCATTATAACCATTTTAATTACTGTTTAGCAAGGCAAGAAAAGCCAATCTTGATATAATAAAAACATAGTGGAGAAAGGAAAATTGTTTTTGGTGGCCACGCCGATTGGTAACTTAGGTGATATTACTTTTCGAGCGGTACAGGTTTTATCGGAAGTCGATTTAATTTTAGCTGAAGACACCAGGAAAACCGGGCGGTTGTTAAAGGAAGTATTATCTTCAAAGAAGACAACTCCTCCCTTACTTTCTTTTTTTGAGAGTAATGAAGAAAGAAGACAGCCGGAGGTCTTGGTAAAATTATTAAGTGGCGATAGTATTGCTTTAGTTACTAACGCCGGAATGCCGGCCATTGCCGATCCCGGTTTCAGGTTGGTTCGAGCATGTTTTGAAGCCGGGATTGAAGTAATAAGTGTTCCTGGTCCTAATGCGGCCATTGCTGCCTTATCAGTTTCTGGATTGCCAACCGACAAGTTTTTATTTTTAGGCTTTTTACCTAAAAAGAAAGGAAAAGTCGAAAAAATGTTTCAAGCCTTTGTTGACATAGTTAATTCTCCCCTCTCCCCTACTCTGGTTTTTTATGAATCACCATATCGTCTTGTTAAAACTTTAAGGTTAGCAAACAATATTTTTGGTGATCAAGGTCAAATAACAGTGTGTCGAGAGTTGACTAAAATTTATGAGGAAAAAATTACCGGTACCTTAGGAGAAGTTTTGCTTAAACTGGAGGGTAAAAGAATTAAGGGTGAAATTACGGTGGTTTTATCTTTGAAAAAATAACTCGTCGATTGGTTTGACGGTTGTTGGGTAGGCCTTGATCAAATTAATGATTGGCCGGTCATAGCACCGGGCTGGCTGATATTCATTAGTTTTAGAACAGAAGGAGCAATATCAGCCAAAACTCCCCTAGACATTGTTTGAGCTTGACCTAAAAACTGCTTGCCGACAACAATAAAAGGAACGGGGTTATTGGAGTGTTCGGTATCGATTTCTCCACTTGATAAATTAATCATTTCCTCGGCATTACCGTGATCAGCGGTGATAATGGCAATACCATCGGTAATTAAAATTTGGTTGATAATCTTGCCCAAACATTGGTCAGTAGCTTCACAAGCTTTAATACCTGCTTCTAACATACCAGTGTGGCCAACCATATCGGGGTTAGCAAAATTAACTAGTAAAAAATCTAAGCTGTTTTGTTTTATTTTTTCGATTACCTTGTCGGTTACCTCGAAGGCGCTCATTTCTGGCTTTTGGTCGTAAGTTTTTACCGGTGGGGAAGAAACCTCAAACCATTCTTCGCCGGCAAATGGTTGTTCTCGATAACCGTTAAAGTAGTAGGTAACAAAACGTTCTTTTTCGGTTTCGGCAATGTGAAATTGTCTCTTGTTTTCCTGGGAAATTACTTGAGCCAAAGGAGAATGAATTTCCCGGGCCGGGAAAGCAGTTTTGGTTGGCAAACCTTTTTCATATTCAGTCATAGTAACAAAATAGATATTTTCAAGTTTTTTTTCTCTTTGGAAAGTTTTGGTTATTTCGATCGGGGCATAAATTTTTTGACCGTACTTTTCCGCATAAGGATCAAAAGCGGCTTTTTTGGGTTGGTAATTTTCTAAATCCAAAACAAAGGCTTTGGTTAATTGTCGGGGTCGGTCAATACGAAAATTGAAAAAAATAACCGCATCGTTATTATTGACTGTTTTGGCACTTTGGCCGGAACCATTAATGATGGTCGGTTGGATAAACTCATCGGTTTCTTGTCGTTGATAGGCTTGTTCGATAGCTTCTTTGGCAGTTTTGGCCGATAAGCCTTTGCCTTCAGCAATAGCCTGATAAGCTTTTTGAGTCCGTTCCCAGCGATTATCTCGATCCATAGCCCAAAATCGGCCGGAGATACTAGCAATTTGACCAATTTCCAATTGGTTCATTTGGTTTTCTACTTGTTCTAAAAAAATTAGGGCAGACTTTGGAGGCGAATCGCGGCCGTCGGTAAAAAGATGAAGAAAAACAGAGTCAAGATTATTTTTTTTTGCCACTCTTAGCAAGGCGAATAAATGTTGGTTATTGGAATGAACTCCGGCTGAACCAATCATTCCCATAAGGTGAAGAGCACTGTGGTTTTTTTTAGCAAAATCTACCGCTTCTAAAAAACTTTGGTTTTGAAAAAAAGTACCATCAGCAATACTCATATTGATACGGACCAGATCTTGAAGAACAATCCGGCCGGCTCCGATATTGAGATGGCCAGTTTCGGAATTGCCCTTGTCGCCCTTGGGTAGTCCCACTGATTCTCCTGAAGCGACTACTTGGGCATGAGGAAAAGAGGCCCAAAACTTATCAAAGTTGGGTGTATTAGCCAGAGCAATGGCGTTGCCGGTTCTGGTGTTGGCCAAACCCCAGCCGTCAAGAATGATTAGAACAATAGAACCTGATCTTTCCATAGTTAATAATTGTTATGGTCAATGCCGACAATTTCTTCAATTTTGGCTAAGCGATTATACTTTGCTGTTCGTTCGCCTCTGGCCGGAGCTCCAAATTTAACAAAATCGGCCCCAACGCCGACAGCAAAATCGGCAATAAAGTCATCGCAAGTTTCACCGCTGCGGTGAGAAATGATTATTTTCCAGCCAGCCTCTTGAGCCAATTTAATTACTGACAAGGTTTCTGAAATGGTGCCAACTTGGTTTGGTTTAATTAAAATAGCATTACAACACTTCTCTTGAATAGCTTTTTGGGTTCGTTCTTTATTGGTACACAACAGGTCGTCACCAACTAAGATGACTTGGTTTAAATCTAAAACCTGGGCAAGCCTGGTCCAACCTTTCCAGTCATCCTCAAACAAAGGGTCTTCTAAAATAAGCAGGGGGTATTGTTCTCTAAGCTGGCGATAAAAAGAAATAAAGTCCTGGGTGGACATTGGCGAGGTTCGGTCACGAATAGTATATTGGCTTTTTTGGTAAAAAAAATCAGCGGCCACGTCAAGTCCCAGATAAATATCTTTATGTAAAATGTAACCGGCTTGGTTAATTGCTCGAGAAACCACTTCTAGAGCGTCCAGATTAGTAAAAAGGTTGGGGGCAAAACCTCCTTCATCACCAATAGAATGAATGGCCTTGTTTTCTTTCAATACAATTTCAACATTTTTATAAATTTCGGCCGCCGCCCTGATTTGATTAATAAAAGTTTTTATCCCTAAAGGAATAATGTGGAATTCTTGGAACTCTAGGTTACCGGCGCCATGCTTGCCGCCATTGATTAAATTAAGCAGAGGTATTGGTATTTTATTTGAGGCTTTTTTTAAACCGAAATTACCGGCCATTTCATTAATGTATTCGAAGAGATGACGTTGACGATGAAAAGCGGCCGCCCTAACTGCGGCAATCGAACAAGATAGAATACTGTTGGCTCCCAGGTGACTTTTATTTTTAGTGCCATCAAGGTCAATCATAACCTGATCAAGTTTTTTTTGGTCGGTGGGATCCAGGCCGATAATTTTAGGACCGATTACTTTTTCAACATTGTAGACAGCTTTTAAAACTCCCTTGCCCAAATAACGTTGTTTGTCTTCATCGCGTAACTCTAGAGCCTCATGAGTACCGACTGAAGCTCCGGAAGGAATCGAAACCGAAGCAGAAATATCGTTGTCTAAAAACATGGTTGTTTCCAAGGTTGGGGTGGCTCGGGAATCAAGGATTTCCCGAGCATCAACAGCAATAATTTTAGCCACTATTAATTACCTCCTTTTCTGCTTTAGCCACTAATTGTTTGGTTTTTTCAATAACATCCGGATCAACGGAAAGGCTGGTGATTCCCCAACCAATTAACTTTTTAATGATGGCCGGCTTGTTTGAGACTGCTTGGCCGCAAACAGAACTGGTAATTTGATATTTTTGACAGGTTTGAATAGTTTTTTTAATTGCCCAAAGCACAGCAGGGTTAGCCTCGTCAAAAAGATTGTTTAATTTAGCATTATCCCGATCAACCCCTAGCATTAACATGGTGAGATCGTTGGTGCCGATAGAAACACCATCAATGCCCGCTTCAATGAACTTCTTTAAATTAATAACGTTGGCTGGCGTTTCTACCATTAACCAGAGTTTTAAACTAGGACTGCGACCCAAACCTTGGCTGGCGATGATCTTTTTTAATTCAATTAATTCTGAAACAGTTCTAACAAAGGGCAACATTAGCCAGATATTTTTTAAACCTTTTTTATTACGGACTAACTTTATCGCCTCTAGTTCTAGAGAAAAAATTTGACTATTAGCAATATAACGACTAGCGCCACGAAGACCAAGTAGTGGATTTTCTTCTTTTAGTTCATATTTTTCTCCGCCTGATAAATGACGATATTCATTAGTTTTAAAATCGCTGGTTCGATAGATAACTGGTCGGGGGAAAAATGCCTGGCAGATTTTTGTCAAACCCTCGGTTAATTCTTTGGTAATTAGCTGAGCTTTTTTTTGTTCAATTAGAGCTTGAGGATGAGTGCCGATTTTAGCCAGCATAAATTCGGCTCGTAGTAAACCAACGCCGTCAGCGTTTCTTTGACTAATTTCTTGGCCAATATCGGGATCGCTCAGGTTGACATAAACCTTGGTGGCCGTTTTAATATTGGCGGTGTTTTCCTTTTGGGTTGTTTTTGGATTATTTTCTTTGGGAGGGGCTGATTTACGACCCGATAGGACTTGTCCTGCAGTTCCGTCAACAGTGACAAGTTGGCCGTTTTTTAAATCTTTAGTGGCTGTTTTGGTGCCAACAATACAGGGGATGCTTAATTCTCGAGAAATAATAGCCGCATGAGAAGTTTGGCCGCCTTGATCGGTGATAATTCCGGCTATTAATCTCATGGCCGGAACGAAATCGGGAGTGGTCATTGGGGCGACTAGAATATCGCCCGACTTAATTTTTTTAATTTCTTTAGCCGACTTAATTTTTTTGACTGGTCCGGAAGCTTGGCCGGAGCCAGCGGCAATTCCTTCCAGAATAATTTCGGCAGTTTTTAAAATTTCTTTTTCTTCTGGCTTACCGATCGTAATAATTTTCCTTGGGGCAACTATAGTTAGTGGCCGGGACTGGAGAATAAAAAATTGATTTTTTTCTCTGGACCATTCAATTTCTTGGGGAAAAAAATAAAAGTGATGGATTTTTTTAGCCAGATCTGATAGCCGCTTAACTTGATCGGGTGATAGTTTGGCCTGGTTGACTTTTTTTTGAGGAACCAAACTTTTAACATTTTTATTACCCTTTTTAATTAACTGAACCTTTTGAGGGTTAATTTTTTGGTTGATAATGGCTCCGGTTATAAAATTGATCAGATATTGGTCGGGAGTAACTCTACCTTGAACCAAATATTCTCCTAAACCCCAAATGGCCTCAATTAGTAAAATGTTTTTTTGGTTTCCGGTCGGGTCACCGGTAAATAGAACTCCGGCGGCCTCGGATTGAACCATCTTTTGAATAACGACGGCCATTCCTTGACCCATGATGCTTTTTTGTCTTTCTTTTCGATAAAAAAGCCCCCGGTCTTCAAAAAAAGACGCCCAGCAAGCCTGAACCTTTTTGACAACGTTCGCTTCGCCAGAAACATTTAAAAAGGAAGACTGAAGATCTTCGTTAACAGCAGAAGATCGAATTGCCACTGGGACGTTGGTAAGCTTGCCCAATGAGGTATATGCTTTTATTATTTGCCAAGCTAGATCTTCCGGCATTTGTCCAGCCAGGATTAGTTTTTTAATTTTTTCTGAAACCTCCTGAAACTCTTCCGGTTTTTGGAGATTAAAGTCGTTTAACAACGATTTAATTTTTACTCCCAGCTCGTTTTTTTTAATAAAATAGCGATAAGCTTTAGTGGTAACAATTAGACCGGGCGGAACAGGCAAACCGATTTTGTTGATTTCCCCTAAAGAGGCTCCCTTATCTCCCACCAAAGAGCGGTTATCGTTGTCGGCCTCGTTAATATTGATGACCAGTGGTGTTTGTGAGTTGGCAGGCATAGTAATAAAATTCCTAATTCTTAATTTTTCTAGGTTAAATTCTCGTCTTTTCGGTTGTAGTCGTCTTCAACTCGGTAGGTTTTACCGGTTTCAGGTGTTGATGTTTCGACCAGTAAAGAATTGGTAGTTGCTTCAAAGCGGTGTTTTTGGTTTTGACAAATAGTATAACCTGTTTCTAGAGCCATAGAAAGTTTAATTAAATTGCCAACTTCGTTTTCCAAGTGCAAAAACCCCTCCCCTTCCAGTAAACAAAGAGTTTCTTGTTTTTGATCATGGTATTGCAAGCTTAGCCTTTTCCCAGCTTTGATAAAAATAATTTTACCAGTATAAGGAAGACCGGAAGGAGTAAAGAGAATTTCCCAACCCCAAGGCTTAATGGTTTTTTGAGAATATTTCTGATAGTTATCTATGTTCTGATTCATTACTTTAAGATTTTAAAGTTTTGCAATTAAAAGTTCAAGACCAAACTCTAAAGAGTAAAAAAGCCGGCCAGTTTTTTGTTGATAATCTAAAAGAATTAATTGTTCAAGAAAGTTTTTAAGAGTGGGCAAAGAGAAGTTCTCCGCCTGCTTGATAAGACGACTCTTTTGCCAAGGGGCTTTTTTAAGCTGGTCTTGGTGGCCGGTTTTAATAATAATAAGGTCTTCTATGCGGCCGACTAATAGATGAAAAACCAAGCCAATTTCTTGTTTTGTTAATATTTGGTCGAGTAGTTTAAGAGAATTTTCCCTGTTGTCTGGTTTTAAAGAGTCAAGAAAAACAAAGACCTTGTTGTCAGGCCTAAAGAGACGGTCTTGTTTTTTGGGAAAAAGATTGAGGGTTTTGGCTGATAATTTTTTATTGCCCCAAAGAACTAGTTGGGTTTGCGGGGATAATTTTTTTGTTATTTGAGCAATATTTTTTTGATCTTGGAGTGAAAATTTTTGGAAATCATCAATAATAACCAGTTTTTTTTGGTCAAATAAACCGGGCTCAAGGGCATTGACCAGGTTATCGATTTGAAAACCGGTCCCAGTTAACCTGATAACCGATAATTGTTTTTTTTTAGCTTGGTCAATCAGGTGGTTGAGAAAGTTGCGGCTAAGCAGAGTGTTATCTCCATGAAGAATGGTGAGCATAAATAGTAGTTAATAGTTAAAGACTAAAAAATTAACAGGCAAATATCAATTGCCAATTATTACATTATTGGGCTGTTTTTACAAAAATCTTTATTTTAAAAAAAATGCCAGATTAACGATTTAGCGGTTTAATAATATAGCGACGGCTTAGTCTCGTTCATTTTTTCTATATTCCCGATAGAGCTTGTTAATTATTCTTTGGTTGAGAGTAAAGGTGCCGGTTTTGTGAGGCCTGAGAGCTCCGGAAAAAGTTTTGGGAATATGTAGTAATTCATGGATTAAAACTTTAGTTTTGTCTTCTTCTTTTAGAGAATCAAATTTTTCTGATAATATTTCGATGGCGTAATAAGGGGCTAAATCAAGAGCTTGTTGCCAAATTCTTGGGAGGGACCAAATTCGAGCAGTGGCCCGAGAAGAAGAACCAAAACTACGAAAACAAATAACCTGGTCGGAATTAATATATCTTAGGTTAAGGTGGGCAACAATGTTTTTAATTTTTTTTTGAATGTCGCGGGCTTTTATAAATTCCATAAACTAAAATCCTCTTTTTTTATCAAAGAGGTAATTTTTTCTTTTTTATTTTTTTCGAGAAGAATTAGCTGACCTTATAAACTAAATCACCCTCT
>JAQVFF010000041.1 GCA_028697345.1 Candidatus Shapirobacteria bacterium
TTCGGCCCGATGAGCCTCATCAAAATCATGAAAAGGAACAGTAATAATATTACCAATAACCTGAAAGAGAAAAAGAAGACAAAAAAAAATCAGAACCAACAGGGGAAAAAGTTTTTTATTCATCACTTTAAAAACCGGCAAGGGTAAACATTTGCTTTTTATACTGATCAAGGGCAATTTCAGCCCAATATTTTTCTTTATTTGGCGAAGCAAGTTCCTGATCAAAATTTTTTAACAGCTTAGTCAAATTGCCTAATTCTTTATTAGAAAGAAAAAGAGCTGATTTTTTCAAAAAGGTTAGCGCTTGGCCACAGTTACCTTGAGCTAAAAAAAAGGCCACCCGATAAAGATTGCCAATCGCATCAGCTTTTTTACTATCCTTTATTTCTCCCATAAGAATTTGAAGATATTTTTAACCGTGTTAATAAACCTTTCCCGCCTGTTGGGATCCAAAATTTCCATACTGCGATTACTTTCACTGGGACGAAGATTTAAAACTGCCAAACAGTCAATTTCTTTACTGGCAAAATTAAGTCCTCCGCCCCAAATTGCTTCTTGCTTTGAACCCTCTTCTAGCAAGATTTTTTCACCATCAGCATGAAGAAAACAACCAGCAACAAGAGAACCCTGATTTACATCAGCAGTAATTTTAATATAGTCGCCATATTTTTGATTAAGATTGATAATTTCTTTTTTAGTTAAAGGGCTTTTAACATATTTCATGTTACTTTATTTTACTAAAATTTATTAAAACCAGTATAACACTTCAAAGCCTGTCTTATTTATATCCACCTGGAAAATGGGCAAAATGTTATTATTAAAACAATGGAAAAGAAAATTGCCAAAAACGGCTTGTATTTAATCTTAAGCCAAATAATCGGTCGAACCATTGGCTTTGCTTATTTTATTTTCCTGGCTCGTTCGTTAACAGTAGAAAATTTTGGTATCTATGCCTGGGTGTTAGGTTTTGTTTATAATTTTTTACCGGTAGCCGATTTGGGAATCGAGCGCTACATTTTAAAAAACCTGCCCCGCCATCCGGATCGCTCAAAAGAATATTTTGCCGACCTTTTAGGTTTAAAAATCGCCCTAGCGGGAATAACTCTTATTTTAACCGCTGTTTTAGGGATTATTATGGGTTTGTCTGGGACAAAATTAGCCTCTTTATTTATTTTTTCCTTAATCTTCCTGCCTAACAATATTATTCATCTTGTTTCTTCATTTCAAAATGCCTGGGAAGAGGTTTTTACCGGCATCATCAGCAATCTGTTTTTTTCTCTTTCAGGCGCCCTGTTGGGAATTAACGCCATTTGGCTTGGTCTGGGAGTAACCTGGTTGTTTATTTCCTATTTAATCGCCCTTCTGATTACTGCTTTAGGAATTATTGTCAGGGCCAAAAAAGTAGGACTGCCCTTGAAACCAAGATTTAATAAAAGAACTATCAGTTTAGTTTGGCGGGAATGCCGTTTTTTCGCCATATTGGTAATTATGGCCAATTTTTATTTGCGCATTCCCCTAGTCACTATTGGCCAAACCATGGGTGATTACTGGTCCGGAATTTATGGTTCAGTGTCCAAGTTTATTGAAGCCGGTGTGTTAATTCCCCAGGCCGTTGCCCTAGCGGTAGCGCCAACCTTTTCCAGATTATTAATTTCAGACAGAAAACAATTGAAAAGAATTTATTATCAGACCGGTTTGGGGATTATAATTTTATCGCTTTTTCCTTTGGCTGTTTTTGTTTTGGGCGGTAATTGGTTTATCGGCCTAGTTTATGGTGTTCGTTACCTGCCAGCAGTACCGGCCCTGAAAGTTTTGGCCCTGTCTTTGCCATTGTTTTTTTTCAACTTTTTAGCGGCCAATATTATTGAAAACTCACCGCTGGTAAAAAGATTTGTCCCCTGGGCTATTGGCCATTTTGTTTTGGTGTTTTGCTTGGCAATTATTTTGCCCGGCCGGTGGGGCATTATTGGCGGAGCGGCCAGCCTGCTTGTCGGTGAAACCACTCGTCTTTTCCTAAATCAAAAATTTATCGGAAAAATTTTAAAATAAAAACTTGTTATAATCACAAAAGATGAAAATTTGTTTTGTCGGTATCGGCTATGTCGGCTTAACCGGAGCAGTAGTTTTGGCCAGCCTTGGCAACCAAGTGTGGACCATTGACATCGATCAGAAAAAGATTAATCAAATCAGCAAAGGCCAGGCTCCCTTTTATGAACCCGGCCTAGACGCTTTAATTAAAAAAACAGTCGCCAGTAAAAAACTAATTCCCACCAGCACCTGGCAGGAACCAATTGCCCAAAGCCAAATTATTTTTATTACCGTTGGCACTCCGACCGGCAACAACGGCCGGGCCGATTTAAGGCAAATCAAAGCAGTGGCTAAAAAAATAGCCGACAACCTTAACCGGCGATATAAAGTAATTGTCAATAAAAGCACTGTTCCGGTTGGTACCGCTCAACTGGTTAAAACAATTATTCAGAATAAAAATTCCCAAGCTAATTTTGATGTTGTTTCTTGTCCGGAATTTTTACGGGAAGGTAGTGCTGTGGCCGATACTAAACACCCGGAAAGAATTGTTATCGGTACCGACTCAGATAAAGCGTTTAAACTATTAAGCCAACTGTTTACTCCTCTTAAAGCACCAATTGTTAAAACCTCGATTGCCAGTGCCGAAATAATTAAATATGCGGCTAATTCTTATTTGGCTTTAAGAATTGGGTTTATTGACCAAGTGGCCAGTCTCTGCGAAGAGGTAGGAGCCGATATTAAAGAAGTAATCAAGGGAATTAGCTTGGATTCCCGTATTGGCGGCCATTATTGGTATCCGGGTGTTGGCTATGGCGGTTACTGCTTCCCCAAAGATGTAGCGGCTTTTGCGGCTACTTTTAAAGAGGCCGGCCTAAAAGATAACTTGTTCTCTCTTCTTGACCAAGCTAATCAAAACAGGCCAAAAATTTATGCTCAAAAAATAGCTGATAAATTAAGCAAACCCAAAACCGTGGCTGTTTTAGGTCTAACTGCCAAACCGGGAACAGACGATATTCGCGGCTCCCAGGCAATTTTATTTATTAAATCGCTGGTCAATCGAGGAATGAGGGTTAAAGTTTACGATCCCAAAGGGATGATGGAGGCTGAAAAAATTTTACAGGGGGTTATTTTTTGCCAAAACCAAGACGAAGCAATTACCGAAGCTGACAGTTTAGCAATACTTTGTGAATGGCCGGAATTTAAAAAGCTGGATTGGAATAAAATAAAAAAAATGATGAAGGGCAGGTTGGTTTTTGATGCCAAAAGAATGTTTGACAAAAAAAAATTAACTACTCTGGGATTTGATTATTTTGGAGTGGGAGTTTGAGCTTAACTTTTAAAAAATAGTCAATTTAACTGCTGGCAAAAATCAGTATTGGCTTGTTTTTCCAAACCAATAATTTGAGCGTTAATTAAGTCTTGATAATATTCCAGGTTGGGTGCTATTAACCAAATATCGGCCAAGCCTTCTTCAATTATTTTAGCATTAACCAGTTCCTGATCAAGAAAAACATAGGCCAGGGTTCGACCGTATTGATCCTTTTCTTCTTGACCAACTTCAATTTTTACCGTCTTATCAAGTAAAACACCAATCAGGTATTCTTTGGCCGCCAGGGCCCGACAAGAAGCGGTTGTTTCCTGGTCAGCCGAATAAATTTCTTCGGCGTTAATACCAATTAAACGAATTTTTTCTTCACCGGATTCAATGGTGTCACCGTCAATAACTCGAGTTACCACCAAAGAGCGCAAAAGAACAGAGGCTTCCTGGTCGGCCCCGCCAGAGACTGGCGGCTTAAAGTCGGGCTTATTATTAAAATAATTAAAAAACCAAAACCCTCCGCCAATTAAAAAAAATTAAATTGCCAAAATAAAAAAAAAAAACCGGTTGTGTTTTTGGTTTTTTAACATTTTCTCATTTTAGGTTAAAAAAAAAGTTTTTGATAGGATATAGTTAGAACAATAACAACCAATGAATATTAAAATTTGGGTTTTGCCGATTTTGTTGTTAATCTTAGTTTTGGCCGGCTTGTTTTGGTACCGGCGTTATCAACAAAGCTTGCCGGAAAATTACCAGGAAATCGGTCCAATTGATCAGCTTGTTATTGAGGGGGTAATTTTCGATATAGAAATAGCCGTTACCGCCCAAGAGAGGGCCAAAGGTTTATCGGGCAGAAGCCAACTTTGCGATCAGTGTGGTATGTTGTTTGTTTTTCCCCAAGAAGATTATCATTCTTTTTGGATGAAAGATACTTTAATTCCCCTGGATATCGTTTGGCTTGATAAAAATTGGCGGGTAGTTGATTATTTGGTTTGGGCCCAACCCCAGGGGGTAAGAAAATTAACCGATTTGCCAACTTACCAACCCAAAAAACCAGCCCAATTCGTTATTGAATTCCCGGGAGGGACTGTCAAAAGAATTAGAAACTTCAACATTGGTAGTCAAATCACAACAAAGCAACAAAATTAATAATTAGTTGTTTAAAACGATTTATTCGTTTTGATCTTGGGAGTCGATAGCTGTTTGGGAGGCTGGCTCCTGAGAAACTTCTTTTGGAGCCTCCTGAGGAGTTTCCTGGGGAGGAGTAAACGACTGTGATTTCTGAGACGGTAACTCTTGCGGCGCTTCCTGGCCGGGTTCTCCCTGAACAGTTGATGATTGCTCT
>JAQVFF010000042.1 GCA_028697345.1 Candidatus Shapirobacteria bacterium
TAGGTTGGTGACTGCCTCGGGTCATACTTCAACAATAGAGCACGCCTCTTTTGCTTTTGCCATTGAAGGAATTAGTCGTGCCTGTTCCCACCAATTGGTTCGACATCGAATTGCCTCTTTTTCTCAACAATCACAACGCTATTTAGATTTTTCAAGAAAAGGAATATCCTATATTATTCCTCCCAATATATCTTATAGTAAAACAAGAAAGAAAAGATTTGAAGAGATGATGGAAGAAATAGAGAAAAGTTACCAGGAATTAATTAAAGAAGGGGTTACCCCAGAAGATGGGCGGTTTATTCTACCCAATGCTTGTGAAACAAAAATTATTGTTACTATGAATGCTCGTTCATTGGCTAATTTTTTTCGTCTTCGAACTTGTTTTCGAGCTCAATGGGAAATTAGAGCCTTGGCTATGGCGATGATAAGATTAGTCAAAAAGGCATCCCCATTATTGTTTAATAATGTTGGACCCAGTTGTCAAACAGAGAAGATTTGTTGGGAAGGGAAACTTTCCTGCGGCTTATGGAAAACACTTTCGGGGACACAACTAAGGAAAAGGAAAAAAATGGTTTAGTGTAAATTTTAAAAATGAAGAAGACCAGTCTTTCGGGTAAGTTTTTAGTAATTGAGGGTTTAGACGGTAGCGGCAAGTCGACTCAGATAAAACTTTTAGGTCAAGAATTGAAAAAGAAGGGCCTTGATTATTTTCTGACTCGAGAACATACCAGAGAGGGGCCAGCCGGAAGTTTAATTGAAAGAGTCGTTAATTATCAGGAAAAATTAAACCCGATTGCCCTTCAGCTTCTTTTTGTTGTTGATAGATTAGATCATTTGGAAAGAGAAATTAAGCCAGGATTAGAAAAAGGCAAACTTGTTGTCTCTGACCGTTATTATTGGACAACAGTAGCTTATGGTTCCCGTGTCGCCAACAAGAACTGGTTGATTAAGGTAAACAAATATTGTCTTGAGCCAGACTTAACGATTTATATTGATGTTAGTCCTGAGGAAGCAATTAGGAGAACACAGGAGAGGGGAGAGCAAACTATTTTTGAGAAATTAGCACAAATGAAAGATTTTAAAAAAACTTATTATTGGCTTCTAGAAAAATTTCCAGACAGGAGTGTTAGGGTTGATGGAGAAAGATTACCGGAAGAGATAACTAAGGATATAATAAAGGTATTAGAAAAAAGGAGTTTGGTTTAATGGTTGATGAAATTTTTAGGATAATCGAAAAGGAGACTGTTCGCCAAAGAGAGACCTTAATGATGATTCCTTCTGAAAACTATGCCTCGAGAAAAGTTTTGGAAGCATTGGGATCAATTTTACAAAACAAATATGCCGAAGGATATCCGGGCCGGCGTTATTATCAGGGCCAGAAGTTCACCGACAAAGTTGAAAACTTAGCTATTAGTCGAGCTAAAAAATTGTTTAATGTTGCTCATGTTAATGTTCAGCCTTATTCGGGTTCGCCGGCTAATGCGGCTGTTTATTTTGCCTTGCTTGACAGGAATGAGAAAATTATGGGCCTGGACTTGTCTTGTGGGGGCCATTTGACTCACGGTTATCCCAAAATTACCTTTTCCGGAAAATATTTTAATAGCGTTAGTTACCAGACTGGTAAAAATGGTTTGATTGATTATGATGAGATTGAATCGATTGCTCTAAAAGAAAAACCAAAACTCATTATTGCCGGAACAACTTCTTATTCTCGAATTGTTGATTTTGCTCGATTCGGACAAATTGCCAACAAGGTTGGCGCTTACCTTTTGGCCGATATTGCCCATATCGTTGGTTTAATTATTGCCGGTGTTCATCTTTCGCCAGTGCCTTATGCTGATATTATTACTACCACTACTCATAAATCACTAAGGGGACCAAGAGGAGCAATGATTATGGTTACTAAAAAAGGACTGAAAAAAGATCAGGGTTTAAGTAAAAAAATAGATCGGGCTGTTTTTCCGGGTCTTCAGGGTGGTCCTCATGAAAACGTTATTGCAGCAATTGCCGTTGCTTTGGGGGAAGCTGGCAAGGAGAAATTCAAAAAATATGGCCGACAGGTGGTTAAGAACGCTTCACGGTTAGCCGATGAATTAGCCGGTTTGGGTTTTGAGATAGTTTCGGGGGGGACGGATAACCACCTAATGGTGGTTGATTTGAGGAATAAAAGAATTGGTGGTAAGGTAGCGGCCGAGCTTTTGGAGAAAGCAGGAATTGTGGTTAATGCTAACAGTATCCCTCACGATTCCAATCCACCCCTGGCTCCTTCTGGAATTAGATTAGGAACACCAGCTTTGACTACCCGGGGTATGGAAGAAAAGGAAATGGTTCAAATTGCCAAATGGATTGATATTATTCTTGCCAATCCCCATCAAGCTGTCCAAATTAAAAAAGCAGTAAAGGAACTGGTTAAAAATTTTCCCATTCCAGACTTTCCCTGATTAATTAGCCTCGTGCTAAAATAACTTCATATGGTTAATGTTTTTGATGGGAAAAAATTTACTCAAAAAAAAGAGAGAGAATTAACAAAAGATTTTTCTCAACTTCCAGTTAAGCGACAAAGACTGAGATTGGTGGATATTTTACTTGGGGAAAATCCAGCGGCTAATCTCTATGTAAACTTAAAAAAACAAGTTGCTCAAAGGGTTGGTATTAATTTTGAAATAATTAAATTACCTCAAGGGTTTTCTAAAAAAAAGCTATTTGCCCTTGTTCAAAAACTTAATCGGGACAAAGAGGTAGGAGGAGTAATGTTTCAACTACCTCTTTTGGGGTTATCCAAAAAGGATCAGTTGGAAATAATCAATGTTATCAATTTTCGAAAAGATGTTGATTGTTTAACTAGTCAGAATTTAGGGCGGTTGATGAGTGGCGGTTCTTCATTTTTGCCGGCCACAGTCGAAGCAATTATTCAAATTTTAAACCATACAGAAGCGGGTAATCATAATCTCTTGGGTAAAAAAATTGTCATTGTCGGCCGTTCTAATATTGTTGGCAAACCCTTAGCGGTTTTTTTAATTAATCAAGGGGCAACGGTAACAGTTTGTCACCACCAGACTAAAGAATTGATAAGGTATACCAAGACAGCAGAAATTTTAATCTCTGCTACCGGTAAACATAATCTGATTAATAAAGATATGGTGTCTAGTGGGGTGGTGGTGATTGATGTTGGCTCGCCAAAGGGTGATGTTGATTTTGGTCAGGTTAAGGAAAGGTCAGACTTTATTACTCCGGTTCCCGGTGGAGTTGGGCCAGTGACCATTGTTTGTTTGCTAAACAATTTTATTAAATTGTTAAAATACGACAAGTCGACTTTTGGGTTGTAATGAAGATAATAAATAGTGGGGCGTAGTTATTTTTAATAAGAGGGGATTGCTTTTTGTTTGGCCTCAGGTTACAATTACACTCGTATAGGTATAAGTTGTTGATCAAATCATACACATTCGAGTTATCTCCTCGCCAAAGAGCGAGTCGAATGGAGGTTTAAAAAAGGAGATTATATGACCAATAGTAAAAAAAAGACGGTAACTGATTCAAAAACTGATTCTGGAAAAAAAGCGAGGAAGAACACAACCGCATCTTCCAAAACAACCATAAAAAAAACCTCTAGCAAAAACAAGCGAAAAACCATTAATAATCTTAATATTTCTCTAGAGGAATTATTAGGGGCAGGTTGTCATTTCGGCCACTCAGTTTCTAAGGTTAATCCCCGGATGCAGGAATATATTTTCAGTGTTCGAGATGGGGTTCATATTTTTGATTTAATCAAGACTAAGAACCAACTAGAGAAGGCGATAAGCTATTTATACAAAATTATTTCTGAGGGGGGTAAAATTATTTTTGTAGGAACCAAGAGGCAGGCGGTCGAATCGGTAGAAAAGGCGGCTCAAAAAACTGACATGTTTTATGTTAATACTCGCTGGATTGGTGGTTTATTAACTAATTGGCCAGAGATAAGAAAGAATCTAGATCGACTAGAAGAATTGAATAAAAAATTATTACAAAAGGATACTTCTCTGACTAAATATGAAATTGGTGTTTTAACAAGAGAACAACGTCGCCTGAAAGATCTTTATGGGGGCCTAATGGGTCTTGATGGATTGCCCAAGGCTCTTTTTGTTATTGATCCTAAAAAAGAACAAACAGCCGTTAGGGAAGCCAAAAGAATGGCCATTGAGGTGATTGGCATTGTTGATACTAATTCGGATCCTGAAAAAATTGATTATGTTATTCCGGCTAATGATGACGCCAAGGCCAGCATTGAGTATATTTTGAACAAGGTTATTGAGGGAATTAAACAAGCTTAGAAATGACCAAGAGTAAACAATTTTTAAATAAAGAAAACATTAGAAAGCTTCGCGAACGAACAGGGGCGGGGATTATGGACTGTCGTCGGGCGCTAGAGAATGCTGATGGGGATATTAATCGAGCTTTAGAAAGCCTTAAGGGTCGTTATCGAGAAATTGCTGCCAAGAAGGTTGATCGGGAAACAGAGGAGGGAATGATTTTTGCCTATGTTCATGGTAATAGTAAGGTAGGAGCAATAATATCCTTGCTTTGCGAGACTGATTTTGTTGCTCGAACCAAAGATTTTCAAGATTTGGGCAAAGAGTTGGCCATGCAAACAGCGGCCATGAATCCAAACAATCCAGAGAAA
>JAQVFF010000007.1 GCA_028697345.1 Candidatus Shapirobacteria bacterium
CAGCCGAATGGCTATTAAAAGTTTTAATCGTCCTCTGGTTTGGATCTTGGGAGGAGTTGATAAAAATCTTAGTTTTTCCCAATTAATTAAAACCGCTCAAAAAAATCCTCAGCTTAAGGCTCTAGTATTTTTAAAAGGAGATGCCAGCCAAAAAATAATCGCCGAGGCTCAAAAAAGCTTACCCAATATTACTAAAACCAAGCCATTTGATAATTTTAACAAGGCAATTAACGCCGCTTATCGTCTTGCCAATAAGGGCGACATTGTTTTACTATCTCCGGCGGCGGCCAGTTTTGGCATGTTTAAAAATGAATTTGACCGCGGCAACCAGTTTAAAAAAATTGTTAATGATTTGGCTCAAAAAGAAACAACCCTTTAATCAACCCCAATCCTTTGATTGGCTAATTTTGGCCTTGGCCCTAATACTATCCTTCTTGGGATTAATGATTATTGCCGATGCCTCGGCAGTGGTGGCCCAAATTGATTTTGGCGATCAATTTCATTACCTAAAACGCCAGGCAATGTGGTTATTGGTTGGCTTAGTGATCATGATAATTACTGCCTTGATTGACTATCGAAGATTTAAGTCCTGGGGAAATTGGCTGTTGCTGGCCTCTCTGGTATCTTTGGTGGCAGTTTTGGTGCCCGACCTGGGAGAAAAACGTCTTGGTGCTCAGCGCTGGTTAGGAATAGGAGGGTTTGGTTTTCAACCGTCTGAATTGGCCAAATTAGCTTTGGTTGTTTGGGGAGCTAATTTTTTTGACAATTTGCTGGTTCCAATTAAAAGAAAAGCAGTTACTATTAACGAAAAAATCACTGCTTCGCGACCAAACACAAAACCAATTTGGCCCTTCTTGATTGTTTTATCGGTTTTGGCTAGTTTGGTCATGCTGGGACCTGATCTGGGAACAACCATTGTCATTGTTGCTACCGGTCTGTGTTTAGCTTTTTTAGCTGAAACCTCAGCCTGGAAAATACTGCTTTTTCTTTTATTTGGCTTGGCGGCTGGCCTGTTGTTAATTATTAGTTCATCATACCGCCAAGAAAGGTTATTAACTTTTTTCAACCCTAGTCGAGATCCACAAGGAGCTTCCTATCACACTCAACAGATCCTAATCGCCTTGGGATCCGGTGGTCTTTTTGGTCAAGGAATCGGGCAAGGAAAACAAAAATACGCTTATTTGCCGGAAGTGGTCACCGATTCTATTTTTGCCGTCATCAGTGAAGAACTGGGCTTCTTTGGCGCTACTGTCTTAATTTTACTGTTAGCCCTGCTGGTCTTTACTTGTTTAAGATCAGCCCTTAAGGCACCTGATCGCTTTAGTCAATTAGTTTGTGCCGGTATAGGAACATTAATCGGTGTTCAAACTATCATTAATTTAGGGGCCATTGTTAGGATTTTTCCCTTAACCGGTATTCCCTTGCCATTAATTTCTTACGGAGGCTCATCTTTGGTGATTACCTTAACCGGAATAGGAATGGTTTTATCTGTTTCCCGGTGTAAAATAAAAGAAAGGAAATAAAGACTTTATGAAAAAAACAATTGTTATCACTGGTACTCACCTAACGCCAGCTTTGGCAATAATCAAAGAATTAAAAAAAGAGCCGGAAAAATGGGAAATTTATTACTTAGGCCGTCGCTATACCATGGAGGGAGATAAAACTGCTTCGGCTGAATCCTTATTGTTGCCCGAAAAAAAGATCAATTTTGTTGGCATACCGGCCGGAAGACTCCAACGGCGTTTTACCGGTTGGACTATCCCTTCACTGCTTAAAGTACCGTTGGGATTTTTTACTAGCCTCTACCATTTGGCTAAAATTAAACCTCATGTTATCTGCTCTTTCGGCGGTTATGTTTCCGTACCGGTTATCATGGCTGGAAAGTTTCTTGGCGTTCCCAGCTTAACCCACGAACAAACCATCACCGTTGGTTTAGCCAACAGAATTAATGGCTGGTTAGTCGATCGCGTTGCCATCACTTTTCCTCAAAGCCAAAAATTCTTTCCTAAAAAGAAAACTGTTTTAACCGGCAACCCGATTCGATCAGAAATATTTCAACAAAGCCCGGCCCTTTACCGATTCTTAAAAAAACAACCACAAATTTATTTAACTGGAGGCAGTCAGGGTGCCAACATTCTTAATAAAACCGTTTGGCCAATTCTTCCCCAACTAACTGAAAAATATAATTTGATCCACCAGTGCGGTGGTCATGATTACCCAAAACTACAAAGAAAATACCAACAATTATCAAAAAAAATTAAAGATGCTTATTTTCTAGTTAATTATATTAAACCCGACTCTATTGGCTGGGCTTTTTCTTCAGAATTAATCATCGGTCGCAGTGGAGCCAATACTATCTTAGAAATAGCCGCCCTAGGCAAACCGGCCATTTTAATCCCCTTGCCTAAAACAAGCCATAACGAACAATTCCTTAATGCTCGGTTTTTGGCCGACCAGGGAGGAGCAGTTATCATTAGCCAACAGGAATTATCGGGAAAAAAACTTTTAAAAACCATCGATCAGGTTTTTTCCAATTTAAATAAATACCAACACCGGGCCCAAAAATTAAAAAAACAAATTAATACTGATGCCGCTAAAAAAATAGTTGATCAACTCCAACAACTAATAACATGACCAGCGATATAAATCGTCAATTGGGTATTTATTCCACCCAAAAAAAGAAACAATCAAAACAAACAATCAAAAAATTAATTATTGTTACCTTTGTTGTTCTTGCCGGCCTGGTTGGTCAACAGGCCTTCTTAAAGATAAAAAATCAATCAAACCAAACCATTAATCCTCAATCAGAAAACTCCAAGGAGATTATTACCCAAATAGCTAAAGAAAAGCGGCTATCAATTGAAATAATCGAAGAAAAACCAGATATGATAAGATTGTTATTAGAAACTGGAGTGGAAGTATTTTTAGATAAAAAAAAAGCGCTTGATGCCCAGCTGAACGCTTTACAATTAATCATTAATCAAGATAAAATAAACGGTAGAAAACCTAAAAAAATTGACCTGAGGTTTAACAACCCAATTGTAACCTATTAAAATAATGTCCCGATCACGAATAATTTCTGCCCTTGATGTTGGCTCTTCAAAAATTGCTACTTTAATTGCCCAAATCGAAGAAGATGGTGCTATTAATATTATCGGCTCCTCCGCTACTCCGTCTGTCGGCATTAAAAGAGGCCAAGTAATCAACATTGAAGAGGCAACTAGGGCCATTATTGCTTCGGTTGAGGCCGCTGAAAGAATGGCTGGCTACAGTTTGGCAAATACTTTAGTTTCTGTTGGCGGCGCCCATATTGTTTCCCAGAATTCCCGAGGAGTAGTGGCTGTCACCAACCCTGGTCAAGAAGTTGTTGAGGAGGATGTTAGCCGTGTCTTAGAATCGGCTCGAGCTATTTCTCTACCTGCCTCGCGAGAAATTCTTCATGTTTTACCCCGTACTTATACCGTCGACTCTCAAGAGGGAATCATCGATCCAATTGGCATGAGCGGAGTCAGACTGGAAGTAGAAACCCACATCATCACCGCCTCGTCAACTTCTTTAAAAAATCTACAAAAATGTATTGAGGAAGTGGGAACAACAGTAGAGGGTTTTGTTTTCGATGCTTTAGCCAGCGCTTCAGTTGTCACCACCTCAACAGAAAAAGAGTTGGGAGTTACTTTGGTTGATATCGGTGGTGGAACCACTTCGGTAGCAATTTTCTCTGAAGGAGCACCAATTTATTCCCTGGTTGTCCCAATTGGAGCCAAAAACATTACCAATGATTTGGCCATTGGCTTAAGACTGTCTATTGATGATGCCGAAAGACTAAAATTGGCTTTAGGTGAACAGGCAAACAATAGTCGATTAGTCAATTTAGCTAAATCCCAAAAAACAACCACTAAAATAAAACAACCCGAAAACGAAGAGGAAATTGATTTAGAAAAATTGGGTATAAAATCAGAAAACAAAAAAATCACTAAAAAGATGATCATTGAGGAAATCATCCGTCCTCGATTAGAAGAAATTTTTGGTTTGATTTACGATGAATTGAAGAGAAACGATTTGTTGGAATTGACTCCGGCCGGGGTTGTTTTAGCCGGAGGCGGTGCTCAAACTGCTTCAGCGGTGGAAATTTGCCGCCGAACTATGGCCCTACCGGTTAGAGTTGGTATCCCTCAAGACGTTACCGGCTTAGTCGATGATATTTTAACACCGGAATTTGCCGCTACTATTGGTCTGATTACTTATGGGCAAAAACAAGCTGAACAAACAATTGGCAGTCCTTTGCGCCGAATAGGCCGAAAACTTCCCAGTGTTCCAATTAAAGACACTTTTGAAAAAACCATTAAATTCATCAAATCCTTCCTGCCTTAACGACTAAGCTTAAATAATTTTTTAAATGGTCAAAATCCAAACTCTTAAGATTATCGTTTTATCTTGCTGTTGATATACAATATACTAATTCAATTCTAAAAAAAATCATTAACTATTAACTTAAGATATGGCTTTTGTTAAACCAGAATCAAATCGTTTCGCTCAAATAAAAGTGTTGGGAATTGGCGGTGGCGGTGGCAACTGTGTCAACACTATGGTTACAAGCGGCCAAATTGAAGGAATTGACTTCGTGGCCATCAACACCGATGCCCAAGCTTTATTAACCAGTGAGGCATCGATCAAGATTCAAATTGGCGAAAAGCTAACACGAGGTTTAGGGGCTGGGGGTAACCCGGACATTGGCAAAAAGGCGGCTGAAGAATCAATTGAAAAAATTAAAAAACTGATTGCCGGCTCCGACATGGTTTTTATCACTGGTGGAGAAGGGGGAGGAACTTGCACTGGCGCCGCCCCGATAATTGCTCAAGCCGCTAAGGAAATGGGTATTCTAACAGTGGCAGTAGTCACCAAGCCCTTTCACTTTGAGGGACATCGGCGAATGGCCGCCGCCAACGAAGGCATTAATCTTCTCAAAGATCGGGTTGATACTTTAATTGTTGTTCCTAACCAAAAGCTACTCTCTTCTGTCGACCAAAAAATGACTCTAATTGAAGCCTTTAAAATGGTTGATTCCGTCTTAATCTCCGGAGTCGAAGGTATTGCCGGCTTAATTACTAAACCAGGATTAATTAATCTGGATTTTGCTGATGTTAAAACAATAATCGCCAACGCTGGCAGTGCTCTAATGGGTATTGGGGAAGCCAAAGGCGAAAAGCGGGCAGTCAAAGCCGCCAGATTAGCCACAGAATCACCACTCTTGGAAACCTCAATTGAAGGAGCCCGAGGAATATTGTTTAATATTACCGGCGGCCAAGATTTGGGAATGAAAGAAATCGAAGAAGCGGCGGAAATTATTTTTTCTCAAGCCGATCCTGACGCCAACATTATTTTCGGAGCCACCATTGATGATCAATTTAGTGAAAAAATTAAAATCACCTTAATCGCTACCGGTTTTGACCAAAACAAAACTCGCCTAACCCGCCTGGCCAAAAGCAACCAACCGTCAGGAATTATTAATCAAATCAGCCAAGGTTTTAGTCCCCAAAGAACAAATCAAAAAAATCGAATTATTTTTGAAGACACTCACTTAAAAAAAACAAAAATCCAAAATGAAATCGAGGATAACCAAATAAACGAAAATCAAGGACCCTCGCTGACACCTGAAGATTTAGGGGAAGAATATGAAACTCCCACCTTCCTAAGACAAGGAAAGAAAAAATTAGTTAATTAAACTCCCCACAAAAACCAAAAACTTCCCAAAGAACTATCTTCTGCCACTCAAAATACTATCCAATATTTTTTAAAAAATAATCTAAGAAGAAAATCGCTTTTTCGCTTACTAAAAAATAATCCTTTATTCTCATCTTAAAATAAGAAGAGAATAGCGTTTCTTACCGGCTCGTATCAGGGCTACTTTATCAGAAATAAAATCTTTTTGGGTTACTTTGTCTTCAAGATAGCAACGTTTATGGTTGAGATAAACGCCTCCCTGTTCAATCAGACGCCGTGCTTCATTTTTAGATTTGGTTAATCCAACCAAGACTACTGCTTCATCGATTGGTAACCCCCGACCCAAATTTTTTTTGCCAATGATTTTTTGTGGTGCGGCCGAACAAAGACAGCCTAATTCTTTTGAAGAAATAGTTTTTTTCTCCTGGCCAAAAAGAAACTGACAAGCGCCGGTTATTCCCGATAATTCTTGAGCGCCATGAATCATTCCGGTAAATTGACAAGCTAAAATCTGCTGGGCTTCTCTTTTAGCTGGATTTTTTTTAACCTCTTTCTCTATTCTGTCAATTTCTTCTAAAGATAAAAAAGTAAATAATTTTAAATAACGAATAACGTCTTCATCACTAACATTCAGCCAGTATTGATATAGTTGATATGGTGAAGTTTTATCTGGATCTAACCAAACCGCCCCTGATTCCGTTTTGCCAAATTTTTTACCATCGGACCGGGTCAACAGGGGAACCACTAGGCCATGAACTGTTTTATTTAATTTTCTTTTGATTAAATCAACACCGGCGATAATGTTGCCCCACTGGTCAGTCCCTCCAATTTGCAACCGACAATCATATTTCTTGAAGAATTCTAAATAATCAGCCGCCTGAAGCAGCATATAAGAGAACTCGGCAAAAGAAATGCCTTGTTCTCGACCGGTTAATCTCTGCTTAATTGATTCTCGACCCAGCATTTCGTTAACAGTAAAATACTTACCGATTTCTCTTAAAAAATCAACCAGCCTATAACTAACCAACCAGTCGGAGTTATCAATAATTCGAGCTTTATTCCTGCCATTAAAATCTAAAAGTTTTTTAACTTGTCTCTTAATGCCGGCAATATTTTTTTCCACTTGATCTTTGGAAAGAAGAGGACGCTCTTGGGCTTTTTCACTAGGATCACCAATTAAGCCGGTGCCGCCGCCAACCAAAATAATCGGTTTATGGCCCATTTTTTGCAAGTGAGCCGCTAACATTACCGGAATAATGTGACCAATATGAAGACTGTCAGCGGTAGGATCAAGGCCCAAATAAAATGTTAGCCTCGTCTCATTAATTGCCTTGTTGATACCGGTATTGGTAGCTTGGGTCACAAAGCCCCGTCTTTCCAGCTCCCTAAAATTGTTTTTCATAATAAACAAATTGTATCATAAGGCATAAAGAATTTTTTTAAATACCAAACCAAGCTTATCACTGTCTCTTCTTGCTTCAATTCTCGCTTTTTAGTATCATATAGGCCTAATGAGCAATAATCAAAAACCGCCCCTAAAACCAGTTTCGCCACAAGTTGATTTTATTGCCAATGAGCACAAGTGGCTCGACTACTGGCAGGAAAAAAATATTCTCAACCGCTACCTTCACAAAAACGACTCAGCCCAAAAAAGGTTTTCTTTTTTTGATGGTCCAATTACAGCCAACAACCCAATGGGGGTTCATCACGCCTGGGGCAGAACATATAAAGATCTGTTCCAGCGCTATAAAAACATGCAAGGTTTTAAACAACGCTTCCAAAATGGTTTTGATTGTCAGGGGTTATGGATTGAGGTCGAAGTAGAAAAAGAAAAAGGCTTTACTTCTAAAAAAGACATTGAAAAATACGGTTTGGCTAAATTTGTCAACGATTGTCGAGCCCGAGCCGAAAAATATTCGGCTATACAAACCGAACAATCCAAACGTTTGGGTTATTTTATGGATTGGGATAATTCTTATTACACCATGAGCGAAGAAAACAACTACATGATTTGGCATTTTTTAAAACGTTGCTGGCAAGACGGCTTTATTTACCAAGGGCAAGATTCAGTACCTTGGTGTCCTCGTTGCGGCACAGCCATTTCTCAACACGAAATCGACACCGAAGGTTATCAACAATTAACCCATGAGGCGGTTTTTATGCGTTTCCCGGTAGTTAAAAACGGTAAAACAGCAAAAAACGAGTTTCTTTTAGTCTGGACCACCACTCCCTGGACTATTCCGGCCGATACTTTAGTAGCCATTAACCCCAATACTACTTATGCCTTAGCAGAATTTAAGGGTAACAAATATTGGCTAGCCAAAACTCTTGTCGAAAAAATCTTAGGCCAGGAGGCCAAAATTCTTAAAGAAGCCATCGGGAAAAAACTAATTAGACAAGAAAAAATTAGTCATTATAGGGCTCCTTTTGACCAACTACCAATCATTAAAAAAGCGGCTAAGAGCAAACATTTTCATCAATTGGTCCTAGCTAAGGATTTAGTTAACGAAGAAGAAGGAACCGGTTTGGTTCATATTGTCCCCGGAGCCGGTAGCGAAGATCATGCCTTAGTTAAAAAAGACTTAGGTTGGGAAGAAATTATTTTCCCTGTTGTTGATGAGGCCGGAAAATACCTTGACGGCTATGGCAATTTAACCGGTAAAAGCGCCAAAGATGAACCACGGCTGGTCATCAAAGCTCTTGAGGAAATAGAAAACGGCCGATACTTGTTAAAAACCCAAAACCATACTCATAGCTATCCTACTTGCTGGCGTTGTAAGGAAGAATTGATTTGGCGTTTAGTAGAAGAATGGTATATCGCCATGGATCGGCCCCGTCAAAAAGATAAACAAACCTTAAGAAAGCGAATGATTAAGGTAGCCAAAACAATCCAGTGGCTGCCTGATTTTGGTTTAGCCAGAGAAATCGATTGGCTTAATAACATGCATGATTGGTTAATTTCTAAAAAGCGCTACTGGGGTCTGGCTTTGCCAATTTGGCAGTGTGCCGCCTGTGGTCATTTTGAGGTTATTGGCAGTAAAGAAGAATTAAAATCTCGAGCAGTGTCGAATTGGAAAGATTTTGCCAACCATACTCCTCACCGACCCTGGATTGATCAAGTAAAAATTGCCTGTCCCTCTTGTCAAAAAGAAATGAACAGAATTGCTGATGTTGGCAACCCCTGGCTTGACGCCGGTATCATTTCCTTTTCCACACTGGTTGATCCTAAAACTAAAAAGGTTAGCTATTTAACCGATAAAAAATATTGGCAAAAATGGTATCCTGCCGATTTTATTACTGAGTGCTTCCCGGGCCAATTCAGAAATTGGTTTTATTCAATGATCGCTATGGCCACTCAATTAGAAGATAAACAACCCTTTAAAACTGTTTTGGGTCATGCTCTGGTCCGAGATGAAAAAGGAGAAGAAATGCACAAAAGCAAGGGTAACGCAATTTGGTTTGATGAAGCGGTAGAGAAAATGGGTGCCGATGTGATGCGCTGGCTTTACATGACTCATAGTCCGGAAATTAATGTTGCTTTTGGATATCAAGAAGCCAATCAAGTTAGACGGCAATTTCATATCTTGCTTTGGAATATCTACCGTTTCTTTATTACTTATGTCAATCTAACCCCCAATATAAACTTGAAAAACACAACCAGTACCCATCATCCACTAGACGGTTGGATTTTATCTCGACTAAACAATCTAATTACCAAATCAACCAGTTCGCTTAACAACTATGATGCTTCAGGTGCTTCCTTGGCAATCCAAGATTTTGTTGAAGAATTATCAACCTGGTATATTCGCCGATCCCGAGAGAGAATGAATCCCAACAACCCGGACAAGAAAGACCAAGAGAGTTCCTTAAACACTGTTTATTATGTTTTAATAACTTTAACCAAATTAATTGCCCCCCTTAATCCTTTCTTGACTGAAGAAATTCACTACAATCTAACTGGTCAAGACTCCGTTCATTTGACTAGTTGGCCTAAGGCTAAAAAAGATCATATTAATCAACAGCTAGAAACAGAAATGGCCTTAATCCGCGAGGCGGCGAGTTTAGCCCATGGTGTCCGAAAAGAAGCCAAAATCAAACTAAGACAGCCACTGGCCAAATTAACAATCAAATCCTCACAAAAACAACCAAATCAAAATCTATTAACCCTGTTACAGGACGAAGTTAACGTCAAGAAGGTTGTTTGGAACCAAGAAGGCGATAAACTAACAGTTGACCTGGAAACCAAAATTACTCCAGAGCTTAAATCGGAAGGGCAAGCCCGAGAAATTATTAGAGAAATCCAACAGTTAAGAAAAAGGGCTCGACTTGACCCCGACCAAAAGATCACTATTCATTTAGCTGATTGGCCAAAAGAATTTGAACAGGAAATCAAACAACGTGCTCAGGTAAAAAAAATCATTAAGGGATCCAAGTTGGCTATCACGCCAAATAACTCCTAGTAACCGTAAATTTTAAATGAACAAAAGAAGACACCGCTTCGATTGGACTATTCTGGCTATCATTATTTTTCTGACAGTCTTGAGTTTGCTCACTCTTTCGGCCATTGATAAAAACATTTTCATCGACCAGACAATCAATGTTTTAATTGGCTGTTTGGGTTTTCTGTTTTTTGCCGTTTTTCCTTATAAAATATTTAAAAAAATTACCTGGCCGGTTGCTGTTTTTTCTTTGGTTTTTTTACTTTTACCTTTAGTTTTGGGAGTCATTATTCGAGGAGCTTCCCGCTGGATAGATATCGGCCCTTTTTCTCTACAACCCTCTGAGTTGATCAAACCTTTGGTAACCATTTTTCTTAGCGGCCAAAACAACATTTTAATAAGTTTGGGGGCTATCGTGCCTTTTTTTGCCTTAGTCTTCCTGCAACCGGATCTAGGCAGTAGTCTGGTTTTATTATCCGGCTGGGTTGGAATAAATTTTCATAAAAAAACAACCCGGCTCTACTTACTAATCTTAATCGCTGTTGGCTTAATTCTTCTGCCGGTGGTTTGGCAATTTTTAGCTCCTTTCCAAAAAGGCAGAATCACCTCCTTTTTAAATCCGGATACTGACCCCTTAGGCGGCAGCTATCAATCCCGACAGGCAATTATCACTGTCGGGTCGGGAAAATTGATCGGCAGAGGTTTAGGTTTAGGACCGCAAAGCCGTTTGGCTTTTTTACCAGAAAGACATAACGATCTTTTATTTGCTTCTTTTGTTGAGGCGTTTGGTTTCCTAGGTGGAGCTTCGGTAATTATCGCTTATTTAGTCCTGTTTTGGCGCTTATTCAATCTATCTGAAAAAATCACTGACCCTTTCGGTCAAAACTTTATCATTGGTACCAGCATCATGCTGTTTTTTCAAACCCTAGTTAATATTGGAATGAACATCGGACTCTTACCAATTACCGGCTTAACCCTACCGCTATTTTCCTACGGCGGTTCTTCTTACTTATCAACTATGGTTTCCTTGGGAATTGTTGAGGCCATTTTCGCCCAACAAACCTTTACTAAAACTGACGAGCTAAGAATAAGATAAGCTGAAGCACAAGAATATGCTATAATATTTTCACCATGAAAAAGTTTGCCGTAGTAGAAATTGCCGGTCACCAATATTGGATTTGTGAAAATGACGAGTTGGCAGTTAACAACCTAAAGGATAAGGCAGGCAATAAAATCAAGTTAGAAAAAGTGTTATTGGTAGCTAATTCTAAAATAGAAATTGGTCAACCATATTTAAAAGGTAGGGTTGTTGAAGCTCAGGTTGTTGAACATCTAAAAGGTGATAAGGTTAGAGTGGCTACTTACAAGGCCAAGTCTCGATATCGAAGAGTTAAGGGTTTTAGATCACAATTAACTAAATTAAAAATTACTAAGATAAATTAATATGGCTCATACCAAATCTGGCGCTAAGGCCAAACAAAAAACAAGCCGACCGGGAAAAAGATTAGGCGTTAAAAGAAACCAAAACCAAGCAGTTATCCCGGGCAACATTATTGTTCGTCAAAGAGGCAGTCAAATCCACCCGGGAAAAGGAACAAAAATGGGTAGAGATTATACTATTTTTGCCGTTACTTCAGGAATAGTTGGTTTTATAAAGCGTCGAGGAAAAAAATTAGTCGAAGTAACTAATTAATGGCCAACCAGATTATTGATATTCCTATTGATCAGCTACAGCCCAACCCCCTGCAACCACGCGGTGTTATTGCCCCAGAATCACTAACCGATTTAATCAATTCTATTCGAGAACATGGCATTTTAGAGCCGTTGGTAGTTGCCGATACCCCCGCCGGCTACCAAATCATTGCCGGAGAAAGACGCTGGCGATCAGCTAGAATTATTGGTTTAAAAACCGTTCCTGTCATTGTTAAAAAAACTAATCCTCAACAAATGCTGGAAATGGCCATCATTGAAAATGTTCAAAGAGAAGATTTGACCCCCCTAGACCGATCCAAAGCCTTTCAACAACTTCAGGAAGAATTCGATCTTTCTGTTGGTGAAATTGCCAAAAAAATCGGCAAAAGCTTGGCTTATGTTTCTAATTCATTGAGACTGTTGTCTTTACCAGATGCCATCAAAGACGGTCTATTGTCAGGCCTGATTAGCGAGGGTCACGCCCGAGCCATTGCCGGACTAAAAGATCCGGAAAAAATTATCCAAGTTTATAAACAAATTTTAAAAGAAAAGGCCTCGGTTAGAAGAGCTGAAGAACTGTCTCGAATTACTAAAAAACCATCAGAAAAAAAATTAACCTTCCAAAAAACAAACCAATCTGTTGTTAAACAGTATCAGATAATGAGAAAAGGCCTTCAAGAAAGTTTATCTGACAACGGCCAAACAAAAGTAAAAATTAGCCGCTCCCGGTCCCAAACCAAAATAACTATCGTTTGGGATGGGGGAATAGAAGAAACCGATAATCAACTAAAGAAATTCTATCAAAGATTCTGTGATCAAAACCCGGAATTAGTTACCGCACCAAAACCAGACAGAGGCCAATAACGAAAAATCGCCCTGCCAACCACATCTTTTTTAGCAATAAAACCAAAATCCCGACCATCTCGAGAACCGCTTCGATTATCCCCTAGAAATAAATAATGGTCTTGGGGGACAGTTTTTTCTTCTCCTTCATGAAGAAAGGTTCCGGCGCTAGTGTAAGTACCATCAGGCAAATAATCTTCCACCAAAGGCTGATTATTAATAAAAACAAACCCCTCCTCTACTTTGACTAATTCTTCAGGTAAGGCAACAACTCTTTTAATATATTCGCACTCGATCGCAGCACAAATCTCGGTTGGCGGCGCCTTGAAAACAACAATTTCACCCCTGTTTGGATCCTGAAAACGGTAAGAAATACGCTCAGAAAGAATAAAGTCTTTGTCGTGAAAATTGGGATACATTGACATACCATTAACTTGGTGAGGACGAAACAAAAACAAATAAATCAAAACAAAACCGGCCAAAACCAGGGTAATATCTTGAATTATTTCTAAGAACAAACGCCAAATCTTTTTAATCATGGATTTCATTATATAGCCCCAATTAAACAATGACAAGAGAATCTTTCCGACATGATAAAATATTAGGCAAGATGAGCACGCATGGCTCAGCTGGTAGAGCGCTTCGTTCACATCGAAGAGGTCTCTGGTTCGAATCCAGATGCGTGCACCAGAAATAGTTGAAAGCTAAAAGATTGCCTTAGTTTTTATCATTAAGGTTAATTATCCTGAAGTAAAATTTGGCTATTTTTTAATAAACCCATTCCAGAAAAAGACCAAACCAACCCCCGATATGTCGCTTCTTCCTCGTTGAGAACTTGAGAAAAATATTGTTTTGAACGCACAAAATCAAGAGCGGCTAATCTTGACAAATTACCAGAAACCGATAACGAAGGAGTAAAGTTATTAATATTCTCTGAAAAAAAATTAAAGTTACCATGGTATTCTTCATTTCGTATTTCCTTTTGATTTCTTAAAACCAAATCTTCCAAATAACCGATAATTGAGTCGGTTTTGTCAAGACCAGCTAACAAATCTATCTCCTCAGAAGATATTTTAGCCAACAAAGATAGCCAGCTTCTTAAACGATAACCATAAATTAGGGCCTGCTGATAATCGACATTAAACAGCTCTTGCCATAAAGTTATCTTAGGTTCCAGGGTTGGATTATCAAAACTTTTTAAATCTTGAAAAAGTTCTTCAATAGGTTGTAGTGATTCTGTGGTTTCAGTTTCAGTCGATTCAACCATATTAATTTTAAAAGTGTCCGTTTGCCCTGGTCTAATAAGGGCGTCATAATTACGCCAAGAAGAACCAGAGTGATAAACCTTACCCACCGTTAAACGATAACGGCCAACATCATCGCCAACAACATCAACCAGGTAGTTTTCATCTAAATCAGGGTTGGCAATAATAATCAGTTTTGCTCCATTGTCATCCCCAGCAAAAAGAATATCCTGTGATTGATTGTTAACTTCCAAATGGGCCGGAGACTGAAGATAAAAAACTAGAAAATTCTCTTCATTGGCCAAAAACTCTAACCCTGCTTGAGGTTCTAAATCTAAAAGCAGCATTATCTTTGCCACTGACACAGGATCGGCAATAATCTCTCGATGATCAACATTAAACGAATGACCAGACAACTCTTCGTCGGGATAAGCACTTAGCTCTAAAACTGTTCCATCTCCATCATTGGAAAACTCCTTATTAACTGGTTTACCAAAATCCCAATTACCCAAAACCCGATCAAACCAAGGCAGGTTTCTATCAACTATCAGCCAACGAAGAGTAGAATAATCTTTTCCAAAAATAAAATCAGTTTTATCCTTTATTAGCATCAAGCCGTCAGGGTTATTTAACATAAATCTTTGAGGATAATTATCACTATTAAAGTCGAGTTCTTTTCCTTGGACATCTTTAAGGTAAATAAAATCAGGCAACATCTCTGCCAAAGCTGGGGATAATCTTCTTAAGGTTTCCTTATTTGTCTCCAGTGGCCGCCTGTTAACATTTAAAAACAATTCAAAGGCTAATTTCGTTAATCCATCCCGCCATATTTCACCACCCTCCCAAGCGCCATAACTTTCCAACACTCCCCGATGAGGTGAACCAACCGTAATTAGCTGATTAATAAAACAGCCATTTTCCTCCTTCTCAAAACAGGTTCTAGCTACTAAACCACCCATAGAATGACCAACCACCTTAACAGAAGAAAAATGAGAAGAGTTTATTATATCCTCGACAAAACTATAATACCTATCGGCTGAGTCTGAAATAGAATTTAGCCAGTTATAATTAAAAATAAATAAATCCCGACCTTTTTCGTAGCCATTTGCTTCCAAAGAAGCAATGATATTATCATAAACATTAACCCCAGGGGTCATTTGCCACCCCTCAGGATCAGATTGACCAAGAAACATTTCTTTAAAATTAAAAGAGGCTCCATGGCCAGGGATTAAAACAATTGGGGTATTTATTTTAGTAACTCTAACATTATCAAAATAAACTTCAGAGGGGTAATTGGCTCCAGTAGAAACCTTTAATCCAACACCGCCGGTGTATATTGGTGAATTTATATCTATGAAATCGATCGCAAGATTTTCATCCACATAAAATAAAATTCTGTTTTCAATTACAATAATTTTAAGCCTATAAAATATATTATTGGAAAAAGTCCAACTTTTGCAATTATCCCAACCTTGACTATTTATCCACTTTTCTATACAAACAATGTTTTTGTCGGAATCTATGTGTATGCCATAACGGTTGCCATTGTCCTTAATGCGAAAAATCAGATTCTTATCCGCCCCTTTTATCCCCACCATATCCAAATCAAAAACATAATTATCAGACCAACTATTTCTCGCTAAAATTTCAACAACTGTGTTTCTACGAGATACTTCAGTCCCAAGCATATTATTTCCATTTACCTCTTTAATTACCCAATTACCAGAAATAATATCCCAAAAGTCCATTCCGTTATCAAAAGAATCTTCAAAGATTATTGGACCTACCGCATAAACCTCTCTTAAAGCAAAAAAATAAAACAAAAAAAGAAGATAAGCTGATAAAATTAATAAGAGGTTTTTCATTGTTATGAGAATATTTAAAATAAGCGGCATTGTCAATAAAAAGGAAATTTTTGTTTTAAAAAAAACGATTTCCGAACAAAGCTTTACTTACAAACCTTTGTTTAGAGAATTGAAGAAATATATTAAAAAAAATTCTATGATTCTTGACGCTGGTTGTGGTGAGGGTAATATTAGCTTAATATTAGCAAAGAAAAATAATAATATCACAGGAATAGATATTTCTAAGAAGGCTATTAATACAGCTAAAAAAAAGGCAAAAATTCTTGGTTTAGAAAAAAGAACAAAATTTTTTGTTCGAGATATTCATAACTTCAAGTTAAAAGAAAAATTTGATTTTGTGGTATGTGTAGAGGTGTTAGAACATATCGAAAACGATAGTCAAACAATTAAAAATATTTCCAACCATATTAAAAAGTTCGGATTATTGATAATAACCACCCCATCGAAAAACGCCCCTCTTTATAGGTTAAAAAATGTTAAAGAGTATGATAAAAAAATTGGTCACATAAGAAGATATTACGAAAAAGACTTGATAAATAAATTAGAAAAAAATGATCTAGAAATATTAGAGATCAAAAAAACAGAAGGGGTTCTTAGAAATTTTTTATTTTTTACACATTTTGGGAAATTTCTATTAAAGGTAGTAAACAGGTTTTTTTTGATATCTATTATTTTTGAAAAAATAGACGATCTTTTGTTGAAACTATTTAAAGAGTCACAGATAACAATTATTGCAAAAAAGAAATGATAATAGGATTAGACGGCAGATCCCTAGAGGGAAACTTGACAGGTGTAGGCAAATACACAAAAAATCTTATTCTTGGTTTGGCTAAGACTGGTTTTATTTGTACTGTTTACTGCACAAAAAAACCAAAGGAAATAGTATCGAAGAATAACATTAGAATTAAAATATTGAAATCAAAAAGTAAATATGTTTTTGAGCAAGTACTATTACCCAAAGAATTATCCAAAAATCCTCCAGATATTTATCATGCGACAAACAACTTGGGAATTCCCCTTCTCTATGGGGGAATTTCTGTATTAACATTACATGACATCATACCCATAACAAAAAATAATTATTTTAAAAGCTCAAGATTCCCTGTCGTTTCAAAAAACCTCTTCTTAATAAACACAAAAATTGCCATACATAAATCGACAAGAATAATTACAATAAGCAAAACAACAAAACAAAATATAATAAAAATTTTCGGTATTAAAAAAAACAAAATAGAGGTAATATATCCCGGAATTTCTGTTCCCAAAAAAACAAATCCTGAAATCATTAATAGCTTAAATTTAAAAAAAAACGATTTTATTTTAAATAATGGAGGAATAGATAGAAGAAAAAATCTTGAGAAACTAATTGAAGCTTTCGTATTTGTTAATAAAACTTTCCCAAACACCAAGCTTGTAATAACAGGAAAAAATATATCCTATCAAAATACATTAAAAAAAATGGTTAAAAAAATGGGAATAGAAAAAAATATAGTTTTCACTGGGTTTGTAAATAGAGAAAATTTGTGGGCACTAATTAAAGCAAGTGACTTTGTTTGTTATCCTTCGGAAGAAGAAGGTTTTGGCCTACCTATAATTGAGGCCATTGAGTTAAAAAAAGCAATAATACTAAGCAATATCCCCGCTTTTAAAGAAATAGCTAGTGAATTTGCCTTATTCGTTGATCATAACAACCCCTTATCAATAGCAAGAGAAATAATAAAACTTAAAAAAGATAAAAACCTAAAAAAAAGTCTCATAGAAAAATCCTCATTTAAAAGGGGAATTTTTTCTTGGAAAAAAACAATCGAAAAAACAATTGGTATATACAAACAAATAAACAAATGAAATCTTCTCTTATTAGCACTGTTCTTAATGAAGAAAAGAACATTGACTCTTTTTTAAACTCAATATCTCGGCAAACAAAAAAACCTAATGAAATTGTTGTTGTTGACGCCGGTTCAATAGATAAAACAATCACCAAGATTAGAAAATACCAAGGAATTTTACCAATTAGGTTAATTATCAAGAAGGGTGTTAATCGATCACGGGGCAGAAACTTGGCTATAAAGAATGCTAATAATGAGATTATCGTTGTTTCTGACGTTGGTTGTATTCTTGATCCCTCCTGGCTGGAGAAAATTACTAAGCCATTAGAAGAAAAACATGTTTCTGTTGTTGCTGGCAACTATCAACCAATTGCCAATACTGCTTTCCAAAAATGTCTAGCCGCTTATACTTGCGCCGATATCTATAAAAAAGGTCAATTTTTGCCATCATCAAGATCAATTGCTTTTAAGAAGAGGGTTTGGAAAAAGGTTGGAGGATACCCAAAAGAACTTAACTATTGCGAGGATTTAGTTTTTGATCAAAAAATTAAAAAAGCTGGTTTTTCTTTTTATTTTTCTGAGGCAACCGTTCTTTGGCCTCAAAGAGACAATGTTAAACAAGCTTTTTGGCAATTTCACAACTACGCTTTCGGTGATGGCCAAGTGTTTTTTTCCAAATACCAAACCCATTCTTTTAAAATCGCCCTTATTTTCTTTCGTTATCTGGCGGCCCTGCTGATTCTCTTTTTGGCGACCAGATTCTCTTTTTGGCAACCAGTTTTTTGGTGGCTTCTTCTGGCTTATTTTCTATGGCCTATCGCAAAAACCAAGAAAATTTTTTCCGGAAAAGCTCTTTTAATATCACCTTTTATTCAGCTCTTAACCGACCTTGCCGTTATGATCGGTACCACTCGAGGGATTTTTGCCAATTTTAAAAAGAGGTATAATATTTAAGAAGATGGCTTTAAATAAAAAAAACCAAATTACTGCCATATTAATTACTGATCAACTAAAAAAACAACACCCCCTTACCTGGTGCGACAAAGTAATTACAATTAAACCTTCTGACAATGACATTGCCGATCGCAACCTGGCTCTTAAACAGGCTGTCACCCGCTGGGTAATTTTTTTAAAAGATCGAGAAACTGTTTCTCAATCACTAATAAGAGAAATAAAAAACTTTGTTAATTCGGCCGATCGACAGGGTTATACCGGTGGCCAATTGGTTATCAAAAAGGTTTTCGCTAAAAAAATCCTTAACCATGGCACCTGGACACCTAAGAAAGAAATAAGATTGGGTAGAAGAGTAGGTAAATGGGTAGAAAATCGTGGCCAAGCTTCCTGGCAATTTCCCGGTCAAAAAATAGTCTTTTTTCATCCTCTAATTGATAAGCCTTACGAAGGCCTAACTCAAATGCTGGTCAAAATTAACTCGATAACAACCAAAGAGGCTCAAAAAAAACATTATAATAAGCAAACAGCCAGCTTGTTGACCGTTATTTTTTCACCCATTGCAACATTTAAAAAAGTTTTTTTCTTAAAATTAGGGTTTCTTGATGGTTTGGCTGGTTTTAATTTGGCGGTTTTGACTAGCTTTCAAGCTTTTCTGGAAAAAAGTAAGCTTTGGCTTTTAAACCAACAAGAAAAAAACAAAGAGGTTATGGTCGATAATTAACAATTAATTCTTCTTTAGTCTGATTACCAGCCTTATCCTTGGCAATAATAATAATTGAGTTAGCTCCGTCAGATAAGGCATAAGGAATCTCAAAATTACCATCTAAGTCAACTACCACCTTTCTTTCATTAACCGTCACAACGGCATTGTCTTCTGTTTTACCCTTAATAATAATTTCCCTTTTATCGCCGGAAACAGATTGTCCGTCTTCAGGAAATTCAATCTCTAACATTGGCGGTTCTTTGTCTAGGATAATTGTTTGGCGAACCGATTCCTGACTCTTATTACCAACCATGTCTTCGGCAACAGCAAAAATGCTATTATCACCCTCGCTAAGACTAATATCAACCACCATAAAACTACCGCTTTCACCAATCACCATTTTCTTAATAACTTCACCATTCAAAAATAAGTTAAGTTCTGAGGAGACCTCTGCTTCACCAGACACCTCTAAGACAGCACTGTTAGTAGCTTCTGGTAAGGGATCAATTATTGGTGGAGCTGGAGGAAATGTGTCTCTGGCGGCACCTGTCATCATCTCTTCGCCTTCCGAATCATTAAAAAAACTGCTGAAGCGAGCCAAATAGTCAATACCATAACGAAAAAAAGCCCAAACACCAACCAACAAAAACAAAAATAAAAATATAAATAACCACCTTATGCCGGCAGTATTCTTTTTTTTAGGAAAATCTAATGAACGAAAATTTTTAGGTTTTTTGAATTTAATCATTTAAATTAAAATTAATTTTTAAAGCTTTGGAGCCAGAGGAGGGAATTGAACCCTCAACCCATGC
>JAQVFF010000008.1 GCA_028697345.1 Candidatus Shapirobacteria bacterium
TTTTTAATATACAGGCGTGACCAAACAACAATATACTGCCAAAAACATCCAAGTTTTAGAAGGAATTGAGCCAATTAGGCGTCGACCCGGAATGTATATTGGCTCTACTGACAGTCGTGGTCTTCATCATCTGTTAACCGAAATTGTTGATAATTCCATTGACGAATCATTATCTGGAGAGGCAAAAAATATTTGGGTTTATCTTAACAACGACGATTCAGCCGAAGTAATTGATGATGGTCGAGGCATACCAGTTGATAAACACCCTTCTGGTCTTTGCGCTTTAGAGGTAGCAATGACCAAGCTTCATGCTGGCGGTAAATTCGATAGCGGTGCCTATAAGGTCTCTGGTGGTCTTCATGGAGTTGGCGCTTCCTGTGTCAACGCCCTGTCTTCAAAAATGACCGTTGAAGTACGAAGAAACAATAAGCTCTACTGGCAAGAATATCAACGCGGCAAGGCTGTTTCCAAATTAAAACAAAAAGAGCCTCCCAAAGATGGTCCCAAAACCGGCACTAGAACCATTTTTATCCCTGACACCCAAATATTCGATAATATCAAATTTGATTACAAAAAAGTTGAACGATCTTTAAGAATTCGGGCTTATTTAATCCCCAACCTTTTTATCCACTTTTTCGATCAAAGAAAAAACTATGAAAAACATTTTTATTTTGAAGGAGGTATTAAGTCTTTATTGATTAGAAATAATTTAAACAAAGGGGCTATTTGTTCACCGGTTCATTTGACTAAAACCGAAAATAACACCGAAATTGAGGTGGCTATCCAATACGTTGATGATATCGAAGAAAGTATTCAATCGTTTGTTAATGTCATCCCTACTCCCGACGAGGGTACTCACGTAGCTGGTTTTCGTTCCGGGTTAACTCGAATTATTAATAAATACGCCACCGATCAGGAAATTATCAAGGAAGATGAAACTTTCCGAGGTACTGATACTCGAGAAGGTTTATCGGCCATAGTTTATGTCAAAATGCCCGGAGATCAAATCCAGTTTGAATCTCAAACCAAAACTAAACTCAACAATAAAGAGGTTCGCGGTCTAGTTAGAGCCATGGTTGAAGAGGGTTTGGGAACCTATTTAGAGGAACATCCCCGAGAGGCCAGGGCCATTATTGACAAAATTCAAATTGGTGCTCGGGCCCGGCAGGCCGCTCGAGCCGCCCGGGAAGCGGTTTTAAGAAAAGGGGCTCTATCCGGCGGTTCTTTACCAGGAAAACTGGCCGATTGCCAAAGCAAAGATCCGAAAAAAAGCGAACTGTTCATTGTTGAGGGTGACTCGGCGGGTGGATCGGCCAAACAAGGTCGAGACCGAAAATTTCAGGCCATTTTCCCTCTGAGAGGTAAGCTTTTAAACACCGAACAAGCCCGACTAGATAAAATAATCAAGTTTAAAGAATTAAAAAACTTAATCCTTGCTTTGGGAATGGGTATTGGTGAAGAACAAGAACCCGACAGGCTTCGTTACCATCAAATAATCATTATGTGTGATGCTGATGTTGACGGTGAACATATTGCCACTCTCCTGCTAACTTTTTTCTTTCGCCACATGCCTTATTTAATTAAAAACGGTCACCTCTACATTGCCCAGCCGCCTCTTTATAAAATTACTGCCGGTAAAAAATCTTATTATGCTTACAGCGATCAAGAAATGATTAAAATAACCAAGGAAGAATTGACTAATCAAAAATACAAACTACAGCGCTATAAGGGTCTTGGAGAAATGAATCCCGACCAGCTTTGGGAGACAACCATGAATCCAGAAAATAGAATTTTAAAAAAGATCTACATTGAAGATGCTCAAGAAGCTGACCAAACCTTCGATATGCTGTTTGGCAAAGAGGTCCCGCCCAGAAAACATTTTATTCAATCTAACGCTAAAATGGCCGAACTGGATATCTAAAGTGAACAATCGGCTTAATTTTAAACTTGACCTAAGCCATATTTAGGCTTTATTATTATTTACCATCCTATTGAAAAAAATTTAACAATGACTACCTGGGTTTATTCTTTCAGAAAAGCAACCAACCAAACTAAACAGCTTTTAGGCGGCAAGGGTCTTGGGTTGGCCGAAATGACCAAAATTGGTTTGCCGGTACCACCGGGTTTTATTATTACTACTAAAACTTGCTTAAGCTATCTTGACGAAAAAAAATTCCCCCAAAAAATGTGGGATCAAGTTTTGACTGACTTAAGAGAAATAGAACAAGAAACCGGAAAGAGTTTTGGTAATCCGCTTAACCCTCTTTTAGTTTCGGTTCGTTCTGGGGCAGTTGTTTCCATGCCGGGTATGATGGACACCATTCTTAACCTGGGTTTAAATAAAAATACCCTTAGCGGTCTGATTAAAAAAACCAGTAACGAACGTTTTGCTTTCGATGCTTATCGACGATTTATCCAAATGTTTGCCAATATTGTGATGAATGTTCCACTGGAAAGGTTTGAAACTTTTCTAGATAAAGAAAGAAAACGACTAAATATTAAGGATGATACCCAATTCAGCGCTAGAGATTTACAAAAAATTATTAATCAATATTTAGTTATCTATCAGGAAGAAACCAAACAAAAATTTCCTCAAGAACCATTAGAACAATTAAAAGCGGCAATCAAGGCTGTTTTTAGTTCCTGGAATAATAAACGGGCCATTGATTATCGTAACTTTAATAAAATTCCTCATAATTTAGGAACAGCCGTTAATATTCAAACCATGGTTTTTGGCAATATGGGTAAAACCTCTGGCACCGGCGTTGCTTTCACCAGAAGTCCGGCCACTGGTGAAAAAAAACTTTATGGTGAATTTCTAGTTAACGCCCAAGGAGAAGATGTGGTTGCCGGAATTCGCACCCCAAGGCCAATTCAAGAACTGGAAAAAGTTTGGCCAAAAATTTTTAAACAAATCATTAATGTCGCCCATACCCTAGAACAACATTATCGAGAAACTCAAGACTTAGAGTTCACTATTGAAGAAGGGAAACTATGGATTTTGCAGACTAGAACCGGTAAGCGAACCGCCGAAGCCGCCGTTAACATTGCCTACGATATGGTTAAGGAAGGGTTAATTAATAAAAAAGAGGCTTTGGTCAGAATTGACCCTGAGCAAATTGGTCAGCTACTACATACTCAAATTGATCCCAAAGCCAAGGTTAGAGTTATCGCCAAAGGCTTAGCCGCTTCTCCTGGTGCGGCCACCGGAACAGTTGTTTTTACCGCCGATGAAGCAGAGGAAAAGGGTAAAGCTGGTCAAAGGGTTATTTTGGTTCGACCAGAAACCTCTCCTGATGATGTTCATGGTGTTTTGCAAGCCCAAGGGGTCTTAACCGCTCGTGGAGGCATGACTTCTCACGCTGCTGTTGTCGCCCGCGGTTTGGGCAAACCATGTGTTTCCGGATGCGAGAGTATTGATATCAATCTGAAGAAAAAGCAATTTACCACCAATTCACAAACCGTCAAGTCCGGATCAGTAATCACCATTAACGGCTCAACTGGAGAAATAATTACTGGTAAAGTCCCCATGATCGAACCCAAAATAAGCCTAAAAATGAAAACCATTTTAAATTGGGCTGATAAAACAGCCCGACTAGCTGTCTGGGCCAACGCTGACTATCCCCGGGACGCAACTTGTGCCCGAGAGTTCGGTGCACAAGGTATTGGTCTTTGCCGAACCGAACATATGTTTATGGAACAAGAAAGATTACCTTTTGTTCAGGCAATGATTTTAGCCGAAAGTGAAAAAGAAAGACAAAAACCATTAGCCAAAATTGCCCAATTTCAAAAAAAAGATTTTATTGGCATTTTTAAGGTAATGGCCGGCTTGCCGGTAATAATTCGGCTCATTGATCCGCCTCTTCATGAATTCTTACCCGGCCAAGAAGAAGTCAAAAAAAAATTAACCAATAGTAAAAATAAATCAAAGAGGGCCCATTGGGAGAAAATGTTAAACGCTATTGAAAAAATGGCTGAATCCAACCCTATGTTAGGCTTGAGAGGTTGTCGACTAGGTATTGCTATGCCGGATATTATCAGAATGCAAACCAGAGCAATTATTGAAGCGGCCTTATTAGTCCGCAAGGCTGGCCAACCAGTAAAATTCAAAATTATGGTTCCTTTGGTCGGCACCCTAGAGGAATTAAAATTTGTTAAAAAAGAAATTCTAATTGAAGCCAAAAGGGTTTTTGATAAAAGGGGAGAGCAGATTAACTTTGAGATCGGTACCATGATTGAATTACCTCGAGCCGCTTTAGTAGCTGACAAAATTGCTCAAGAGGCCCAATTTTTTTCTTTCGGTACCAACGATTTAACCCAAACAACACTGGGTATTTCCCGGGACGATGCTGAAGGAAAATTCTTAACCCTTTATGAAGACCTTGGTATTATTGATGTCAGTCCCTTTAAAACTATCGACCAGGCTGGTGTTGGCCAATTGATCAGTCTTGGCGTCAGAAAGGGTAGAAAAACTAAAAAAAACCTCTCCATTGGTATTTGTGGAGAGCATGGCGGGGATCCTGAAAGTATCACCTTTTGTCATAAAATTGGTCTAAATTATGTTTCCTGCTCACCATATCGGGTACCGGTTGCCCGGATGGCCGCCGCTCAGGCGGTTATCAAAGAGGAGGGGATTTAAAAACCCCAAAAAACTCCTTTTAGCAAAAAAACAGGCTTTATTTGTACCCAAACAGGCCTCTTGTGTTAAAATTAGTAAAGCTCTAAAACAACAATATGACTCAAGAAAACCAACCTCCTAAATCTTCAATTGGTCAGGTTCACGACACCCAAATTAGTGAAGAAGTCAAGCGATCTTATCTTGACTATGCCATGTCGGTTATTGTTGCCCGAGCCTTACCTGACGTTCGCGATGGTTTAAAACCGGTTCATCGCCGAATTCTTTTTGCCATGCACAAAGTGGGGTTATCTCACAAGGCTTCTTACTCTAAAAGCGCCAAAGTAGTTGGTGAAGTTTTGGGTAAATACCATCCTCACGGCGATGTTCCCGTTTACGAGGCCATGGTTAGATTAGCTCAAGATTTTTCAATGCGTTATCCCTTAGTTGATGGTCAAGGAAATTTTGGCTCGGTTGATGGTGATAGCCCAGCGGCCATGCGTTATACCGAAGCAAGATTGGCTAAAATTGCCCAGGAAATGCTTCAGGATTTAGACAAAGAAACCGTACCCCTGACACCAAACTTTGACGGCTCCCTAGAAGAACCAGAATATCTACCAGCCACCTTACCCAACTTACTGATCATGGGTTCTGAGGGCATTGCTGTTGGTATGGCCACCAAAATTCCTCCTCATAATCTGGTTGAGGTTTGCCAAGCAATTATAGCCACTATTGATAATAGTAAACTAATCCAGTCAGAAAAAACCAAAAAATTAATCGCTATCAAAAATAAAAAAGAACATCCGTTGGTAGAAAGATTAATTAGTATTAACCCCAATCTAGTAAATCAATACTTACCTCAAGTTGATTCAGAAATTAGTTTAGATGAAATTTTACAATATATTAAAGGACCTGATTTCCCCACTGCCGGAACTATTTTTGGCCAACAAGAAATTAGAGAGGCCTACGTTGGGGGTCGCGGTAAAATTCTAATTCGGGGCAATGCCAATATCGAAGAAGTTGGCAACGGCAAGTTCCAAATTATTATCAGAGAGTTGCCTTATCAGGTCAACAAAGCTAATCTGGTTAGTAAAATCGCCCAACTGGTTCGAGAACAAAAAATAAAAGGAATTACCGATCTGCGGGATGAATCAGACCGCGATGGTATTAGAGTAGCGATAGAACTATCTCGTGGTTCCCGCCCCCAAGCAGTTCTTAATAATCTTTTCAAAAAAACCGATCTTGAAACCAGTTTTCCGGTCAATATTGTGGCCTTAGTCGATAAGGTTCCTCAGACTCTGGGATTGCGGGCAATTATCAATTTCTACATCAGCCATCGACAAGAAATAATTACCAAGAAAGTTATATACCAACTAAAAGCAGCCAAAAATCGTGGTCATATCTTAGAAGGTTTAAAAATCGCCCTCGATCATTTAGATGAAGTAATCAAAACCATCCGTAGTTCTACCAACACCGATATTGCCCGAAAACAGTTAATGACTAAATTCGGCTTAAGCCAAATTCAGGCCAACGCCATTCTAGAAATGCAACTTAAAAATTTATCTCAATTGGAAAGAGAAAAGATCGAAAAAGAATATCAGGAAATTTTAGCTGAAATTACTCGACTAATCGGAATACTAATCGAGCCCAAAAAAGTTTTAGCCATTATTAAAAAAGAACTAAACTACTTAATTGAAACCTATCCTGATCAACGAAGGACAACCGTCATTCCTCATCTACCGGACCAATTGTCCCAAGAAGATTTAATTCCTAACAAAAACGTCATCATTACTATCACCAGGGAAGGCTATATTAAAAGAATGCCTAAAAATGTGTACAAGAGCCAAAGAAGAGGAGGCAGGGGAATTGCCGGCATGACCACTAAAGAGGAGGATACCATCTCTCAATTAATTACTGCCAATACTCACGACCAAATTATCTTTTTCACCGACCAGGGCCGAGCCTTTGTTACCAGAGTTTGGGAAATTCCAGAAGGAAATCGACAATCGAAAGGTAAAGCAATTATTAATTTAATTAATATCGACTCTAACGAAAAAATTAAGGCAACTTTGAAAATTGGCAAAAACATTCAAAAAAATAATAGCTTTTTATTATTGGCCACTACTGGTGGTACAGTCAAAAAAACTGCCTTATCAGAATTTGACAAGATCCGCACTAACGGCCTAATCGCTATTAAACTAAAAGAAAATGATCAGCTGGGTTGGGCTAAAATTGTTCAAAAGAATAATCATATTCTTTTGGCTACCGCAAAAGGCCAGTCGATCCGTTTCCCCGAAAACGAAATTCGGCCCACCGCTCGTGACACCATGGGAGTATCGGGAATCAGCTTAAAAAAGAATGATCAGGTAGTTACTTGTGAGGTTTTTGCTTCAAAAACATCAAAACCAGAAGACAAAAGAAGAAAATTTTTTAGAAACCTTTTAATCGTTACCCAAAAAGGTCTAGGAAAACAAACCAGCCTGGATCGTTTCCCGATTCAACACCGCAACGGCAAGGGTGTCAAAATTGCCAACGTTACCGATAAAACCGGACCGGTGGTAGTGGTAAAAATGGTTGACCAAAATGATGAAACAGCCATTATTACTTCTCAAAAAGCCCAAGTTATCAAACTACCAATTAAGAATATCCCGGTTTTAGGACGCAACACCCAAGGAGTTATTTTAATGCGTTTTAAAAAAGGTGATAATCGAATTGCCTCACTAACAACATTCAAAAAGTTTAAAAAATAAGGTTCTTAAACCTTTAAAGAGACGTTAAGATTGGTGTTTTCCCTCAAAATCTAGAACTAAATCAACTACCAGTGAGCCTCGCCATCCCGCCCAAAAAGCATCAACTGAAAAACAATCATTACCCGACAAATCACGATAGAGACCGGCTCCAGCCATATGAGCTTCATACTCTTGTTGAGCCAAAGACATATCAGGATGCCTTTGGTCCTGAAGAGAATGGACTAGTTCGTGTTCTAGGGCATGAACACTTTGCTGTGATCGAGCGGAATCAAAATCTGCATAAATTCCTTTATTTAGAGGAGAATAAAAAGCCAAATATTCGCCGGGAAAAACGAGCCCTCCTTCGCTGATCGGCCTAACTTTAATTCCATTTTTTTCCGCAAGGCTCTCTAATTTCTTCCAACGATTATTCAAGGAAACGACATCATCAATTACAAAATCACTTTTATCGGGCAACTGATATTTTTCTCTTAAGCTAGCAATTTCTTGAATAACTGCCTCAACATCAATTTTCTTAAGGTGGTCGCAAAGTCGATTATAATCGACCTCCTCCCGAAGATAAAACTCTAATAACTTCAAAAATAATTCATCTTTAATCGCCAAACAACGTTTATGCCAGGATGAAGAGTAATTATCTTTTTCGCCTTGAGATTTGACTTTTCTATATTCTCCGATCAAATCCAACACCAACCGTTGGGATTCTCTATTCTTATCAGATGGTAAGTAAACGCCATCTTTCTCTACAACTTGCTCAACCATAACACTTTCTTAATATATTAATTATATCGTACCTGGTTTGTCCTAAAGAGACCTATAATGTTAAGAAAGACTTTTTCGGTTCTTTAGGGGGTGAAACTTACGGTGAGTTTCTTCAGCAAAACGATCGGAAGCATGAACATAGCGGGTAGTAGTATCTAGTGACTCATGGCCCAAAAGAATTTGAATTGCCGCTGGAGAAGCACCTTCTTCAGCCAAATAAGTAGCAAAACCATGACGCAAAGAGTGGGCTGAAACAGGGACATTAATCTTTAACTTTTCTCGGTATTTTTTAATTTTGGCTTGAATATAATTTGTTGATAATCTTTTATTCTTGTCATTAATATTGGGTCCAGAGTAGGGGATAAATAACGCTTCAAAATTGTCATTTCTGGTAACCAGGTAGCGTTCTAAAATGTTTAAGGCTCGAGGCGTCAAATAAACAAAGCGCTCCTTTTTTCCTTTACCCATAATAAAAACTCGGCCAGTTTTATCAATATCAGCCTTATTAAGACGGACCAGTTCAGAAATTCTCATACCGGTAGAAAAAAGCACTTCAAAAATAGCTCGATTTCTTAAGCCAATTAGGGGATCCTTTTCTAAGGCTTGGGGTGATTCAATTAATCGAGTTAACTCTTCAAGCTCAGCTACTCGAGGATGTTTTTTTTCGGTTTTAACTAACTTAATTGCCTCAGGAGGAATTGGCACCGGCTCATCTCGATCTACTAAATATTTTAGAAAACTGCGTATAGCTGAAAGCATACGATTAATGCTTTGTGCCGATAATTCAACACCTTCTTCATTCTTGATTGGTGTTTGGCGATCATGGGAAACCAAATAAGCCTTATATTGATCAATGGTTTTTTTAGAAATTTTATTGAAGTCTGTTTCCGGAGAAGAGGAGAGGAAGTTGATAAAAGTGGTTAAGTCGCGTTCATAATTATAAATGGTTTCGGCAGAGTACTTATTGGTTTTTAAAAATAATAAATAATCATCAAAAAGGGGAAGAATCATAGTTTAATTGTAACACCAAAGAGAATCCAATTCCTAAAGAGAGGAAGAGAGGAGAAAAGAAACAATTAGAAAAAAAGACGGTCGACTGAGTGTAAGGGATATTATACTCAGTCAAATAGCTTTTAGACTTAAGAATCCATTTTCTAATTTGTTTTTCTAAAATACCCCAAACCTGATCCTTCACCAAATACCCTTAAAACGGTTTAAAAATAAATTATTAATACTCTTTACCTTTCTCTTTGGTCGCCTTTTGCTTATTTTCAAAGACATTACCAATCACCGACAGACCATTTTCTAAAACCTAAAACAAGGTGTCAAGATCTGTTAAAAACTTTTAGTAAAAACTTCATAACTATTTAGAAAAAAGAAGATAGTTTGCTTTATTTTAAAAATTATTTTTTATTTAAAATCTATTTTATTTTTAAATAAAATAGATTAATTCATTTAAACCAAGCTCAAGCGGTTAATAAATAAAAAGGACCTTTTCCACAAAAGCCCTTGTTTTGACACCACAACTCTTTGCTTTGCAATTATTTTCTTTATGATCAAAACATATCATAGTATCACTGTCTGAAGCTAAAAAAACTTTTATCAATCTTCGTGAAAATCTGCTAATTTACTCTGTGAAAAGTATTTACTGATATTATAGGTCTTATTTTATAACATAAATAACTATGGGTCGCAATGATCCTCTCTCCCCTTTTTAATTAACAAAAAATTTAAACAATTAAATATTTTAAATAATTTTTTATTTCATTTCTAGAAAATTATTTACAAAAAAATATGAGCAAAAATCTTAAAAGCGGCTGAATCAACCCGATCTGAAGCTTTTTAACACCTCTCTTTCTGACTCTATCCCCGCCAAGAGGTGGTTAAAAGAAGAAATAAAAACATTATTCCGCCAACTATTAAATATTCTTTTACTGTTTGGGCGAATAAACGACCAACTAATCGAGCACTGGCCAATCCAATTAAGATGTAGGCAGTACACGTTAAAAATAACGACCCGGTCAAAACATTAACCGGAAAAAAAGATACTATTAAAGATAATTCCCCGATCGTTAGGGAAGAAATTACAGAAAAGAGTAAAGTATTACTATCAGGTTTTTCACCTAAATCTACTGACCAAAGAGCCTGAAAAACCAATGGAAAAGAAACCAACAAAACTAACAACGCATTCCACCAACCAAAAAAACGAAAAGAAAAAATAGTGTTATACCAAAAAAAGGCCGTTAATAGCGTTATTAAAAAACCAACTGTTTGGGCTGCTCGCGATAAAGCAATGGTTCTAATTGAGGCAACGGTAAAAATATTTTCTGTCAAGAAAATTATATAAATAGCAAATCCAAAAAAGACTAACAATAATAGCTGATAAATTAACGATTCGGGAAATAAAAAATAAAACATCGCTACGCCGACACTAAAAAAGCTTGGTAAAATAGCTGTTATTAATCTCATCAGCCAACTGCTAATTCCTTCCGATAAAGACCAAGAAGAAAACAAAAAAGACAATAAGAATAAAACAAAAATAGAAAAATAGCGCCAAGAAAAAGGTACCAACTGAGTAAATAATAGCAATCCGGTTAAAACAAAAGCACTGATAATAAAACGGGCTCGCTTATTAAGCCAAAAACGCCAAATTAAACTTTTGAGGTTAAACATAAAAAGGGAGGTTTTTTGTTTATTTAGATAATTTGCTCTAAGATCTTAATGGGAATATCAAAATTAGCAAAAACCACTTGAATATCATCGTGATTCTCCAGTCTGTTAATAAAATTAATAATCTTTTCAGCTTTATTCAGATCCTCAATAAGGATTTGAGTTTTGGGCACCATTATCAAAAATGAAGATCGAACAATAAAACCGGCTTCCTTAACTAGCTGAGAAACAAGAGTGAGGCTGTCTTTATTAGTAATCACCGCTATCGTTTCTTCATCGTCAGATAAGTCTTCGACACCATCAATATCCATTAATTGTAATAATTGATTTTGCCAGTCACCGGATTTTTCAACAACTACCTGACCCTTAGTTGTGAAATTGTAAGCCACCGCTCCGGGTGAAGCAATTGATCCCCCTCCTTTCTCGATCAAGTTTTTAATTTCTTGAACAGTTCTTTGACGATTATCGGTAATGGCTTCAATAATTACTCCTACCCCAAAAGGACCGTAACCTTCGAAACGGATTGATTTTAATTGACCAGCCTCTTTGCCGGCGGCCCGATCAATAGCCCGCTGAACATTATCCTTGGGCATATTAATTTCTTTGGCCCGATCAATAGCCATCCTCAACTTATAATTAACCTCAGGGTTAGTCTCTCCCCCACCTTCTCGAATTGCCACTGTAATCGCCCGAGACAATTTAGAAAAAACCTGTCCCCGAGCTTTATCATTAGCCTCTTTCTGGTGTTTAATAGTTGACCATTTAGAATGTCCGGACATAATTCTTCCTATTTTACCATTGGCCAGGCAATATTAGCAAAAACTTAAACTTTTTCTAATCGTTCTAGAGCTAATTCTAAGTCTTCGGGTAGGGAAGCGCTGAATTTAACTCTGTCCCCTTTTTTGGGGTGAACGAAAGAAACGGCCAAAGCATGAAGAAAAATTCTTGGACACCAAGATTGGTCTTGTCTTAGTCGTTTCCGACCGACATAATCAGGATCGGCCACAATTGGATAACCCAAATAGCGAAAATGAACTCTAATCTGATGGGTTCGACCGGTTCGAGGAAAAACTCGAACCAAAGAATATTTTTGATTACCTTTTTGATAAACCGCCACCCTAACAAAACGGCTTTTAGCCTCCTTGCCCCCGAGAGTAACACCAAATTTCTCTCGATCCCAAGGTAAACGACTAATCGGAACAGTTATTTCTCCTTCCAAGGGTAAAACATCGTAAACCAAAGCCAAATACTCCTTCTCAACCTGGCGCTTGTAAAACTGTTGTTGTATTCTTGTTAAGCTCTTAATAGTTTTACCTACTAATAAAACTCCACTGGTATTTTTATCTAAACGATGAGCAATTCCGGACCTAAAGCCACTTTTTTTGAGAGTTTCATAATTAAACCCTTTCTCCAACCAATCCTGAATAGTAGTTTGGTTTTGGGTAGTTCGAGATCGATTGACGGTCCAAAAGGGCGGTTTATTAAGTACCAACAAATAATTGTCCTGGTAAACCACTTCAGGTTTTAAAGAAATCACCGGTAAAATCATTTCTTAGGAGTCAGCTTTGGTCCAGTCGGAGTATCTTCAATTAAGTAGCCGCCGGCTTCAATTTGAGCACGAACCAGATCTGCTTGGCGCCAATTTTCTTCTTGCCGGTTCTTCTGCCTTACCTCAACCAAGGTTTTAATCTTCTGGGGAATCTTTTTTTTTGATTCCCGTAAGGCACCACTGACCTGTTTTTCTAAATCTAAACCCAAAACTTGATCAAAATTTTTTAAAATATGCCACCGGGTGCTACCGAACAAGCCTTTATCTTTTAAAACTCTGTGAACAACCGCTAATGCCTGAGGCATATTAAGGTCAGTAGTAACTGCCTTGTTAAAGTCAGTAAAGTAGCTGCTGGTTTTTTCTGTTTGTCTAAATTCTTCTGTTTCCTGATTAATTACCTCTTCCTGACTAATTATTTTCCTAAGTAAATAAATAATTTCCTGATAGGTTTTTTTGGCCTGATCTAAGGCCTCCCAGGTAAAATTCATTCTTTTGCGATAATGAGTATTTAAAAATAAATACCTTAAAAACATAAGATCCTGATAACCCCTGTCTGCCAAGTCTTTTTGAGTAAAAAAATTACCCAGAGATTTGCTCATTTTCCGACCATCAACCTGAAGCCAGTTATAATGTAGCCAATAATTAACAAACTTCTTGTTGGTTGCCGCTTCACTTTGGGCAATTTCATTGGTATGGTGAACATTAATGTGTTCTATTCCTCCGGTATGAATATCAATTGTTTCGAACCGTTCAGGATAAAATTTCCCACCCTTAAAACAGTCTGATAAATATTTCATCGCCATTACTGAACACTCAATGTGCCAACCAGGGAAACCTCTTTTAGCCCAAGGGCTGGGCCACTCCATTTGACGGTTTTCTTTCAAGTTAGAAAACTTCCAAAGAGCAAAATCAGTCGGGTTTTTTTTCTCAATATTTTTTTCCACCCTGGCTCCTTCTTCCAAATCGGCCAAAGAAACATTGGCTAATTGACCATAATTAGAAAACCGACTAGTATTAAAATAAATTCCATCATCAATTTGATAGGCAAAGCCCTTTTTTTCTAATTCACAGACTAATAAAATCATTTCGGCAATGTTTTCTGTTGCCTTCGGAGTCACACTAGGATTATTGATATTTAATTTATCCAGCACTCCAAAGAATTCCTGACTATATTTCTTGACTAATTGCCAAGCATCGACTCCTTCTCTTTGGGCCGCCTTTTCCAGCTTATCTTCACCGGTATTTCGATCACTGGTTAAATGACCAACATCAGTAATGTTCATCACTTGATAGGGTTGATAATCACAGTATTTTAATGTTCTGATTAGAATATCCGTATTGGTATAGGTGCGCATATGACCCAGGTGAGTGTGATCATAAACGGTCGGGCCACAAGTATAAACTCTTACCCTTGGAGAAAAAATCGGCTTAAATAACTCTAATTGCCTGGTTAGAGTATTAAATAACAATAACTTTTTGGTTTTTTCTTGGTTCATATTCTATAAGTATATCATTTAACCCTGCTTAAATTTCATAAAATTGATTAAAAAATCAAAATTATTTTATCTTCTTTGTCTTTTTTCCGGCTGGCCAGTACCCGGAAGAGGTAAGCCTCTCTTTGGCTTGCTAGTTGTATGAGGCGGCGGCAAAATATTTTTTTGAGGACTATCTTCATTGTCAACACCTTCAATAATCGGATCGCGTTTCTTGGCTCTCTCTTGACGCTCCTGGTCTATAGCTCTTATCGCCAGGTTTTCTTCCTGTTGTAATCTTGATAATCGAACCCTTACTTCTTCTAGCCGTTGTTTTTTATTCTCTCCTTTATCTTCTTCTCCGTTGGTAAAACTGGCTTTGTCACTGTTGGTGTCGTCGGGTTTGGGCGGTAATAATTGACCGAGCGAATCATGACTCTGACTTGAAACACCCACTTGATCAGTAACCTCTTGGGTAATTTTTTTTACCTCTTCTTGAACAAAATCACCCAAATTCTGCTGTCCTGATGATGGTCTTTTTTTCTGCTGGAAAGATCTTTTGGGCAACATTAATATAAAAAGCTAATAATTCCTCCTACCTTGAAGAGCCTGTTGCAGGGTAGCCTCATCGGCGTATTCCAAATCGGCCCCTACCGGCAATCCTTGGCCCATTCGAGAAATAAAAAATTTTTCCTTCCGATCCTGATTAATTATTGCTAATTCTCGCCTAAGATACATTGCTGTCGCCTCTCCTTCCATACCAGAATTAGTTGCCAAAATTATTTCTTCAATACTGTTACTAGAACTAATTCTTTTTATTAAAGTTTCTATATTGATTTCTTCCGGGCCAATTGATTGTAGCGGGTTAATGGCTCCATGAAGAACGTGATAAAGCCCATTAAATTGACCGGTTTTCTCAATTGATAAAAGATCCATTGGTTGTTCGACCACACAAATAATCTTTTTATTGCGACTATCGTCCTGACAAATGGAACAAGGATCACTGGAAGCAATATTATGACAACGAGAACACTCAATGGTGTCTTTTTTCAAGTTAGCCACTGCTTGACCAAAGCGGTCTAAGTACTCCTGGGGAGTATGTAACAAATAAAAAGTTAACCTAGCCGCAGTCTTAGGGCCAATACCCGGTAATTGTTCAAAAGAGTTAATTAACTCTTCCAAAGCTTTTGGTAATTTCATCGATTCATCATTAAACTTTTTGCTAAGCGTTTTTTCAATTGATCAAAAGCCTGGTTAATTACCTTGGCCACAATCGTTGGACTAACGCCGGTGGTGAACTCAAGTTCTTTAATCTTCTGTTCACCAGTGACGGTTACTTTTACTCCCTTATCTTCAACAGTAATCTTCTGCTGCGACATCTGTTTTTGCATTTTTTTTAAGTCTCCTAATTGTTTCAACAAACCCATGTCAATCATCATTATCACCTCCAAAAATTTCTTTAGCCACACTATATAAATTGTTATCAGCGCTATCAACTGGCGATTTATTAAAATTTTTCCTCGTTTCTTTAGAAGGTTTTTTACTTAAGCGATAAAAAAGACTAACTTTAAAGTTAAGAATTTCTCCAGCAACTTTTTCGATTATACGACGATTAACCTCTTTCTCTAAACATTCTTTGTGAAATTGATAATAAACCCCTAAGGTTAACCGATTATCCTCCAAAGAAATTGGGTAAGCCGCTTTTAAAAAAGCCTCTAGCGAATGGTTTTGAGGCCTAACTTTTTTTAATAATATCTGCCACTGTTCTTCGGTTAATACTTGATTATTTTCGCTTTTTTGGGCTTTTTTCTTATTAAAGATACTTGAATCCTCATCTCTCTCATCTTTAATTTTTAGTTTTTTTACTGTCGATCTTTGATTGATTTTTTTTAAATTGCTGGATTGGCCTTTCCTCTTTGGCACCTTTTTTTCCTCCTCGACCTCTTTGTCTGAGTTGCTATTTCTCTCTCCTGTGTTAATTAACTGGCCAATAGCCAATTCCATTGTTAAAACTGGTAAGGGGGAATTTTTAATTTTTTCAGCGGTTTGGGAAAAAATTTCTGCCCACCAAATTAATTGATCCTGAGAAAAACCGCTTTTTTGACCATCAGCTAACCCCCAGACTCCATGAAGCAGGTTTCTTAAGTTGTCCAAAAGAATCTTAATATAAAGTAGCCAATCAACCCCACTCTCTTCCAAAAAACTAATTTCTTCCAAAGCTAAAGATAAATTATTTTTTGAAAGTAAATCCAATAAACGACTCGGTTCAAGCGTTACTTGTCGGCCAACAATATTACTAGCATCTTCGACAGTAATCTTGTTTTTACTAAAAGATAATTCCTCTAAAATTTTTTGACCATCGCGAAAACTGCCGTCAACATTTTGAGCAATAATAGTCAAAACCTGATCATTTTCAATGATTAAATTTTCATTCTCAACCACTCTTTTCAAGGATCGCAAAACTTCTTCGTGACTGGCTTTGTGAAAATTTATTCTCAAACAACGGGACAAAACCGTTTGGGGAATTTTCTCTGGATTAGTGGTACACAAAAGAAAAACCACCTTTTCTGGTGGTTCCTCAAGAGTTTTAAGTAAAGCATTAAAGGCTTCACTGGTCAACATGTGAACCTCGTCAATAATGTAAATTTTTTGTCTGCCCTTAACTGGTGCCAAACCAACTCCCTCCTTAAGTTGACGAATGTCGTCTATCCCTCGATTAGAAGCGGCATCAATTTCTAAAACATCTAAAAATGCACCCCGGTCAATTGCTAAACAAGAAGAACAGTGATTGCAAGGATCAACTTGACCAATTTTTTTACTTAAACAGTTAAGTCTCTTGGCAATAATTCGAGCCGCAGAAGTTTTGCCAATCCCCTTAGGACCGGCTAATAAAACAGCGTGAGGAAAAGAATTTGACCCTAGGGCTTTAGTTAAAACCTCTCTGGCCTCAGCCAAATCAATATCAGCTATCCTTTTGGGGCGATATTTTAAATAAAAAGCCATTAAAAATTTTCAATTTTTACTAAACTTATCAGGAATGTTTCGAACACTCTCACTTTCGGCAAACTTATAAATCAGTTGCCGCCTTTTTTAGGCTAAATGTTGATCTTTAAATAACTGCTTACTCTAAATTCTCTATCAATCGATTCAAGCCATGTTCAACAAAATCCCAAATAGTTTCGTCGATTGATTCCTGATAACTAATCGCTTCTTCCTGAGCACAAGGATAACAAATAACAACATCGCCTAAAATCAATCTCCCTTCCGGAGTTCGAGCTTCTTTTTGAGGAAAAGCTAAAACATCAGACACCCTATTAAGCCGACGATAGTCCTGATTAAGTTGACGCATTTTTCTCTTACCAACAACAACCAAGCTGACCTCAACATCTTCCAATCCTTGATCAACTAAATAATGACTGGTCTTTTTTTTAAGATTAGCGTGATTAAAACAATAGCCGGCATTAGTTTTAATATCAATTACTGTCACTTGAAGAAAAAAATAATTAACCTAGTTCAGTTCTTCTTTAACAATTTTGGCCACCAAAGAACCATCAGCCCGATTTCCAACTTGAATCATTACTTGACCCATTGTTGCACCAAAGTCACCTCGGCCAGAAAAACCATTTTTACTAATGATTTCTTTAATTAACCGGCGAATCTTATTTTCTGTTAATTCCTGAGGAATAAACTCTGATAGAATAACCAGCTCTGCCTCTTCTTTTTTAAATAAATCTTCCCGAGCGGCCTGACGGTAAATCTCAATTGATTCTCGACGATTTTTAGCTTCTTTTCTAACTACTGAGGCCAATTCTTCTTCTGTTAACTCTTTTTGCTGGTTAATCTCTTGATTATGAATCGCCGATAATAATAATCGCAAAACGGATACTCTAATCTTATCCCGATTAAGAATCGCCTTTTTTAACTGTTGTTCTATCTCCTGCTTCGAAATCATCGTCTTATTTTTGCCTCTCGTTCTTTTTGCTTTTTTTCTTCTCGCTGTTTCTGAGAAGGCTTAGTATAGCGAGCACGTTTTTTTACATTAACAACAATATCGGCTGTTTTCCTGCGGAAAGAGGAAATAAGCTGATCATTAGATTCTCCTGGTCTTTTTTTAACAACCACTGCCATATGTTTACTATATTAAAGTGAACACCTCCTTCACTCGATTTTAAAAAATTAATAATTCTTAACATTTCTGTTTCGATTATACTTTAAAGAGAGGTTCTTGACAAATCAACCAATTGGTCTTTTTAGATCGTTAATGGTAATTAAAACCAACAAACCGATTAATAAAATCATGCCGATCTGATTAGCCCAGCTTTCAATTTTTTCCCTCTTTTCCTGACCAATTAGTTTTTCTGCTAAAACGAAAACCACCCGGCCGCCATCAAGAGCCGGAAAAGGAATTAAATTAAAAATAGCTAAATTAATCGATAAAATTCCAGTAAAATGAACTAAGGCCAAAAAACCAGAACGAGACACTTCTCCGGTCGCCTGATAAATTCCAATCGGTCCGGCAATTTCCTCTGAAATTCCTTGACCGGAAAAAATTTTAACCAATATCTGAACCAAAACCACTGCCATTTGCTTAGTCCAAAAAAAAGCTTCTTGAACACCATTGTAGATTGCCTTAGGAATCATCTTGTAAAAAGGGTAAAATCGATTTTGGGTCTGAGAAATAATCACCCCAGTCGCTCCTTCTCCTTTGGGCGGATTACTCCGAACCGCCAATTGGACCATTAGCTGATTATCCTGACAAAACCAAAAATTTTCTTCTCGAAGCTCAGGTTTTCTTTCTTGGTTATCTTGGCAGGGATTAAGATCTCGGTCAATGGTTAAAATAATTGTTTTGTCTAGATTTTCATTAACCAAATTAATGAAATCTTCGTTGCTGTTAATTTGTTGATCATTGGCCAAGATAATCTGATCGTTCTCCTTTAGGCCAGATTTTTCTGCTGGCGAATCAGGCATCACCGCCACCACCAAAACCTTATCTATCTTTTCTGGTATCCCTAAAAAAGAATAAACTAAACCAAATAAAACAATTCCCAATAAGAAATTCATTACCACTCCGGCCAATAAAATGCCAATCCTTGTTTTCTTGCCTTTAGCTGAAAAAGAGTTCTTCCTGTCTTTTTTAACCTGAGATTCTTCTCCCCAAAGACGCACAAAACCACCAAAAGGAAGAAGGTTAATCGAATAGATTGTTTCACCAATCTTCTTACCCCAAATTCGTGGTGGAATACCAAAACCAAACTCCTCCACTTTTATTCCTGCCTTTTTGGCAGACAAAAAATGACCTCCCTCGTGAACCAAAATCAATAATGATAAAATAAGAAAAAAATATAATGCTGTCATTATTTAAATTAAACGAGGCCTTCAAAGAAGCAAAAGCTGACCTAGAAAGATTCTAGTTCAATAATTTTTTTATCACCCAATTGATCAACCTTATCGATCTGATCATCGGTTAATTTCTGTAATTCTTCTTCTAAACGAAATGCCTCATCCTGACCAAGTTCTCCGACCTCCTTTTGCGTTAAAATTCGACTTCTCTCTTCGGCTCTAATCTGTCTAATCATAACTCGAGCGGCTTCTAGCTTCTTTTTTAAAAGACGGATATATTCTTCGCGTCTTTGAGCTGACAAGGGTGGCAAACTAGCACGAATTACTTCTCCGCTAGTGGTAATCGATAAACCAAGCTCCGATTCCTCCAGGGAATGAACAATGTTTCTGCCAACTTTTGGATCCCA
>JAQVFF010000043.1 GCA_028697345.1 Candidatus Shapirobacteria bacterium
GTCCTCAATCGGGGCTGTCTAGGGCCGATGTAGTTTATGAAGTGGTAGCTGAGGGCGGTATTACTCGTTTTTTGGCGATATTTTACTGCGGTGGAGCGTTTGATAGTGGTCAAAATTATGATATTGGTCCGGTTCGTTCAGCCAGGACCTACTTTTTAGATTGGGCCTCGGAATATGGAGATTATCCTCTTTATGCTCACGTTGGTGGTGCTGGAGAATGTGGTGATAACACTGTTCATGAGGAGGCCAAGGCTCTTTGCCAGATTCGTCAGTACGGCTGGATGAACGAGGGAACCTGGAGCGATCTTAATCAGTTTTCTCTTTCTTATAAAGAGTGCCGTCGGGATACTCGTTTAGGAGCTAATATTGCCACAGAACATACTGTGTATTGTGATACTCAGGCGCTTTGGGAAAAAGCTGAAAGTCGGGGTTTAACTAACAAAACTACTAAAACTGGCAGCGATTGGGATAAAAATTTTCGTCTGTGGTCGTTTAAAGAAGATGCCAAGTTAGCCGATCGAGGCAATATTGACCTGATTGAGATTTATTTTTGGAAAAATCAACCGACATACGATGTTTCCTGGCAATATAACCGAGATAGTAATAGTTATTTGCGTCATAACGGTGGGGTCGCTCATAAGGACTTTATTACTGGGGAAACGCTATCAGCCAAGACAGTTGTTGTTCAGTTTACTCGTGAACGAGGTCCGGTAGGGGATAAAAAACATCTCCTTTACGATACTGTTGGTAGTGGTCAATTATTAGTTTTTCAAGATGGTCAAGTAGAGCAAGGTACTTGGAAAAAAGAAGTCCGAACCAGCCGGACTCGTTTTTTTGATAGTGGTGGAGCCGAAATTCGCCTTAACCGGGGTCTAGTGTGGATTGAGATTGTTCCGGCCGGAAATACAATCAGCTATTAATATGCTTCGTCACCTATTTGTTTCTAAAGTAAGAGTTAAACTACTTGAAACCTATTTCTCCTGTCCTGATAAACTTTATTACGGCCGTCAATTATCCCGAAAACTTAACGAACAAATTAATGCCGTTCGGCGGGAATTGGAAAATTTGAAAGAGGCGGGTGTGGTTAAAAGTGAAAAAAGAGGCAACAGAATTTATTTTTCTCTTAATAAAGACTTTATTCATTATGAAGCGTTATTATTGTTATTTTTAAAATCAACAGGGCTGGGAGAAGCGATTATTAAAAACCAATCTCGATTAGGAAAATTAAAGTGGGTATTTTTTTCAAAAAATTTTGCTCAAAATCAACCAAGCCCAGCTGAAGCGATTGATATTTTTGTGGTTGGGGAAGTTATTTTGCCGGAATTATCAGCTTTAATTGCCCAAGAGGAAAGGTTGAGGAAAAGGGAAATTAATTATTCGGTTATGGATGAAGCGGAATTTAAGTTTCGTTTTTCCGGTAAAGACCCCTTCCTAACTAATCTTTTAATGGTTCCCCGCCTAACCATTTTGGGTAATGAGGTCCATCTTTTAAATTAAAAATTCTATGACGACACGGTCAGTTAAAATTTTTATTGCCATTATTTTGTTGGCCATTTGTTGTTTATATATTAATATACCGCCTAAAATTTCTCCAAGGATTAATTTTTTAGGTTGGTCAATTGATCGGGAAATAACCATTCCGCACCCGACAATCTTTGTTTTTGGTATTCAGATTCCTACATATTACCCTCTTCGTTTGGGTCTGGACTTAGCCGGTGGCAGTCATTTAGTTTTTGAATCTCAAACTCAAGATTTGGCCGAGGACAATAAAACCCGCTTAGCCGAATCTTTGACGGAAAATATTCGCCGCCGGATTGATATTTATGGGGTGTCAGAGAGTTTGGTTCAGTCGGCTTGGGAAAATGAGACTTTAAGATTAATTGTTGAATTACCCGGTGTCGAAAATGTTGATGAGGCTATTGATTTGGTTGGTCAGACGGCCTCTTTGGATTTTAGGCGCCAAATTGACGAGGCTTCACCGTCGGCCGGGTTCGTTGCTACTGATTTAACCGGTGGCGATTTAAGGTCAGCCGGAGTTGATTTTAATCCCAATACCAATCAACCAGTAGTTACCCTAGAATTTACCAGTGAGGGAAAAGAAAAATTTGCCCACATTACCCAAGAAGTTCAAGGACAAATTTTGGCAATTTTTTTAGACGAAATACCCTTATCGTTTCCGGTAGTAGAGGAACCAATTACTCAAGGGTTGGCTTTAATTAGTGGTGATTTTAATCTTGACGAAGCCAAAAAGCTATCTGCCCAACTTAATGCTGGCGCCTTACCGGTTTCTTTAGAGTTGGTCAGTCAGAAAACAGTTGAGGCTACCTTAGGCGACCAGTCGGTTAAAGAAAGCATTACCGCCGGGTTAGTTGGTTTGGCGGCAGTGATGATTTTCATGATCGCTTTTTATTCTAAATTAGGCTTATTTGCTTGTTTTTCTTTAATTATTTATGCTTTAATTTCTTTCTTTTTATATCGGGTTATTCCAATTACCCTAACCTTGCCTGGGATTGCCGGTTTTGTTTTATCAGTTGGCATGGCAGTTGATTCTAACATTGTTATTTTTGAACGATTAAGGGCAGAAAGGCGGTCTGGAAAAGATTATCGGGTAGCCAGAGAATTGGCCTTTGGTAAGGCTTGGGAGTCAATAAAAGATGCCAATATTTGCACTCTTATCGCCGGTTTTGTTTTATTTAATCCTTTCGATTGGACCTTCTTGCCTCTGGCTGGTATGATTCGTGGTTTTGCCTTAACCTTAAGTTTGGGAGTAATAATATCATTGTTTACCGGAATTGTGGTTACCAGAAGCTTAATGAGAGTGTTTTTAAGATAGTTGTTAGCTTTTATCAGAGGCCTATTTAAGGGTTAAGGGGTAATTTTTATATAATTAATTTATGAATTTTATTAAATACCGTTTTGTCAGCTTTATTTTTTCTGGCGTTTTGGTTTTAATTTCACTTTATGGTTTAATTCGGTTCGGTTTGGTGTTGGGAGTTGATTTTACCGGCGGTTCACTAGTTGAAGTTGCTCTTGATCAAGAAATAGAAGTATCTGAACTGAAGGATCGCCTGACTAATTTTGGCTTAGTTGTTTCTCAAATTCAACAAACAGGTAGCAATAGTCTTTTGGTTCGTTTTGAAGGAAACTGGGAGGAAAAAAGTCGGGTTTTGGCTTTTTTTGAAGCCGAAGGTTTTCAAATTTTGCGTTTTGAGACGGTTGGGCCGACCTTCGGCCGGGAATTATTCAGAAAAGCCTTGTTGGCAATTGGTTTAACAATTATTTTAATTTTATTTTACATTGCCTGGCGTTTTAAGGATATTAATTTTGGCTTAGTGGCAGTATTGGCAATGGTTCACGACAACTTGATTCTTTTAGGAAGTTTTTCTATTTTAGGTCAATTTTTTGGCTCTTCAGTCGATTCGCTTTTTGTCACTGCCGCCCTGACCACCTTGGCCACTTCTGTTTATGATACCGTGGTCACCTTTGGTTATATTAAAGACCAACTAAAACAATCCCTTTCCGGTCGTCATAATATTGAACAATTGGCCAATGAAGCCATCAATGCCACCATAGTAAGAAATATTAACAACTCCTGGACAATTATTTTTATGCTAGTGGCTATTTTGTTATTAGGAGGAGAAACAGTACGCTGGTTTTCATCAGCTCTTTTAATAGGAACACTGTTGGGTACTTATTCTTCGACTTTTTTAGCAGTACCGCTTTTAGTTTCTTGGCAAAAAATAAGGCGACCCCAAAACAAGACTTAACTTTTCTTTTTGATTTCTTTGAGAAGATCTTTACGGTTGTTTAAGATTTGACCTTCTTCCACCTTGTTAAACAGGTTGGCCAAAACTTGACCTACTCTTGGGCCAGGAGGGATATTAAGGATTTTCATAACGTCACGTCCGCTAATCTTCAGGTCGGTAATGGTAAAGGGTTCTTTTTGAACCTCAATCAACCTTTTTTTAAAACTTTCTGTTCGCCAGGAGGTTTCTTTAGCGCCGCTTCCTAAACGGTCACCAGTACGAACGGCCAGTATATCGATAATATTTTCTTGGCCGATTCGTCTGATAAAGCGTTTAAGCGCTTTATCGGTTTGTTTTTCAGAAACCGAAAACTGATGCCAGCGGACCAGTTTGGTTAGGCGATTTAAATCTTTGTTGGATAATTTTAATCTTTGACCAATCTTTCTGGCCAAAGCGGCACCAACCACCTCGTGGTTGTGAAAGGTTCTTTGGCCGTTTTCATCTTTAACAACAATTGGTTTGCCGACATCATGAATAAGGGCCGCTAATCGAACAATCGGATCAGAGGCGGGGCAGTATTGGGCCGATAAGAGAGAGTGTTTCCAGACTTCCCAAAGATGATGGCCTTTTTGTTTCATTTG
>JAQVFF010000009.1 GCA_028697345.1 Candidatus Shapirobacteria bacterium
TGCCCTCGATCGAAAACTACTCGACTAATTTTTTTCTTCTTTGCCATTTGAGCTATCTTTTCCCCCAAAAGCCTAGCGCGCTCTGTAGGAGAAAAAGACTCTCCAGGTGAAAAAGATTTTTCGCTCAGACCAACTAAGGTTTGCCTTTTAATATCGTCAATAATTTGGGCACTAAGATAGCGATTGGAACGATGAACCGATAGTCTTGGCCGATTTCCGGTACCAAAAATTTTCGACCGGACCCGAACTTTTCTCTTCCTTTGTTGATTTATTTTATCATTCATTGCTAAATATCTAAAAATACTTTACTCGCTACCGCCCTCGCCAACTTTAGCCGCCTTACCCGGTTTTAACTTAATCTCCTCGCCAAAATAACGAATCCCTTTACCTTTATAAGCATCAGGAGGGCGCAGAGAGCGAATTTGATAGGCAACTCTACCAACAAGTTGACGATCGATCCCAAACACCCCAACAACATCACCATCAACCTCAAAACGAATCCCCTCAGGGGCAGGAAAATCGATTTGATGTGACAAACCTAAAGAAAAATTCAAGTTCTTCCCTTTCATTTGAACTACATAACCGGTACCAATCAATTGTAGCTTTTTAACCCATTCTCTGTTAACACCCTCAACCATATTGGCTAACAATTGACGAATTGTACCATGAAACACCTTAGCTTCATGACCATCGTTTTTTCTTTCCACTATCAAGAAGCCATCTTGTTGAGAAATCTTCAAACTGTCAGGGATATCTAATGATAATAATCCTTTAGGACCTTCAACACCAACCCGATTTTTGTCAAGAATAACTTTGGTGCCTTCCGGCAATAAAATTGGTTTTTTACCCACCTTAGACATGTTGGTTAATTTTCAAATCTTTCAATTTTAAAATAAAAGACAAGCTTGCTCTAGTTTGCGAGTCTGTATTGTTAGATTCTTACCAAACTCGACAAATTAATTCTCCACCTAAATTTTTCTTAACTGCTTCTCTGGTAGTCATTAAGCCCTCGGGAGTAGAAATAATCACTATCCCCAAGCGCCTATTGTGATGGGGTAATTCTTCCACCGAAACATACTGACGAATTGACGGCTTAGAAATCCTTTTAATATTTCTAATAATTTCACCTTGGATTTTGGGATTATTAAGTTTAATAACTATCTCTTCCACGCCCTTTTTAACCAAAACCCTATTAACACTAGCCACATAGCCTTCACTAACTAAAATTTTAACTAAGGCTAAATTAAATCCCAAAAAAGGTATTCTTATTTCCGGTTTACCAACCGCATAAGCATTCTTTAGACTAGATAATAAATTTGCAACAGTATCTTGACTCATTGTATTTAATTGTTCAATAAAATTCTTACCATGATGCCTTTTTAACTCCCGGAATTTCACCTTTATCCGCTAATTCTCTAAAACAAAGTCGACACAACCCGAATTGGCGCAAATAACCCCGAGGCCGACCACAGAGTTGACAACGATTTTGATAACGACCATCGTGTTGTAATTTTTTTTCTTCTCGAACAATTTTTGATGTTTTTGCCATAATTTATGGTAAATTAACCACTAAATTAATGTTAGTTGTTGTTTTTTGGTGTTTATTTGATAATTAAAATCCTGTTTTTTGTTCTGAAACCTTTTTCTCAAAAGGCATCCCCATTGCTTCTAGCAGTTTTCTGGACTGATCATCGCTGTCAGTATTAGTCACAATTGTTATCTCCAAGCCTCGAGGCCGGTCTATTTTATCATAATCCAACTCGGGAAAGAGGGTATTTTCTTTTAGGCCAATCGTATAATTACCACGACCATCAAAACTGGCCAACGATAAACCCTTAAAATCTTTAACTTGAGGTAAAACTAAATGAAATAGTTTATCTAAAAAATCACTTAAAAATTTTTTTCTTAAGGTAACGCTTAAACCGATTGGTGCTCCGGCTCGTAATGAAAATCCAGAAATTGATTTTTTGGCCTGATTAACTTTTGGTTTTTGGCCAGTAATTAAAAATAGACTTTCTTTAGCTCGATCTAAAGCTTCTTTATTATTACTATCGGCGGCGACACCCATATTGACAATAACCTTGACCACCCTGGGAACAGCCATTTTGTTAACTGAACCCAATTCTTCGGCTAAGGCCGGTAGAACTTGTTTTTGGTACCTATCTTTAAAATTATCCATTTCTTAAATTACCTCCTGACATTTTTTACAAACTCTAATTTTGGCAAGCTTCTTTGACTTATCTTTTTGACCTGTTGGCTGATAGCCGACCCTGGTCGGCTGGTGACACTTGGGACAAACTAATCTCACCTTGGAAATATTCAAGGGTCGGGAAACATCAATAATACCGCCTTTGTCACCCTCTTTTTTGGGTCGAACCGTTTTTTTATAAACATTCAGACCCGGAACAATAACAGCATTTTTTTTCGGTAGAACCTGATCAACAGTCCCTTCTCGACCCCGATCTTTCCCGGCCATGATCTTGACTTTATCGTCTTTTTTAATCTTCATAAATATAATTTTTAACCTTGGGTTGTCAATTGATTTAGACTACTTCTTTTGCTAATGAGGCAATCTTGGCATATCCGGCATCTTTAATCTCTCGAGCAATTGGACCAAAAACTCGTGAACCTAAAGGTAAACCGTTAGCGCCAACAACCACACCGGCATTATCACCAAAACGGACATAGCTGCCATCATTTCTTCTGGTTTCCTTTTTGGTTCTAACAATTAATACATTTACCTTGTCGCCTTTCTTAACCTGGCCAGTAGGAATGGCCTCCATCACCGTTGCCTTAACCTAATCACCCAATCCGGCCACATGTCTTTTAGAAAATCCGGGTAATTGCATGACTCGCAATTTTTTAGCACCACTATTATCAGCGGCTACTAAAATTGTTCTTAGTTGGATCATTTGACAACCTCCTGAACTTTAAAATTCTTTAGCTTGCTAATTGGCCGAGTAGAAACAATCACCACTTTGTCGCCAATTTGAACGTTTTTTTCATCATCAACTAAATATTTTTTTCTTCTAATGAACACCTTTTTATATTTCGGATAAGAAGAGGTTGTTTCCACCAAAACCTTGGCCGTTTTTTGACCCGGCTTACTAATCACGATCCCAATTAGAGTTCTGACTTTTTTAATCATTTTTTGGTTTTAATATTTAATTGTTTTTCGGTTATTTTTGTTTTAAGAATAGCAATTTTCCGTTTTAGTTGACCAACCTGGTGAACATTCTTTAATTTGGCCAAATTTTTATCAACTACTAGTTTGGCTAAGTTATGATTTTCCCTGATCAGCTCTTTCCTTAGCTCTGATAAAGACATCTGGCTGATTTTATCTTGTAAATCTTTTTTCATTATTAAATTTCCCTGCTAACAATTTTTGTTTTAAACGGTAATTTATGAGAAGCCAGTCTTAGCGCTTCTTGGGCCATTTCATCAGCCACCCCACCTAATTCAAAAATGATTCGCCCAGGCCGGATAACAGCAACATGGGCATGGATATCACCTTTACCGCCACCCATGGTAGCACCAGCAGTTTTAGTAGTAATTGGTTTATCATTAATTACCCTAATCCAAACCTTGCCTTCCCTTTTGGTTTCGTGAACAATCGCCTGGCGAGCCGCTTCCAACTGCCGCTCGTTCAACCAGCCGCAATCTAAGGCCTTAAGGCCATAATCACCAAAGGCCACCTGATAGCCTCGGCCAGACTGACCCTTCATTGAACCTCGAAACTGCTTACGATATTTGACTTTTTTAGGAACAACCATCTTTCGTTTTAATTTTTAATTTTAACTGTCAACTTTTATAGATCCACACCTTAACTCCAACATAACCCTTTCTGGTTAGGGCCGGTCTTTCAGCGTAATCAATATTGGCTCTAATTGTACTAGTTGGCACCTTGCCTTCAGAATACTTTTCAACACGAGCAATTTTTACCCCATCAATTCGACCCGATAGACGAACCTTAATTCCTTGAGCCCCAGCATTAAGTACCTGCTCCAACTCTCGTCTCATAATTCGCCGATGGGGCATCCGGTTTTCTAATTGTTCGGCAATTCGCTGTGCTACAAAAACCGCTGATAAATTAGGCTCCTTAACTTCCTCTATCCTGATTTCTAAGTTCTTTTGAGGTTGCTCTAGGGAAACAATTTGACAAAGCTCGTTTTTTAAAATTTCTAAATTTTTACCGCCTCGACCAATTACTACCCCTGGCCTGGTTACCGACAAAATAATTTTCATTCGATTAAATGATCGCTCAATATTAACGGTTACCAAGCCGGCCGTTTGTAATTTAGCGCGTAAAAAGCGCCGGATTTTAACATCCTCTAATAAACGATTTCGATATAGTTTTTTATTACCAACTGCCCAAGATGAACGCCAGTTGTTATTAAGGGCTAATCGGTAAGCATAGGGATTAACTTTTTGACCCATAATATCTTTATTAATACTTTAAAATTAATTATTCTCTAATCTTTTTTTATTAGTTTTTTTTCGACAGTCTTTTTTTTGTCTTTCTCTTTTATTATCTTTTTACCTGATGTGGGTTTGGCCGAGGGGGATTTCTGGCTCTGCTCTTCCAAGATCACCCTCAAGTGACTCAATCTCCTCTGGATCATTCCACCATTAAAGCGAGCCCCATGAGAATAATCCAGCCTCTTAAAACGAGCCCCGTCATTAACAATCACTTGACTAATAAATAAATTGTCTCGATCAAGATTAAGATTATTAACAGCATTGGCAGCTGCCGAATTAACAGTTTTTTTTAAAATCCTAGCTCCTTTTTGAGGTAAGTGATCCAACAGGCTTAGGGCCTCTGATAATGTTCGTCCCCGAATTATTTCAGCCACTAACCTCAGTTTTCTGGGCGATATTGGTAAGTGTTTTCCCTCTGCTCTAATTTGAACCATTTTGTTTAATTTTTAATGATTAATTTTTAACTGTTATGTTTTCTCAATTGTTCGCTTAACCATCCTTCCATGGCCTCTAAAGGTTCTGGTTGGAGAAAATTCTCCTAACCGATGACCAACCATATCCTCAGAAACAAACACCTCAACAAAATCACGACCATTATGAACGGCAAAACGATGACCGACAAATTGAGGAGGAATTTGACAACTTCTAGCCCAAGTTTTTATTGGCTCTTTATCGCCTCTTTCCAATTTTTTCAAAAGTCGTTCATTAATGTATGGCCCCTTTTTTAAAGATCGTGACATGTTAGGTATTAATTAACAATTTTTATATGTTTATATTGGGGGGAATAAGTTTTTTGATATTTTTTTTTAAGTATCCGGCCGCTTATAATCCCTCGTTATTTATGGTCAGTTAATTTTAAATCTTGTTTATTATAACAAACTATTCTTATTTTTTACTTTCAGTGTAATCTATTATTTCTGTTTATTCTTCTTTTGCGCCTTGGTCAATCTTCTGATTAAAATGTTTTTGTCGCTGTATTTCTTTCTTCTTCTGGTCTTTTTTCCTAATGTTTTCTTCCCCCAGGGAGTTTTTGGTGAAGGCATCCCAATGCCTGACCGACCCTCTCCGCCACCGTGAGGGTGAGAACCAGGGTGTTGAGCCACACCACGAACGGTTGGTCGAATTCCTTTGTGTCTTTTTTGACCAGCTTTGGTCATTTTTCTTAAACCATGAGCTTCGTTACCCACTTGGCCTATTGTTGCTCGACAAGAAAGAGATATTTTTCTTAATTCCTTTGATGGTAAACGAACATGGGCAACCCCGCCTTCTTTGGCAGAGATTGTTGCCATTGTTCCAGCTCCCCTTACTAATTGGCCACCCTTGCCCGGTTTTAGTTCAATTGAATGAATTGGCATACCCAATGGTATTCTTTCTAATGTAGTACTAGTCCCTTCTTTGATTGGCGCCTTATTGCCACTCATCACCGCAAAACCAGGTTTCATATTTTTAGTTGCCAGAATATAACGCCGTTCCCCATCTTGATATAAGATTAGAGCCACGTTGGCGCTTCTGGATGGGGCATATTCAATTGCCTCCACTTTACCAGCTACGTCAAATTTATCTCTTTTCCAATCAACCTCTCGTACTCGACGTTTTTCGCCGCCGCCCTGGTGACGAACCGACACCCGACCATTTGAACGCCCAGCCTTTTTGCTCACTGCCTTAGTTAATTTCTTCTTAATATTTTTCATAGAAAAATGATCTTTTTTCAAATTACTACCCTTCATAAATATCTAATTTCTCTCCCTTTTTTAATTCCACAATTGCTTTTTTAACTGGCGATGGACTAACGATTCGCCTGTCGGGTAATCTTCTTTTTTTCTTTTTAACAATCATTGTCCTGACTCCAATCACGTTAACTCCAAAAATAGCTTCCACTGCCTGTTTAATTTGATTCTTGGAAGCCAATCGATCAACGACAAAAGCATAACAATTATTTTCCACTGCTCCTATCGATTTCTCGCTCACTATTGGTTTTTTAATCACATCGGCCAACTTCATAATCTTTTCTTTAAACTACTAATTGCTTCTTTGGTAAAAATAATTTTCCCGGAGGATAAGGTTTGATAAGTATTTATCTTGTCTACCAAAGACACCTTAACATTAGGTAAATTGCTAAAGGCTCTACCAACGTGATCATTGACAGCTACTAAATACAAACTAACTTTCTTGTCTGATAAGTCCAAGTTTTTAATAAACTTTGCTCCTTGTTTTGTTTTGGGAGTAATTTTTTCCAAACCATCAACCACAAAAATTGCCTCTTCTTTTAGTTTGACTGATAAGGCTGAACGCAAGGCGGCTTTTTTCATCTTTTTGGGTAGGCTAAGCCTGGTTTTTATCCCCACTGGGCCATGAGCTTTACCCCCACCAACAAAAATTGGTGCTTTATTATCACCATGTCTGGCTCGACCAGTTCCTTTTTGCCGCCAAATTTTCTTGGTTGACCCGGTTACTTCACTCCTATTTTTCGCCTTAGGGTAGGCTTTTCTTTGATTAGCCAAAAAAACTTTAACCGCTTGGGCCATTAATTTCAAATTAACTTTAGCCTCAAAAATATCTTTGGGCAAAGTTATTTGCTTCTCAGTTTTTTTTCCATTTTTGTCGTAAATAGCAATTTTCATATTTTAAACTTAATTTTTAACTCTGGCTCTTAATTATCTTAAGATACCCTCCCCGTGCTCCCGGTATCGCTCCCGTCAAATACAGGCGATTAGTATCTTTATTTATTTTAAAAATCTTTAAATTTTTGACCGTTACTGTTTCTGTCCCATAGTGTCCGGGCATTTTTTTACCCTTATGAACTCTGCCCGGGTCGGTTCCCTGACCAATAGACCCCGGTGCTCGTAAACGATCTGATTGGCCATGAGTTTTTGGTCCACCGTGAAAACCCCATCTTTTGATCACACCAGCAAAGCCCCGACCCTTAGAAATACCGGTAACACAAACCTTATCACCTTGGCTAAAAACTTGATCTAGGCTAATCTCTTGGCCGACCTTAATATCAGTATCGGCAAAATCATTCCGAATTTCCATAATTTTTCCCGGAGCTTTTTCCAGCTTTGCCTTTTTAGCCTCACCCAGGGTGGATCCTTTATTATATTTACCCTTACCTTGACCGTAGGCCAATTTTACTGCTTTATAACCATCAGTTTTGATGGTTTTTACTTGAAGCACCCGGCAGGGATTAACTTCAACCACAGTTAAAGGTACCACCTTGCCGTCTTTAGTAAAATCCTGACTCATCCGGCCCTTTTTCCCAATTAAACCATTAATCATAATCTTATTAATTCAATGTTTACTTAATCCGTAGATTGTTTTTTTTATAGAATAAAAAACTTTTTAATTTCTAGGCCCATGAATTAAATTTCCTGTATTATCGGTTAATTCTAGAAAAAAATCAAAAAAAAAGAGTCCCAAGGAGACTCTTTAAAAACTTATCAGACCAAGTAACAAGTTACTCTAGTCTTTAAACTTCAGCCTTTGTAATAACTGATGAGCCAAATAAGTCATTAAAATTGCCTCCTGATGGGAGAAATATCTCCTCTTTCAAGACAAGCTCAATTCTATCATAAGGCTTGGGGCTAATCAACTAGAAAGAGAAAGACAGCAAAAGAGGTTACATCTTAATCTCGATATCAACCCCGGCGGGTAAATCCAAATGCTGGAGAGAATCAATAGTCTTATTGGTTGGCTCTAAAATATCTATTAGGCGCTTATGAATCAACATTTCGTAGTGAGCTTGAGCGTTTTTGTCAGTATGGGGAGATTTTAAAATAGAAAATAGCTTTCTTTGCGTTGGCAGAGGAATCGGTCCAGCCACTTTAGCACCAGTTAAAAGAGCGGTTTCGACAATTTTTGCCGCCGCTTCATCAATAACCCGATGATCATAAGCTTTTAGACGAACCCTAACTCGCAAATCAGCCATATCAAAGAACTAAAATTAGATAACTCTCTAATCTTACTTAATTACTTTTGTAATTACTCCAGCGCCAACAGTCTTGCCACCTTCGCGAATAGCAAAACGCAAACCTTCTTCGGCGGCAATAGGAGTAATTAATTTCATTTTAACATTAACATTATCGCCTGGCATTACCATTTCCGTACCCTCAGGCAGAGTTACTTCACTGGTAACATCGGTGGTCCCAAAATAAAACTGGGGTCGATAGCCGGTAAAGAATGGTGTGTGGCGACCACCTTCTTCTTTAGTTAAAATGTAAATTTCGGCATCAAACTCAGTGTGAGGAGTAATAGAGCCGGGAGCGCAAAGAACCTGACCCCGTTCAACATCATCCTTTTCCATCCCTCGCAGTAAAATACCAACGTTATCACCGGCCCGGGCTTCATCAAGGCTCTTTCTAAACATTTCAATACCAGTAACAACAGTTTTTTTAGTATCACGAATACCGACAATTTCAATCTCGCTATTAACCTTTAAACTACCTCGATCAACTCGACCAGTAACTACCGTGCCACGACCCTTAATAGAAAACACATCTTCTACCTGCATTAAAAATGGCTTATCGATTTCTCTTTTAGGTTCTGGAATGTGTTTGTCAACAGCTTCCATTAGTTCTAAAATCGGTTTGGCCCACTTTTCGTCCTTACCCTCAGTTTCTAAAGCTTTAAGAGCGGCACCACGAATAATCGGGGTATTGTCGCCATCAAACTTATACTTATTAAGCAGTTCGCGAACCTCAACTTCAACCAAATCAATTAATTCATCATCATCAACCAGGTCTACTTTATTTAAAAAGACCACTATTGAAGGAACATTAACCTGACGAGCCAGAAGAATGTGCTCCCGGGTTTGAGGCATTGGGCCATCGGCGGCCGAAACAACTAAAATAGCTCCATCCATTTGAGCGGCTCCGGTGATCATGTTCTTAACAAAATCGGCGTGGCCTGGACAATCAATGTGGGCATAATGACGATTGTCGGTTTCATATTCGAGGTGGGAAATATCAATAGTAATGCCTCGCTCTTGCTCCTCGGGGGCTTTATCAATCTGGTTAAAATCAAAAGCTTGAGTTTGGTTACCGGGCTGGATAGATAACACTTTAGTAATAGCCGCAGTAAGAGTAGTCTTGCCATGATCAACGTGACCAATGGTACCAATATTTAAATGGGGTTTTGTTCGTTCAAATTTTTTATCAGCCATACTCTATCTTAAAATTAAATTCTTCAAATTAAAAGCCTCATATTAATTGAGGCTGGTCTTTAATATAACAGACTCTTTTTGTTTTTGCAAGAGGCAACTTAGCTTAATTTTTAATTCTTAATTTCTAGTTTTTATTCAATTTCTAATTGATTTAATTTTAAAACTGGCTGCCGCTTTTGGCAATTGTTACTCTTTCTCTTCTCCTCTAACTTTGGCAACCAAATTTTCTTGAATGTTTCTTGGTAACTCTTGATAATGAGAAGGTTCCATGTAAAAAGAAGCCCGACCACCGGTAATGTTTCGTACTGCAGTGGCGTAACCGGCCAACTCGGCCAAAGGAACTTCAGCATTAATAATCCGAGTATTACCCCTAACCTTACTACCGCCTACTTGACCCCGACGAGAAGAAATATCACCAATTACCTGGCCCATAAACTCCTCAGGAATTGTTACTTCCAGCTTCATGATTGGTTCCAAAACCTTCGGATTAGCCTTTTTAGAGGCCGCTTGTAAGGCAATCGAGCCAGCAATTTTAAAAGCCATTTCTGAAGAATCAACATCGTGAAATGAACCATCAAAAACCACCACCCTCATGTCTACTAAAGGATAACCAGCTACCACACCTTTCTCCATTGCTTCAATAACACCTTTTTCAATAGCCGGAATAAACTCAGCGGGAATCCGTCCACCCTTAACCTCTGAAGTAAATTCAAAACCTTCACCTCGCCCCTTGGGCTCAACTCTCAACCAACAATGGCCATATTGGCCTCGACCTCCGGACTGACGAATATATTTCCCTTCGGCAGTTTCGTTTACCGAAACCGTTTCTCGATAAGCAATTTGAGGACTACCAGTTTTCACTTTCAAAGTAAATTCCCGACGCAAACGCTCCACCAAAATCTCCAAATGTAACTCTCCCATGCCGGAAATTAGAATCTGACCGGTTTCCTGATTAGTCTTAACTTGAAAAGTTGGATCCTCATCAGATAATCTGCCCAAGGCTTGAGATAATTTTTCCTGATCAGCTCGAGCTTCTGGTTCAATCGCCAAAGAAATAACCGGCTCTGGAAAAGAGATCATTTCCAATAAAATCGGTTGCTCTTTTTGACATAGAGTATCCCCAGTTTTAACATTATCCAAACCAATAACCGCTACAATTTCCCCGGTAAACGCCTGATCAATTTCTTCTCGCTTATTAGCATGCATCAATAACAAACGGCCAATTCTTTCACTATTTCTATTATTAGAATTGTAAACAGAAGAACCAGATGAGAAAGTCCCAGAATAAACTCGCAAATAAGTTAATTTACCGACATGAGGGTCGGTTTGAATTTTAAAGGCAAGAGCACAAAGCGGTTCTTTATTGTCGGGTTTTCTAATAATTTCTTTTTCTGTGGTCGGATGTTTACCGATAATTGGCGGCACATCAAGGGGTGAAGGTAAAAAATCGACCACACCATCAATTATCGGTTGAATTGCTTTATTTCGTAAAGAACTGCCACAATACAAGGGTACCACTCGATTAGCGATAGTGGCTCGACGAATACCAGCAATCAATTCTTCGGTGCTGATCTCTTCGTCGCTTAAAAATTTCTCCATTAATTCCTCATCCTCGCCGGCAATTAATTCCACTAATTCAGTTCGAGCTTGAGATAAACAATCAACTAAATCATCAGGTATTGGAATCTCCTTAATTTTAGCACCCAACTCCTCATCTTCCCAAAGATAAGCCTTCTGTTCTAAAACATGAACTATTCCCTTAAAGGTTTGCTCCTTGCCAATAGGAAGAGTAATTGTGGCCAGTTTTGCCGCCAATCTTTCCTTAATCATGGCCGCTGATCCATCAAAATCAGCTCCCAGCTTATCCATTTTATTCAAAAAGCAAATTCTGGGCACCTGATAACGATCAGCCTGACGCCAAACAGTCTCTGATTGAGCCTGAACCCCTTCTTCGGCATCAAAAACCATCACTGCTCCATCTAAAACCCGCAAAGATCGTTCCACCTCAGCAGTAAAGTCAACATGGCCTGGAGTATCAATAATATTAATCCTATTGTTTTTCCAAAAAGTGGTTGTTGCCGCCGACTGAACAGTAATTCCCCGCTCCCGTTCTTGATCCATCCAATCCATTTGGGTATCACCTTCATCAATATCACCAATTTTATAAGTCTTGCCAGTATAATAAAGAATTCGTTCGGTGGTGGTGGTTTTACCAGCATCAATATGAGCAATAATGCCAATGTTGCGAATCCGATCTAAAGAAACATTTCGGTCTTCGGTTTTAGTAATTTGTCCGTTAGCCATAATAAAAAAACTTTTTTAAGAAGTTACCAGCGGAAATGGCTAAAGGCTTTATTGGCCTCAGCCATACGATGAGTGTCCTCTTTCTTTTTAATCGCTCCGCCTTCGTTTTTGACAGCACTAATAATTTCAGCAGCTAATTTTTCAGCAAAAGTATGGTACTCTTTATTGGGTCGGGATCGGGCCGCTTCAATAAACCAGCGAATAGCCAAAGAATTTTGTCTGCGAGCAGATACTGGCATTGGAATCTGATAGGCAGCACCGCCGATTCGCCGAGGCCGAACCTCCATCTGGGGTTTAATATGGTTTATAGCCTCTTCAAGAATAGCCATTGGTTCTTTTTTTGCCTCTTTGGCGGCTTGTTCCATTGCCCGATAAACATGTTTTTGAGCAATAGTTTTCTTGCCGGAAACCATAACCTGATTAATAACCTTGGCCACCAAAAAGCTATCGTAAACCGGATCTTTATTGATCGTTCTTAATTTTGCCTTTTTCCCACGCATGTTAGCAAGTTAAAAATTAATAATTAAAAATATAAATACTTTGAGCTTTTGGTTTTTGATTTTGGACTGTTATTTTTCCTGCGGCATTTTAGAGCCATACTTGCTTCTTGATGTTTTTCGATCAACTACCCCCTCAACATCATATTTACCCCGAATAATATGATATTTAATGCCAGGCAAATCTTTAACTCGACCACCCCGAACTATTACCCGAGCATGCTCAACGATGTTGTGGCCTTCACCAGGAATATATGCAGTAATTTCCTGACCATTAGAAAGCCTTACCCTGGCCACTTTTCTTAATGCCGAATTGGGTCTTTTGGGAGTCATGGTTTTGGTTTGCAAAACAACACCCCGCTTATGTGGATTAATGGTTTTAACCATACGACGTTTGGCAGCATTATAAGAACCACGCAAGGCGGTGGTCTTAATTGTTTTACTCTTTTGTTTACGACCTTTTTTGGTCAATTGTGAAATTGTTGGCATCTTTACAAATTAAAAATTAAAATTGTTAATAAAATTTAACATTAATATCGGTCTAATAATCTCCATAAGACACGTTAAACTTTGAATTGTCAACTTTGGACTGTCAATTATTATATCATCCTAACTTCAAAAATCTAACCAGTCTTCATTTGTCTTGACTCGATCAGGAGAAGTGGGGATTAAGCGTCCAATAATAACATTTTCTTTCAAACCAATTAAGGGGTCAATCTTGCCTTTTAAAGAGGCATGTGTTAGAACATTGGTTGTGGTCTGGAAAGAAGCGGCCGATAACCAAGAGTTGGTTGTTAGGGCGGTTCTACTAATTCCTAAAATAATTCTTTTGCCTCGAGCCGGTTTTTTATTATTGTCTCGCGCCTTTTTGTTCTCGGCCTCAAAAACCTCCCGATCGATATCACTATCGATAATCATGTCAGTATCACCAGCAGAAAGAATATGAATCTTACTGGACATTTTTCTAACCATCACCTCAAAGTGGCGATCGTTAATATTAATCCCCTGAGATTCATAAACCCCCTGAATTTCAGCTAGCAAATAGTGTTGGGCTTCTTCTCGACCGCGAATCTTTAAAACATCTTCAATGTCTAGGGCTCCACTGGCCAATTGGGCTCCAGTCAAAACTTTTTCGCCATTTTTAACACGCAATTCCAATATTCCGAGTACATAATATTCCCGAGAATCCTCTTTATTGGCCACTGTTACTAAATAGCCGCCGTCTTTTTCTTTGATGCTAACCACACCATCAATTTCAGCAATTGGAGACATTGACTTGGGGGTACGACTCTCAAATAACTCTTCAACACGAGGCAGGCCTTGAGTAACATCAACACCAATAACTCCGCCAGAGTGTTTGGTACGCATAGTTAACTGAGTACCCGGTTCACCAATTGACTGAGCCGCCAAAACCCCCACCGGCGTTCCAATGCTGGCTATTTTTCGATTAGAAAAATCCCAACCATAACAATTAGAACAAACCCCATAGGGGGTTTGACAGGTTAAAGCCGAACGAACCATTACTTGAGTAACTTTTTCTTTAACAATCAAGGCCAATTTCTGATCGTCAATTATTTCTCCCCGCTTAAGCAAGGTTTTTCGACCCTTCCTAATAGCTTGAGCTAAAACTCGACCTAAAATTCGAGACTCAAACTTATCGCCACGAACTCCTTCTCGACTAATAATGATTCCCTTTTTAGTGCCACAATCTCCTTCTCGAACCAACATGTCGTGAGCAGCATCAACCAGTCTTCTGGTCAAATAGCCAGCATCAGCAGTCTTTAGGGCAGTATCAGTTAACCCCTTTCGAGAACCACGAGCTGAAGTAATATACTCAAAAACTGATAATCCTTCCCGAAAATTAGATTTAGTAGGCATTGGGACAATGTTGCCCATTGGATCAACTAAAAGCCCGCGCATTGCCGACAACTGTTTAACCTGATCTCGAGAGGCCCGAGAAACCTTAGCATCAATAATTAATTTTACTGGTGATGTTTCGTCAAACAATTCCCAAGTTTTATCGGCTAATTCTTCAGTGGTTTCAATCCAAATTTGCTGAGTTAACCGTTCTTTCTCCTGCTTGGTAATTAGTCCCTGTTCAAAACTTTGATCAACTTCCAGGACTCGTTTTTCCGCCTGAGCAATAATTTTATCTTTATTTGGATAAAGCAGGTTATCATTAACCCCCACCGATAAACCAGACAAAGTTCCGGCCCAAAAACCCAAATCTTTAACCTGATCAATCATTTCCACTACCATTGCCTGGTCTTTATCACCAAGCAGGCGATCAAAGATGTTTCTCAGAAGAGTCGAATCAACATTTTCATTAACGAAACCAATATTGTCAGGTAAAATCTGATTAAAAATAATCCTGCCAACACTAGTTTCAATTCTTTCACCCTGGTGCCAAATAACCACCGGCTGACGCAAATCCAAATAGCCTCGCTGACAAGCACTTAAAGATTCTTGAATATCTAAAACACTCCCAAAACTTTTAGCTTCAGGGTCAATGGTGGTTAGATAATAAATTCCCAAGGCCATCTCTTTTCGACTAGGAATCGAGACCGGCGAACCATCAGCTGGTTTTAACAAGTTACTGGATGGGGTCATCTGGCTGGCCGCTTCTTTTTGAGCCTCCTCTGATAACGGTAAATGAACAGCCATTTGGTCACCATCGAAATCAGCATTAAACCCAGAACAAACACAAGGATGAAGTTGAATAGCCAAACCATCAACCAAAACCGGATAAAAAGCCTGAAGTGATAATTTGTGAAGAGTCGGTGCCCGGTTTAATAATACCACCTTATCTTTAACCACTTTAGCCAAAACATCATAAATCTCTGGCGGACGCTGTTCTAAAACCACCTTAGCGGAACGGATATTGGGCGCTAGGCCCTTGATGATCATTTCGTGTAAAACATAGGGTTTAAACATTTCCAAAGCAATCTCTTTGGGTAAACCACACTGGTTTAATCTTAACTTCGGACCTACAATAATTACCGACCGGCCCGAATAATCAACCCGCTTTCCTAATAAATTCTGACGAAAACGACCCTTTTTACCTTTAAGCATTTCCGACAACGATCTCAACTCTCGACGAGAAGAGGCTTGGCGACGACGAATCTGAGAAGAATCAATTAAATTGTCAACGGCCTCCTGAAGCATTCGTTTTTCGTTTCGTAAAATAATTTCCGGAGCGCCAATGTCAATTAAATTGTTAAGCCGATTATTACGGTTAATAACTCTCCGATAAAGATCGTTAAGGTCTGAAGTAGCAAACTTACCACCGGTTAACTGAACCATTGGCCTCAAATCGGGTGGTAAAACTGGCAAAATGTTCAGAATCATCCAAGCCGGGTCCACACCTGATTCCAAGAGATCACCAATTAAAGTAATACGCTGATAAAGCTTTCTTAGTTTAGTTTTACTGCGGGTTTGCTCGGTTTCCTTTCGTAAACTGGTGATGGTTTTTTTAAGATCCAGTTTTTTAATTGACTCAACTAAAGCCTCTGCCCCCATTTGGGCACTAAAAAAATCTCCAGCCTGATGATCTCGCAAAGTAAAATATTCATCCTCAGAAAGAAAATCTAAAAAGGCCATCAGCTTAACCTTTCTTTCTAAGAACTGGTATAGCTGGTCGACGGTTTTTTCCTGTTTCTCCTGTTCCAATTGTGTTTGCTGAATTTTTCGCTTAGTTTGCAGCTCTAATTCTGCCAAAGCCAGCTCCTGGGTTTCCTTATCCTTTAGACGTTTTTTTAATTCAGCTGTTTCTTTTTGAGCCAAAATTTTAATCTCTTTAACCTTCTGTTTTTGATTAAGACGAATTTTTTCAATTTCGTTTTTATAATCTCGACCCAAATTTGATAACACGGTCTTTCTCTTTTGCTCATCAACATCAATAATTAAGTAATTAGTAAAATAAATTACTCTTTGTAGATATTTATTGGAAACGCCTAAAAGAATCGATAACGGTGAAACTGAACCCTTAAAATACCAAACGTGACCACAGGCGGCTGCCAAATTAATGTGGCCCATTCTTTCTCTCCTGACTCGAGACCGGGTCACTTCGACTCCACATTTATCACAAATTACTCCTTCGTAACGACGATGTTTATATTTGCCGCAATAACATTCCCAATCGCGAGTCGGCCCAAAAGTTCGCTCGCAAAAAAGGCCGTCTTTTTCCGGTTTTAAGGTTCGATAATTAATGGTTTCCGATTTAGTAACTTCGCCATGAGACCAAGACCGAATCTCCTCCGGTGAGGCTAACTTGATCTTCAAAGCTTCAAAATCAGCAACCTGGTTGTGAAAAGCTTGTTTGTCAATCATTTACTTAATTAATTTTTGATTTAAAATATTTAATTTTCAAATTAATAATATCTGTTTCGTTGTTAACATATTAATTATCGCTTTTTTCTTCCCTCGCTCTCTCTGTTTTCAGTTTCGGATAAACCAACTTCTCCTGCTTCCTCCGGCTCAGCAGACTTTTCCTCTTCCTGTTCAATTATCCCTTCGGGAGTAATTGCCAAACCCAAACTTTTCAATTCAGAAACCAAAACCTTAAATGATTCCGGAATTCGTGACTGAGGAATTTGAGTTCCTTTAACAATTGCCTCAAAAGCCTTAGAGCGGCCGACGACATCGTCGCTTTTAATGGTTAACATCTCTTGAAGGGCATGGGCGGCCTGATGGGCCTCTAAGCCCCAAACTTCCATTTCACCAAACCGCTGACCGCCCATTTGGGCTTTACCACCTAAAGGTTGCTGGGTCACCAAAGAATAAGGACCAATCGATCGAGAATGAATCTTATCCTCCACCATATGAACTAATTTCAAAATGTGAGCATTACCAACAACAGTCTTCTCTCTATACTGTTCTCCGGTTCTCCCATCAAAAAGAGTCAATTTAGAATCATCGTCAAGATTGGCTTTTTTAAACTCTTGAGCCAAAAAACTCTCGTCAAATTTCTCAAATACCGGCAAAGTAACCCGATAGCCTAATTTTTGAGCCACTAGTCCTAAATGAGCCTCCAACAATTGACCCAAATTCATTCGCGATAAAACCGATAAGGGTGAAATAATCAAATCAACTGGAGTACCGTCAGCCAAATAAGGCATATCGGCTTCAGAAATAATTTTAGAAATAATTCCCTTATTTCCGTGACGGCCAGACAACTTGTCGCCAACTTTAATTTTTCTCATTTGAGCAACCCTAACGGTAATTTTTTTACTAATACCGGAAGCCAGTTCTTCATCCTCATCTCGATCCAAAACTTGAACCTCAATCACTATTCCCTCAACACCGTGAGGCAATCTTAAAGAAGTATCTCTAACCTCCCGGGCCTTTTCACCAAAAATCGCCCTTAACAGTCTCTCTTCGGCAGTTAATTCTGTTTCTCCTTTGGGAGCAATCTTGCCAACCAAAATATCATTGGCCCTAACGTGAGAACCAATCACCACAATGCCGTCTTCTCCTAGCTTAGCCAACTCCTCCTCAGAAACATTAGGAATATCGGCAGTTAATTCTTCCGGTCCCAGTTTAGTATCGGCCACTTCGGCGGTATATTCATTAATAGTAATTGAGGTTAGTAAGTCTTCCTTTACCAGCCGGTCGGAAATAACAATGGCGTCTTCATAACCTAAACCCTCAAAGGAACAATAAGCAATGGTCAAATTTTTACCCAAAGCCAATTCACCGTTATCACAAGACGGCCCATCAACAACCAGATCACCCTTTCCAATCCTATCACCAACACTAACTGCCGCTCTTTGTGAATAGCAAGTTCCATAAGGAGAGGTGCGTACAAATTTATTGATAAGATAGGTTTCTTCATCCTTATTAATTTTAATATTGTCCTCACCGAGAAGATCAGCTTCCCTAATTTGTTTCGGTTTATCTAATTTAACGACCACTTTTTCACCATCAACATAAACCACCTGGCCGTTATGACGGGCTCTCATGGTTCGCCCTAAAGCTTGGGGAATAATAGTCTCCATACCAGAACCAACAATTGGAGCATCGGGTTTAAGCAACGGTACCGCTTGACATTCCATATGGGAACCCATCAGGGCCCGAGACGGTTCATCATGGTCCAAAAAAGGAATCAAAGAGGCTGAAACGCCAACAATTTGTCTTGGACAAACATCAATTAACTGAATTTGTTCTGTGGCCACATCTAAAAATTCCCCTCGATATCGGGCTGGCACCAGCTTGTCAATAATATAATTTTGATTATCAACGTCAATGTCATTGGCAGTAATATAATACTCTTCCTCGTCATCGGCCTGTAAATAAATAATCTCATCGGTGATTTTCATCCTGGTTTTACCACCTCGAGTTTCTTTAACAACTTTTTTATAAGGAGTTTCTAAAAAACCGTAATCGTTAACCCGGGCATAAAGAGCCAAATAGGTCACTAAACCAATATTTTGACCCTCGGGACTTCTGACCGGACAAACTCGACCGTATTGAGAAG
>JAQVFF010000044.1 GCA_028697345.1 Candidatus Shapirobacteria bacterium
GAACGCTTTTGGAAAAAGAGGGTTGGCAAACAAAGGAAAATGAAAAGATGATTGCCAATATTCGCAAATTCGGCAACCCCTTTGGCAAAATTGAAGAAGGTCAAATCCCTAAAGAACTTTATTGTTGTTAACTTACTCTTCTTCTTCGTTGGCGATTTGAGGTGCTGGTAAATCTAAAATAGCGCCATCAGCGCCATTTCCGGTTCTTAAAAAATTGATTGCGTCTTCGATTATTTCTTTCTCTGATTTTAATTGTTTTCCCCTATCGGCAGTTAATCTTTCGATCATATTAGACACTTCTTTATTATTTACCAACTATACTTACATATTATGACACACTTTTTCAAGTTATTGCTCTTTTTTTTAAGTAATTTTTTTGGGGTTTTTGTCCGGATCTCGTGTTATACTGCTTAAAAAGTGTGATAGAAGATAATTTTGACCGATCAGTTGAACAATCTTTTTTAATAAAAACGATAAACACAGAAGGTTAAGAATTAAGTTTACAAATACCTGAATTTGATTCAAGGTTTTTTTTACCCTCTTGGCGAAAGTATGCTCAGGGAATACTAAAACACCCGATATTTTCCCAGATAGCCGCTTCTATTGAAATGGGATTAGAAATCAAACAAGAAGAGCCTGATCCAATAACGATTGGAGGAGCTTGTTATCAACACGACTATAACCCTAATTATCATCAGCAATATGGTTTTGAACCTATCGTTAGCGATGCGCCGACTATTACCATCGTTGGAGATTCACTCCCAGGATATGTTGACCAACCCCAAGAAGAACATTCGATTGATTGGCGGATTGTTCTAGATAAAAGAACAGTGTCAAACAGTGGCGCTGTTCTAACTAGAAAAGAAGGTTATGATGTTATCGGAAAAAGAAGGCTGGAATTAAGAGCCATAGAAATACCCCAAGCCGGAATTGGTTGGAACAATGAAAATTTGGATGATGACGATACCATTGAGTTAGTTTTCATTCGTTTCTTTATTGATGGTCGGTGGCGTCAAGGTTTAGAAATTAACTCAATCAAATCGGCTAAAAATTCACGGCAAATCAATCTATTGGCCAGGGTTAATTTAACCAATGAGACATCAGAAGGAATAGAATTAGAGGATAAAAATCAAAAAGACGATAGGGTGACCAGTATTGCCCGACGATTATTAATCGAACTTGCTCCTTCTTTGTTGGGTAAGCCTGTAATTAATGTGGATTCTTTGATTTAAGGGTTTTCCTTTTGGGCTGGAACAATGAATCTTGTTTATTCTACAAAGGTTAGAGCAAAACCTTTTTTACCCATTCTTCCGGTTCGGCCGATCCGGTGAACATAATCATCATATGACTCTGGCGCATCATAATTAATGACATGGGTTACTCCCTCGATGTCCAGTCCCCTGGAGGCAACATCGGTGGCCGTTAAAACCTGCAACCTGTTGTCTTTAAATTGTTGTAGAGCTCTTTGTCTTTGGTTTTGAGATTTGTTGCCATGAATCGCCGTTGCCCTAATACCGCTCTCAACCAATGATCGAGCCAGTTTTTCCATACTCCACTTGGTTCTCCCAAAAACCAACACCTTATCAAAACCAGGCTGATTAAGCAGTTTTCTTAAAATATCTATTTTTGCTCCCCGGTTGGTTATTTTTACTATGTCTTGGTCGATATTATTTAGTGTATCTTGGTGTTTTGCCGAGACGGTAACCGGATCGTTAACAAAACCTCGTAAAATTTCTTGCGTCTTTTCATTAACCGTGGCTGAAAAAAACAGTGATTGACGGTCTTTGGGCAGAAGCGAAATAAGATATTTAATATCTTTTATGAAGCCCATATCAACCATGCGGTCTACTTCATCAAGAACAATATTTTGAAAGGAAGAGGGGTTTAATTTTCCTCGCCCAATCAAATCTTTCAATCTTCCTGGAGTTCCGGCAACAAAGCAGGGTCTTGACCTTAGATTATTTATTTGTCGGCTCATATTGACTCCTCCGATAATAGTGACAATTGTCAAATTCATTTCCTTGGCAAACAATCGAAATTCCTGGCTGATCTGTTCTGCCAGTTCTCGAGTAGGAACAATAATTAGAGCTTTCTGATTTTGATCTAAATAAGCCTTATTAATAAGCGTGGTTAAAAAAGCGGCGGTTTTACCGGTGCCGGTGTTGGCGATACCAATAACATCTTTTCCGGCTAATACTTGGGGGATTACTTTGTCTTGGATTTCGGTTGGTGTTTCGTATCCGTGGCTGGCAATATTTTGCTTTAATTTATCGACCAAATTGTAGTCGGCAAACTTTACTCCGGAAACAAAAGTTTCTTCAACTTTTTCCCCATTTGCCCTTTTGATAAATAGGTTAGTGTCTAACTTTTTGCCGTTACCTCTAAAGTTTTTTTTAGCACCTGGCCTGGAGGCACGAAAATAAGATCTGTTTCTTCGATGATTATAGCTTCTTCTTTTAGGGTAGGCCATTTTGTTTTTTTAATTGCGCCAAAGTAGATCTGCTTAAAGAAAATGAAGTTGTTTTTAATGTGAAGATACTTGAAAGAAAGTTTGAGGTATCTTTATCTTTTAAAAAACCAAATCAGTATAAGCAGATGTACTTATAAGGCACAATCTGCAACAAACAAAAGGTATTATAACACAAATCAAGCGCAATATCCAAATTTATTTTAAAATAACTTCTGTATTTTGATTATCGCCTTCTCCTCTATCGCTTTCCACCACTACATCTTGGACATCGATTTTAACTCCTTCTCCGCCGGTTTTCCCTAATAAATTATTTTTCTTTTTCTTTGACTTGAAGGTAATTTTATACCGGATCTTTGGCTTTTTCATTGTTGCCCGGTTTGGCTTGAGTTTGGGTGGCTGTCAATCTTTTTTCGGCATGTGTTTTTAATATTGCCACTTTTTTTTCAGTTCCGAAAGCAAAAAAATACTCGATTCCTTCCTGAGTTTTGGTGATGATAGAGTTTTTCAAAGTAATAACTTCCGGTAATTCGGCTGCTTGAAATAGCTTGGGGGTAGAAACAATAATCAAGAAGAGAAACAACACCAACAATAACTTTTGATGTTTATCCTAAACAAAGATTATATTCTTGCTGATAAGAAGTCAAGCTTGGGCTTTTTTTTGAAAAACCTGCAAGATCATGGAGATGCCGGAATAATTCGGAAAAGGAAAAGATTTTTTTTCTTGAAGTGAACCGGTTTTGACTCTAACCGGGTCGTCTTCGGGGGTAAGAGCTGTTAACAGACTCCCCTCCTTCATTATTTTACCAATTTGGGGCAAAAAAACATTGTTGAAAAAAACATCTGAAGGATAAATATAGACAACATCAACAGTCAATTGCCCTCTTTTTATTATTCCGGGCCTTTTGGATCGAGAAGCCCTGCCGGTAAATAAATAATTTCTTAGCAGATCATCTATTGTCAAATAATCTTCTTTTACCCCCAAAAGTGCTTGGGCATAGGTTTCTGGCTTGGGGCTATAAAATATTCCGTCTTGTTCGTAGAGGCTGATTAATTCTTGTCGGGCTTGGTCAATGACCCCTGGAGTGTTTGGTAATAATTCGTAGTAGGAGCCATGGAGAAAATTAATGTTACCCGAGTTTTTTCTTTGTTTGGTATAAGCCGATAAATTACTTCTAGCCTTCTCTAACAGGGTTCTGTTTTTCTCAATACCATAAACAGTTTCAAATCCAGCCCTGTTGGCGGTTAGCGCGGCGATTCCATCACCACTGCCGCAGTCTAAAAAACTTGCCTCGGGACGGCCAATGGTGGATCTTATTTGGGCAAATATATTATAAAAAGCCGATAAACTTTCGCGGGCGCGTTCTGGCCGGTAAAAGGTCCAATTAGCCTCGCTTGATCGGGAGGTTTTGTTAGCTTGTCCGGTGGCAATTTGAATTAAGGCCTTAGTTTCTAGGCTCATACCATTGAGAAAATTAAATTAGGTTTAGGACAGAAAAAGATTTTACAAGGGGCAGGAGCGTTTTATTTTTACTTTCAATCCATTCGGCCAATATATTCTCCTGTTTGGGGAAAACCGTTTTGATAATCTTCTAATATTTTTTTACTTAATTGTTTGGGATATAAATTAGCGGGTAAATTATTAATATCAAGCCAAATGGGCCACTTTTTACCATCAAATTCTGGATCGGGCCGCCCGTTAATTTCTTCGAATTTATTAATATCGCCCAAGATAAACAATTCTAGGCTGTGCTCGCCGTCTTTTTTTAAAATAAAGTCGCGGATATAAAGAA
>JAQVFF010000010.1 GCA_028697345.1 Candidatus Shapirobacteria bacterium
CCTAACAGCTAAGTACGCTACTGAAATCGCCCGGCAAATCGGTGCTAAAATTATTCTGCCAATTCATTATATTGAAGAGAATGGCCGCACTCCTCTCAACCAAATTGAACCAGTGACTAAATTTTTAAAAGAAATCGGCAATAATCCCAATCTAGAACCAAAACTAATGGTTACTAAAAATGATCTTCTAATCGAGGGAGAAAAACTAGTTTTATTGGAAAATCGTGGAAAATAATTGCAACTAGAACTTCTCTCTTATACAAGAGAGTGGTATTTTTTTTAAAAAATGGCAACCAAAAAAAACCCCCGAATCCCGCCTCATTCCAATGAGGCAGAAGAATCTGTTTTGGGCTCAATTTTAATTGATAAAGACGCTGTTTCTGTTGTTGCTCCGTTGCTTAAGCCAAATTATTTCTACAATGAAAACAATGGTCAAATCTATGAAACAGCTCTTATGCTTTACGAAAATCGTCGGCCAATTGACTTAGTCACCTTAACTTCAGAATTAAAAAAAACTAAAAACTTTAGTCGAATCGGCGGCGCTTCATACTTGGCTGAACTAACTAATCGCGTAGCTACGGCAGTCAACGTCGAAGAATACGCTCAAATTATTAAAAGAAACTGGATCAAAAGACAATTAATTTCTTCATCAGGGCGAATTTCTTCTTTGGCTTTTGACGAAACTAAAGAAGCCAGAGAAGTTCTGGAAGAAGCCGAAAAAGAAATTTTTTCTCTTTCTCAATCTGGTATCACTCGCAGTTTTATTCCTGTCAAAGATGCTTTAATCGAATCATTCGACCGATTGGATGAGCTTCATAAAAAATCCAGTGGTTTAAGGGGGCTACCGTCAGGATTCTCCCAATTAGACAACCTACTGGCCGGTATGCAAAACTCTAACTTACTAATTTTGGCGGCTCGACCCGGAATTGGCAAAACCGCTCTAAGTCTTAATGTTGCCCGACACGTGGCAGTGGAAGAAAAAATTCCGGTTGGAATCTTTTCTTTAGAAATGAGTCAAGAAGAATTGGTTGACCGGCTTTTAGTTCGTCAGGCCCAAATCGATAGCTGGAAATTAAAAACCGGCCGGTTGGATGAGGACGACTTTTCTCGTCTTTCTGATGCTATGGGAACCTTAGCCGAAGCACCGTTATATATTGACGATACTCCCGGTATTTCTATTTTAGAAATGCGTACCAAGGCTCGAAAACTGCAAATGGAAAAGGGTTTGAAATTATTAATTGTTGATTACCTACAATTAATTCATGGCCGAAGTATTGACAACAGGGTTCAGGAAGTATCAGAGATTTCTCAAGGTTTGAAAAATTTAGCTCGAGAATTAAAAATCCCCATCCTTTCTTTATCGCAATTATCCCGGGCCGTTGAGGTTAGAGGCGGTCAAAGACCAAGATTAGCCGATCTTCGCGAAAGCGGCTCAATTGAGCAAGACTCAGACGTAGTCATGTTTTTATACCGGGAAGACGACGATGACCGAGAAAACGTCGTTTTAGAAATAGCCAAACACCGCAACGGCCCAATTGGATCAATTAACTTAAGTTTCGTCCAAAAACAAATTAGTTTCTATCCCTTAGAAAAACAAACCTAAAATGACACCTAATTTAATTAGCTTACCCTATAATATAGGTAGTTTAACAACTTTTGGGCTTATTATTTTTTTGGCTTTTACTATTGCCGCTTTTTTATTTTTTCGTCAAACGAAAGAAGAATTCACTGACAAGGAAGAGGTAATTAGTTTATTAACTAACAACCTGTTGGCCTGGCTAATTGGGGCTAGGCTGGTATTCTTTTTAAGTAATTTTCAACAATTTAATTCTCTAATGGGTTTTTTCCTGCCCTGGCGTTATCCGGGGCTTTCGTTTGTTGGCGGTTATTGGGGAGTAATTATCGCCAGCTGGTATTGGTCAAAGAGACATTCTTTTCAAATCTGGAAAACAACCGATGGAGCTGTCATTCCTTTGCTAATCTTTTTTGGCGGTTTTTTCTTAGGTCAATGGCTAGTTAGCCAAGAGGCTTTCTACTTAACGACTATGGTCCTAAATCTCTTAATGATTGCCCTAGCCTTTTGGGCACTAAAATCGTATCGCTCGCTAACTTGGTATCCGTCAGGCAAAATCGGTTTTTCCCTACTCCTGTCCAACACGGTTTTCTTTTTGGGATTTAGCCTACTTGCTTTTTTCTTATCTTCTGGTTTATACTTAGAAACGTTCTTGGGATTAGGTCTATTTTTCTGGTCTTTAATTACTCTTTATCTGAGATCGGAAAGTAAATCAGCTAAGGAATTATCAGAAAGAATTACTAACTTAATTAAAAATGACTAAAAGAAAAAATAAAACAAAAGAGACAATTACTTTTCCAGCCAGTCTGTTAAAACCAATTGGCAAGTTTTTGGTTGAGGAAGAAAAGAAAATTATCAAAAAGATTATCAATTTGAAAAAAGAAGACCCTTTTGCTGATCCATCTCGAGCCTCCAATAACGCCTCTCCAGATACTGATGCTGAAGAACAGTTTGGCCATATGAAAAATGCCGCCATCAGAGATCAGCTCCGTCGAAGATTAGTTCAAGTTCGCAAAGCGTTAACCAGGGTTAAAATTGGTAACTATGGTACTTGTGAAAAATGCCGCCAATTAATTGACACTGATCGTCTCACTATTTATCCGGAAGCAACTATTTGTATAAAGTGTCTCAAAAAAGAAGAAAAACCAAAAAAATAACTTCTCTTTATTAAAAAATAATGGCTTTCTACGATCATTATAATTACCAACGCTATTGGCAAGGACGAAAATATGAACATAAAGCCGAGAAAATTGCCCTGGAAAAATTGTTAAAAAACATTCCTGACAAGAACCGTAAAACCATCTTAGATATTGGTGCTGGCTTTGGGAGAATAACCCCAATTTACGCCAATCAGTTTGCTTCTTGTTATCTAATCGAACCATCGGAAAAATTAATTAGCCAGGCCAAAAAAAATCTTAAAAAATATCAAAACCTTACCTTTCAAAAGAGAAGAGCAGAGGAGCTAAGCTCTTTAAAAAAAGCCGATGTTGCCATAATGATCCGGGTCGCTCATCATATTAAAAAATTAGATCCTGTTTTTAAAAAGATTAACCATTCCTTAAAAAGGAATGGTTATTTGATTTTAGAATTTGCTAATAAGGTTAATTTCAAGACTAAGTTAAAAATGTGGTTTGGGGGAAACTTTTCCTTCTGTCAGGATCAGGTTCCTTGTGATCGCCGATCCTTGGCCAACATTAACAAAAAAACTATTTTTTTTCTCAACCACCACCCTCAAAAAATCAATCAAGAGCTAGAGCAATCTGGATTCAAAATAATCACTAAACTGTCGGTGTCTAATTTTCGCTGGCCGCTTCTGAAAAAAATTATTCCGACCGAAATTCTAATTTGGGGAGAAAAAATACTTCAACCTGTCTTAGCTAAAATAAATTTTGGTCCATCAATTTTTATTCTTGCCCAAAAAACAAATTAACTGACCAAAAAATAATTAAGGCAAAAAAGGGCCTTGGTCTTTTTAAAATACCCAACAGTCAATTACCGAATCATCAATCTGTTGCAAAAATTTTATGCCATAGTCATGGTTTTTGTTACTCCATCTCTTTCATAAATTGATTAACCCCAAACGCCCATGAGCCGCTAGACAGGGGAGTGTATTTGGTCATAATCTTCTCGGGAGTTGTATAACCTTTGTCCAAATAGTTTTCTCTCAAACCCCGAGCCACTGTTTCTATTCCTTCCTCCCAAGAAGAAAAACCCAAGGTTCCTCTTTCATGAATTCCCCAACCCCAAGCATTATAAGTATTATAGGGGATTTTTTTACCCAAATTAGACTCTTGTTGGGCAATAGCCACTAGTAAACGATAATCTAGATTATACTTTTCTGAAATCATGACAATATAATTAGCATAAGGAGTCAGGGGGGAATTATACCTTTCCAAATACTGCCTGATAATAACAGGCCGCGCGTCAGCTGTGCTAACATCAAAAGAAACTGTTCCGGAGTTATTGGGAAGAGCCTGATAAAGACGAACCGGGGTTTGGGATAATAATGGCTGATAATCAATCCTGCTCTTGACTAAAAATTGCCAATAGCTTTCTTGATTAAAATTAAGCAACCAAAAAGATAAAGCTAAAGAAACCGGTAAAATAAAGACTAATAACGGTAGCAGGGTCAATCTTAAGCCTAACTGTTGATATTTTTCCATTAGATAAAACTCCCCTAGTAAAAGGATAGTAAAGCCGGCTAGACTTGTCAAGTTCAAGATGTTCTCACCAATAAATCAAAAATAAGTGAGCGCTTGCTGGCCTTCGATAGCCATGGTAGAATAAGATTCGTATGAAAAATTTAAAAAATAAAAAATCCGGTAAGCCAAAACTAAATCCAGAACCAGAGGGTTATCATTCGCCCCAAAAGCCAGTCAAGCGACCAGTACCCCTGCCAATTAAAAGACAGCAAGTTAACCGTCCTCAAATTAGAAGACCTCAACACTATGGCTAGCAAACCAAAAACGACCAAAAAACCATCAACGATCTCGGTTAATATTAATCGGTTAGCCGATAACACCATCCAAATTGAGGCCACAATCAACAAAAAAGAAATCAAGCTAGAACACGATCGGGTTCTAGCACAACTGCAAAAAACTACTGAAATTAAAGGTTTTAGAAAAGGCAAGGCTCCAAAGGAGCGAGTTGAAAAGGCCATTGGGCAAAACGAAATTTATCAGCGAGTCATTAATCAATTATTACCAAAGGTCTATCAACGCTCAATTGAACAGCATCAACTAAAACCGATTATCGCTCCCAGGGCCGAACTAGTTTCAGCTAAAGAAGGAGAAGATTGGCAAGTTAAGTTTATCACCTGCGAATTACCAAAAGTTGATTTAAATAATTATCAAGAAGAAATAAAAACAATAACTGCCAAAGAGGCCATCTGGACACCGGAAAAAGATAAAAAGATCGCGGAGGAACCCCAGGATGAGTCCTTGAAAAAAGCCCAACAATTCCAAAAAATAATTGATATTTTGGCAAAAACCATTAAAGTTAATCTTCCTAAAATTTTAATTGATAATGAGGTCAGTCAAAAATTAGCTGGCTTAATTGAAAAAACTGAAAAAATGGATTTATCAATAGATCAATACTTGAGTAGTATTGGTCAAACTATTGATTCAATCAAACAAGGTTATCGTCAAGAAAGCGAAAAAAATTGGAAACTGGAATTAGCTCTTAATAAAATTGCCGACGAAGAAAACATTATTGTTTCCGACCAAGATATTGACTCTGCCTTGACAAAAATTAAAGACAAGGAAGAAAAAAAACAACTGGCTAATCAACGCTATTTGCTCTCCTCAATGATTAGACGCCAAAAAACACTTGAGTTTCTTCAAAACTTATAGTAAAATAAGCCCATCACTGCCCTCACTTTTCCTTTTACCGATGATTAAAAAGGTTGCTCGGGGTAATAGTCAATCACAAAAAAAACCTTCTTTAGAGGGTGATAATGTTGGCGGCTTAAATAGTCTAAAAGAAGAATTAGCCGAAGAGTTTCCTAAAGAGTTTTGGGAACAAATAACCAGCCCTCGAAAAACAACCGTCCTTCAAAATTCTCAAAGAGAGGGGGGGAGAGAAATCCGCCCTGGACAAACCATTAATCCGGAGCAGGCAATTCAAGAAAATCAAAATCGCTACCAAGAAAAAATCAACTTTCAAAAAAAAATTAACCTAACCGAAGTATCTCTTAGACAAAAAGACCGCCAAAAAACTTTTCTAAAAATCGAGGCAATTAGAAAAGAAATTAGCGCCATTGCCGCCACCATGGCTCAAGTAAATCGACAAGTAAAAGAAATTGAAATTGCCGCTCAAGACAATATTACTCAACCAAACCGCTATTTAGTTAATTTTTTAGAGTTGTTATTAACATTTTTGAAAGATTTGAAGGAAAGAGTTGAAGAAGGGAATACCTGGTTGACCGCTTTTCAAAAGAGAAACAAGAAAAAGAACTACTTCTGGGGTCAAGTTAAAAAATCTGGAACAAGGTTTATGCTTTCTTCCGACCGCACCCCAGCTACTCAAGCAGGATAAAAAACTTGGTGTTCGATCACGTCAAAAAGCTTTAAGATTTTTATTTTCTTTCTTTTGATTTGTGATATGATATAGCCATAAATGTGCTTAAGCACGCGTGGCTCAGTTGGTTAGAGTATCCGCTTGACATGCGGAAGGTCCCTGGTTCGAGTCCAGGCGCGTGCACAAACAATAATTTAAAAAAACCGTTTATTAGTTCAAAACCAAACCAATGGTCTCCTCTTCCACAAACGATAATAATCTTGAGGTTATGCGCCACTCTTGTGCTCATGTTTTGGCGGCCGCCGTTCAGAAATTATACCCTGGAACTAAATTTGCTATCGGACCAACAATAGATAATGGTTTTTATTATGATTTTGGTTTCAAAAAATCTCTTTCAGAACATGATTTGGTAAAAATAGAAAGAGAAATGGCCAAAATTATTAAGGCCAACTTAGTCTTCACGAAAAAACAGCTTAGCCATCAACAAGCTAAAAAGATTTTTGTCAATCAATTCTATAAGTTAGAATTACTTGAAGAACTGGTTTGTGACGGTCAAAAAACGGTAACCATTTATCAGACTGGCAATTTTATAGATCTTTGTTTGGGTCCTCACGTTCGCTCAACCAGCCAGATCGGACCATTTAAGTTACTTTCTTTAGCTGGAGCCTATTGGCGTGGTGATGAAAACCAACCAATGCTAACTCGGATTTATGGTACCTGTTTTGTCAATCAAAAAAAGCTTGATCAACATTTAGATCAACTTGAAAAAGCCAAAAAAAGAGATCACCGACTAATTGGTAAAAATCTAAATCTTTTTTCTTTTCATCCCCAAGCTTCTCCCGGCAATGTTTTTTGGCAACCCAAGGGTTATTTTTTGATGAAAAAGCTAATTGAATACTGGCGAGAAAAACACGAAAAAGCCGGTTATCTGGAGGTTAGAACTCCGGAAATTTTAACCAACTCCATTTGGGACATAAGCGGTCACTTAAAATCATTTGCCGATAAAATGTATCGGGTTTCTACGCCAGACGATAAAAATAATTGGAATATGAGCATCAAACCAATGAACTGCGATGGCGGAGTTTTAATCTATAAAAACTCACCCAAATCATATCGCGACTTACCTTTACGAATGGGAGAGCTGGGTGTTGTTCACCGCTACGAGGCGTCAGGAGAACTTCATGGCATTATCCGCTCTCGGGAATTCACTCAGGATGATGCTCATATTTTTTGTACTAAAAGTCAAGTAAAATCCGAAATAAAGGAAATTATTGATTTGTGCTTTGATTTTTATCAAAAGTTTGACCTAGGCCTTGACCATTTGGAATTGTCAACCCGACCAAAAAATTCAATTGGTTCTGATGAAATCTGGCAAGAAGCAGAAACAGTCATGGAAAACATTCTAAAAGAAAATGAAATCGATTATAAAATTAATAAGGGTGATGGCGCTTTTTACGGGCCCAAAATTGACTTTCATCTTAAGGATAGCTTAGGTAGAACCTGGCAGTGCTCAACAATTCAGCTTGATTTTGCCCAACCAGAAAATTTTGATCTTTCTTATACTAACCAAGCAGGAAAAAAAGTTAGGCCAGTCATGATTCATCGGGTTATTTATGGTTCTCTAGAGCGTTTCTTAGGAATTCTGATTGAAAGCAATGGTGGTAATTTTCCTTTTTGGTTAGCTCCAACCCAAGCAATAATTATCCCCATCACCGACCAACAAATAAAATACGCTCAACAAGTAAAGAAAAACATTAAAAAAATTAACAATATAAGAATTGAAATTGATACCAGCAATGAAACTGCTTCTAAAAAAATTGCTCTGGCTGAAGGACAAAAAATCCCTTATCTGATTATTATTGGCGCCAAAGAAGCTAAATCAAAAACAATCAATATTAGAAAAAGGGGAGAGGGAGTCCTGGGGGAAATGAGAATTGAGGAATTTGTGAAAAGTACCCAAAGTTAAAGTTAAAAACATTGCTAATCTAGCTTCAACATGTTACACTAAGGCCTAGATTTTTGAAAACGATTAAAAAATTGAATTTGGCTAAATTTTATCAAATTAATCAATATATTAGGGCCGAACGCTTGCGGGTTGTCGATGAAAACAGCAAACAAATTGACATTTTAGATCGTGATAAAGCTTTAGAATTAGCTAAAAAAGAGGGCAAGGATTTAGTTGAAATTGCCCCAAAAGCTAATCCGCCAGTGGCCAAAATTATTGATTTTAAAAAATTTCAATATCTAGAGAGTAAAAAGGCCAAAAAAAGTAAAAAACTGGGCCAAAAACAAGAAACCAAAGAATTGCGTTTAAGACCGTTTATTAGCAATAACGATTTACAATTTCGAATTCGAAAATCCAAAGATTTTTTAAAAAATGGTGACCGGGTCCAAATTACTATTAATTTTCGCGGTCGGGAAATGACTAATAAAGATGCTGGTTTTAAGTTGGCCAGCCAATTTATTGAATCTTTAAAAAACTTTGGCTCGCCGATAAGAGAACCAAAAATGTCAGGAAAAAGTTTAATATTTACTCTAACACCAACTAAGAATGACTAAGCAAAAAACAAAAAAATCATTAGCTAAGAGATTCAGGGTCACCCCATCTGGAAAAGTTTTACATCAATCTGCTTTTGGTCGTCATTTAAAGAAAAGTAAAAGCAAAACCCAAAAAGGTAAATATAAAAAACCTAAAGAAATTACCGGCACTATGGCCAAAAAAATCAAAAAAGTTTTAGGAAAATAAGATGAGAGTTAAAACCGGTACTACCAGAAAGGCCCGCCATAAAAAAACCCTAAAATCAACCAAGGGTTATCGGCTCACTAAAAGCAAGCTTTATAAGGTTGCCCGTGAAGCCCAGCTTCATGCTGGTCAATATGCTTTTATTGGTCGAAAGTTAAAAAAACGAAACTTTAGAGAATTATGGATTAGTCGAATTAATGCTGGTTTGATTGATCACAACTTGAGCTATTCTAGATTTGTCAATCTTCTTAAAAAGGCCAATATCCTCCTAAACCGAAAAACTTTAGCTAATTTGGCCACTCAGGAACCCAAAGTCTTTGCTGAAGTCGTCAAAAAAGCCCAATCGGCCAACTAATGGTTATTACAAACAATCAAATTAACCAATTGCATTGCTACTCCGGCTAGTTTGGGATGGTTAAGTTAACATGAACTTTCAAAAAACTTTCACTCCAATAGAAAAAGAAATTAATATTGCCACAACCACTCAAGAATTAGAAAAAATAAGAATTAGGCTGTTAGGACGCAAGGGTTTAGTTAATCAGTTTTTCACCAAAATAAAAAATCTGCCAATCGATGAAAAAAAACGATTTGGCCAAAAACTAAACCTGACTAAAAAAGAATTAGAAAAATTAATTAATAATAAAAAAAAACAATTAGTTAACGAAGAAAAAGTCTTGATTAAATCGGCCGATCAAGAATTTTACCACGCTCTAACTAAGAAAGGTCATCTTCATCCCATCACTGTTACCAGCAATGAGATTAATAATTTTTTTAAATCGTTGGGTTTTTCTACCTATGAAGGACCGGAAATTGAAACCGACGAATATTGTTTTAGAAGACTCAATGTGCCCCCCGACCATCCAGCTCGAGATATGCAAGACAGTATTTATATCAACGAGCCAGAAATATTATTACGGACACAGGCTTCAGCTATTGAGACTCGACTGTTAGCAAAGGAAACACCACCCTTCAAGGCTGCCTTTCCGGCTCGTGTTTACCGTAACGAAAAGGTTAATAAAAGCAATCATTTTGTTTTCCATCATTATCAGGCAGTCGCTGTCGATAAGGACATTACTATGAAAGATTTAATTGGTACTCTAAATTCCCTATTCCAAAAACTTTATGGCTTAAAAGTAAGGGTTCGTTACCGCTGTAAATATTATCCGGAAGTAGAGCCAGGTTTAGGCTTAGATATCCGTTGCTTTTCTTGCCAAGGAAAGGGCTGTTCGTTGTGCAAGGGGGTTGGTTGGATTGAAATGGGTGGAGCGGGGATCATTCACCCTAAAGTAATGACCATGGCCAACATCAACCCTAAAATCTGGCGAGGTTTTGCTTTTGGACTAGGGTTAGACCGTTGGGCAATGGCTAAATATAAAATCGGTGATATTCGAACCCTCTTGGGTGGTAATTTAGCCTACAAACCAAATCAATCATGAAAATTGTTTATTCTGAAATTAAAAAACTATTACCTGGCCCGAACCTGCCTAAACCAAAAAGGCTAATGAGAGACCTTACTCTAATTGGTCATTTTGTTGATGGTTTGGAGAGAAAAAACAAGGAAACTATCATTAGTTTAGAGATCAAACAAAACCGACCCGACTGTCTGGGTTACTTGGGAATAGCCAAAGATTTAGCCGCCCTATATAATTTAAAACTAAAAGAACCCAGTGTTTGTCTACCCCCGATCGATAAAAACATTACCTTACCGATCAAAATTAGAACTAAAAATCAAGTAACTAGGGTTATGGCAATCAAGATTAGTTCCCTTAACAACCACCCCTCATCGGATTGGTTAAAAAAAATCTTAAAACTTCACGACATTAATTCCATTAACACCATAGTTGATTTAACCAACTACATCATGCTCCTCTGGGGCATACCCAACCATGCTTTCGATACCCAAAAATCAACTGACCGACTAATTTGGGAAACAAATAAAAATAAGTTTAAGACTTTCACCAGCCTTGACAACACGAAAGTAACCTTAGAAAAAGACACCCTGCAAATCCACAACAACCAGGATGTGTTGAGCCTGGCCGGCATTGTTGGTGGACAAAATTCCGGTGTCGGTCTAGAAACGAAAGAGATAATTATTGAAATGGCTATTTACAACCCCAAAAGAGTTTGGCTTGATTCTAAAAAGCTAAACATTACTACTGAGGCCAGTATTCGATTAGAAAAACAACTTGACCCCCAACTTATTCCGTCCGCCTTTAATCATTTAGTCAAACTAATTTTAGAAAACTGTCAAGGAAAAATTACCAGCGCTCAATATGATTATTACCCCCAGCCCAAAAAACAACCAATAATTAATTTCAAACCCCAGTCTCCAGGTTTATTTGCCGGCATTAAAATTGAAACCGAATTCGCTCAAAAAATCTTAAAAAAATTAGGTTGTCAAGTAACCAAAAAAGGAGCCAATCTTTGGCGTGTCGTCCCGCCATCTTTGAGAAGCGATTTAGAACTAGAGGAGGATCTGGTCGAGGAGGTAATTCGTTTCTGGGGCTACCAAAATATTCCCACCGATCAACCGATTTCGGCTAAAATCCTACCCGACATTACTCCCAAAATAGTTTATTTAATTGAAGCGGTTAAAAATTGTTTGGTTAATTTGGGTTATGACGAGGTTCGCTCTTGGCCCTTGATAAAAAAAAGCCAATTTTTTAAAGCTTACTTTCTGCCCCAAGAGGCTAAACCTATTTATACTCAAAACAACGTTAACGACCGCTATCCATTGTTGCGAGCTTCGATAATTTCTTCCCTTGAGATACAAAATTACCAATATCAAAAATTGAAAATTCCCCAAAGGCGCTTTTTTGAAATTGGCAAAATTTTTTATCAAGTTGACCATAATTACCAAGAGCGCTGGTCTTTGGGAGTCTTTGACCAATCAGAAAAAAAGTTAACTAAAAAAATTAATCTTTTTTATCAAGAATTGGGGATAACTAAATCTTTAAAAATAATTCCTCGTCGATTCGGTGGGGGAGTAATGATTGAGATCGATCTTGAGGATTTGGTTAATCAACTGGCTCAAATTCCTAAAATTATTATCCTAAAACCGTCACAATTGACCAATGGGGCCGCCCAAGAATTAACCGGTCAAATAATTGACCTTGACGCTAATCTCATCTTTTCTCAAAAAAAAGACCCCAAAAAACTGATTGAAAAATATCAAACCAAATTCAGACCCGACATTCTTTGGCAACTAGTAGTCCTGGATATTTATCCAAAAGAAAATTATCACCAAAATCAGTCCACAACAATAAGGCAAAACAAAAAGTCATCAGTTTTACCCATAAAGACTTATAAATATACTCTTAGGGCCTTTTATTATAATTGTTCTGCTCAAGAAGCCAAAAAAATCCACCAAAGAATATTTGGTAAAAAGGTCTAAAAAAATAACTTCCTAATCTTCTTCTGTATCTGGTTCGGGAGTAGGGGTAGGGGAGACAGCGGTTGGAGTAAGAGTAGGAGTAGGCTGAGGCAACCAATCCCAATCGACATTAACACCAATTCTGATTTCCGTTTCAGCTTCTTTTCCAGCCACATCTCTCATCTTGGCTTTAATTTTATAAGTGCCATCCGATAAAACCAACCTCACTTCATAAGGATCTTTTTTAAGGGTTTGTTTCTCTTCATCGTTGACATAAACTTTAACCCAGTCAATGTCGTTAATTGACAATGGTCGAACCCGAACCTTGAATTCATTATTCACCCGATCTTTATCCTTGGGTTCCCGAATGTTAATACTAACTTGATCGCTACTGTCACAATATTCGGTTGGTACTCGATAACGAGAGTCATCCCGGCTGGCAATCCAAGCATCAATTCCGGCTTGCCAACGATTATTAGTCGAACTATAGGGATCTTCTTCTTTGGCAATAATAAATTCTTTTTCCTCATAGTTACCTCGCTCAATATCCAATGGCGTGGCTAATTTGCCTTGATCTCGACAAACTTTTAACAAGGTATGTATCTTATCTTCTCCTTCCGGCTCTGTTCCCTTAATAAAATATTCAAAACGGGAGGGAAACCCATCATGAACACGAGCTCCGGAAATCTTATCAACCTCCAGCCTAACTACCGAATCTGGTACTTTAAAATCCGGTCCTGGGTATTTCTCTATCGACGAAAGCATCACTTTGCGCCAAATTGGTGAAGCACCAGCAAAACCGGAAGCAACGTAACCCATTGGTGAGTTGTCATTATTGCCAACCCAAACCCCAACCACCACTTGAGGCGTCCAACCAATCGCCCAATTATCCCGAGAATCATTAGTGGTACCAGTTTTAACAGCCACCTTACGACTAGTAATATTTAACGATGAGCTGGGACCAAAAACAATTTCTCGAGCTTCATTATCAGCTAAAATATCAGAAATAATAAAAGCTTCACCTTCTTCCAAAACTCTCCGGCCGAACCGGGGTTCAAATTCATCCAAAACCTTACCATCCTGATCGGTAACTTTTAAAATTGCTACTGGGTCAATCCGAAGACCACCATTAGCAAAAGCCGAATAAGCTCCTGCCAGTTCTAAAAGTCGAACCTCACCACCACCCAAAGTTACCGATAAACCTAAACGAGATAAGTTTTGGCTAGTTGGTTCCAGCGTTGATAAGCCCATATCATAAGCTGTTTGAAGCATATTCTTTAAACCCACCTGAGCCAACATTTTGACTGCTGGCACATTTTTAGAATTACCTAAAGCATACCTAACTTGCATTGGACCATGATAAGTATGATCATAGTTGGTTGGTTGATAAGGTTTATCGGTAGTAGCGCCGGGAAAATCGGTTAAGGTATCAAACAAAACATGGGCGGCAGTATAACCTCTTTTAAGGGCAGTTACATAAGTAACCGGCTTAATCGAGGATCCGGGTTGCCTTAGGGCAGTGGTGGTGTTGAACTTGCCAAAATTAGGTTCATTATAATCTTTAGAACCAACCATGGCCAAAATCTCACCAGTATTAGGATCAAGGGCTACCACCCCGGCATTACCGATTTTATACTTGGCTATTGCTTCCATTTGTTCGGCTACTACAGTTTCTGCTTGTTTTTGTAAAGATAAATCTAGGGTAGTAGTAACCCTTAAGCCTCCACCCTCGACCATCGCCTCACCATAACGATCAATCAGCTGTTTCTTAACATACATTACGAAATGAGGAGCCAAAAATTCTGAACTAGAATCAGCAAAAATCACCGTCTCTAATTCTTCCAGAGCTTGTTTTTCTTCATCAACGCTAATATGACCATCTTCTCTCATTCTTCTTAAAACATGTTCCGTTCGAGCAACATAAGCTTGTGGATCGGTACCAAAAGGGGAATAGCTGGTTGGTCGTTGGGGTAAACCGGCCAAAATTGCCGATTCTACCAAAGATAGCTGATCAATTGATTTGGCAAAATAAACCTCTGCCGCCGTTCCTGCTCCCCAAGCTGTTCCCCCATAAGGAGCCTCATTAAGATACATTGTCAAGATTTGATCTTTAGAAAAACGGGCTTCAATTTGAATTGCCAGCAAGAACTCCCTAACCTTTCTAATCAGGCTCCGTTGAGATGTTAACAAAACGTTCTTAACCAGCTGTTGAGTTAGGGTTGAACCACCCTGAAGATTGCGCTCAAAAGCAGTATAGTAAAAGGCTCGAATAATACCCGATAAGGAAAATCCTTTATGGTGATAAAAGTCCTTATCCTCAATGGCAATGGTAGCGTTAATTAAATTTTCAGGAATTTGATCAAAGCTGACCGGATTTCGTTTCTGTTCCTGAAAAATATCGTAGATTACCTGACCTTCACGGTCAAAAATCCGGGTAGTAAAACCCTCCCGACGAATCACCTGGCCTGGTTGAGGTAAGTCATGAGCAACCCAAACAATGGCCAAAATAGTCGCCACCAAAAAAAACACCCCCACAACACCTAATCCCAAAAAAACCTTTTTGGGATTAATGGGTTTTTTTCTTCGATATTGACCCAATTTTCTTTTTTTAAGTTGAGTTAAACGCTGTTTAACAATTTGCCACCAAGTCATAATCCTGCTTAAAGAAAGTTTGCTTTAGTTTAACTTAAAAAATCTTAAGAATCAAATAAACGATCAAGGGCAGATGTTTCATATTTTAATAAAATAAGCTTGCTTTAGACCGTTTTCATAATATAATTAAGATAAAGAATATGAAGAAAAACAAAAAAGTTATTACCATCATTGTGGCGATTGCTTCCGGTGCTATAATTTTAACCTCATTAATTCCTTTCTTGGCAATATTTTTAGGTTAAAATGTTTCAATCATGAACCTCTCCGATCCGGTTAACAGATTGACTGGAGTAGGGCAGACCTATACTAAAAAACTGGAGCGGTTAAATATTAAAACCATCGCCGACCTACTTCGCCATTACCCCACCTACTATCAGGATTTCTCTCGAGTTTCCAAAATCGGCCTGGCAGAGCCAGAAAGCAATGTCACTATACAGGGCAAAGTAGAAAAGATTAGTAATCAATACCGTGGTTGGAGAAAAAGTTTACAAAAAGCTATCATTAATGACAAAACCGGCCAGGTTCAAGTAACCTGGTTTAACCAGCCTTTTTTAATCAACAGTCTTAAAAAGGCCACCAAGATTAGTCTGTCAGGAAAAATAACTTCTTTCGGTTCATTAAAAACAATGACTAATCCGGAATTTGAAGTCATCTCTGCTACACCAACAATTCATACTGGTCGAATTGTTGGTATTTATTCGGAAACTAGGGGAATATCTTCAAAATGGCTTCGTGCTCGTATTAGAGTGGCTCTTAAATTACCAATCAAAGAATTTTTGCCCAAAAGAATTTTAACCAAAGAGGGTTTTTTAGGCTACCAGGAGGCTTTAAACAAAATTCATTTCCCACAAAAAAAAACCGATTATTTGTCCGCCCAAAAAAGGCTGGCCTTCGACGAATTGTTTTTACCTCAACTTAATGCTCAAATTAAAAAAACTGCTTGGCAAAAAAATAAATTGGCTTTTGTGATCAAGCCAAAAAATAGAGAACTCAAGCGTTTCATCAGCTTATTGCCATTCAAGTTAACTTCGGCCCAAGAACAAGTAACGGCAGAAATTTTGGCTGATTTAAATCAAAAAACTGCCATGAATCGACTTTTATGCGGTGATGTCGGCAGCGGTAAAACCATCATTGCTATTATTGCCTCTTACGCCATTTACCATAACCGGCTCAGAACTCTGGTTATGGCCCCAACTGAAATTTTAGCCAAACAACACTATCAAACTTTTCGCCAATTTTTGCCCCCAAAAGTCAAGATTGATCTTCAAACCAAAAGCCAAAAGAAAAGACTAACCAATCCTGACATTTTAATCGGCACTCATGCTTTATTGTTTAATAAACAGCTACCCAAAAATATTGGTTTGGCAGTCATTGACGAACAACACCGTTTTGGGGTCAAACAAAGATCAAGTTTAATTAGAAATAACAGTCAATTTTTTCCCCATGTTTTAACCATGACCGCAACACCTATACCCCGAAGCGTTGCCTTGGTTCTTCACGGAAACTTAGAATTATCTTTTCTTGATGAAATGCCACAAAATAGAAAACCGGTAAAAACCTGGTTAATACCAAATAAAAAACGAGCTGACGCTTACTTTTGGATCAAAAAACAGATCAACAAGAATCAGGCCCAGGTTTTTATTATTTATCCTTTAATTGAAAAATCAAACCAGGAAATGATGAAAAATATCAGAGCCGCTAAGGCAGAATATAAAAAATTAAAAGAAAATACTTTCGCTAATTTTAGCGTAGGCTTAATTCATGGTCGAATCAAGCCTGATCAGAAAGATAAAATTGTTAACAGTTTTGCCAAGGGTGAGATTGATATTCTGGTAGCCACATCAATAGTTGAGGTGGGTCTGGACATCCCTGGCGCCACCATTATGATCATTGAGGGAGCCAATCGTTTCGGCCTGGCTCAATTACATCAGTTAAGAGGCCGAATCGGTCGCAACGACCAACCAGCCTATTGTTTTTTATTTACCCCCAACAAAATCGATCAAAAAGGCTATCGACGACTAAAGATTTTAGAAAAAACCAGTCTTGGTGTTGAATTGGCCAAGCTTGATTTAGAAGAAAGAGGGCCGGGAGAAATATTTGGCACTGCCCAACACGGTTTCCTAAAATTTAAATTGGCCAGTTTGGCCGATTACCATTTAGTTGAAAAAACTCAAAAATGGGCTGAAGAATTAGTTAAAAATAATCAATTAACCCCCAGCTTGAAAAAAAGACTGAAAGAAGATAAAATAAGCCAGGTAGAACCAAACTAAACAGGTCCAAAATTAAAAGTTATTCATGACCGCATTACCTAAAAGAAAAATTTCTCATTACCGGCAAGGCAAAAGAAGAGCGGCTATTAAAATCAAGACGCCTGGGTTAATAGCTTGCCCTAACTGCGGCCAAGCTAAAAAAAGCCATCAAGTTTGCCCTCACTGCGGTTTTTATAAAAAAACTTCGGTGATTAAAGCTAAAAAATAGTTTCCTTTGCCCATGAAAGCCCGCAACGACCCTCGTCATCACCGGCGTCAAAAGATTATCAAAAATTTATTCGCCTTCTCTTTTAATCCTAACAAAAAAATTAACCACCAAAACCTAATCCGACCCATTATTGATCATTTACCGACCATTGATAAAAAAATTACTATCGCCGCCCCAGATTTTCCCTTAGAGGGTTTAAACCGAATTGACTTGGCTATTCTAAGATTAGCCACTTTTGAATTATTAATCAAAAAAAGTGAACCGCCAAAAGTAATTATTGATGAAGCAATCGAATTGGCCAAGGAGTTTGGTTCAGAAAATTCACCTGGCTTTATTAATGGGGCCTTGGGAACAATTATGAATAATTCAATATTAAAAGCTGTTTAAAAAGCAACTAATAATTAATGAGCCATAAAAAAAATTGACCAAAATTAACAAAATGTTTAATCCAAAAAAAGTGGAAGAAGTAATCGGGATTGTTTTTAAAGACAAAAATATCTTAAAACAAGCTTTTACTCATCGTTCTTACCTTAACGAAAAGCCGGACCAGGACTTGTCTTCCAATGAACGCCTGGAATTTTTGGGGGATGCGATTTTGGAATTCTGGGTGTCAAAAACCATCTTCGATTATTTTTGCAAATATCCGGAAGGGCTGTTAACTAATTTTCGCTCTCAGGTTGTTTATACCCAATCTTTGGCTGATATTGCCCAAGGTTTGAATTTGGGCCAATTTTTACTGCTAAGTGTCGGCGAAGAAAAAGAAGGCGGTCGGGAAAATCCCGGATTGTTGGCTAATACTTTTGAAGCCTTGATTGGAGCCATTTTTCAAGACCAGGGTCTAAAAGTAACAGAAATATTTTTAGAGAAAAATGTTTTACCGCGAATCAGGGTTGTGGCTAAGAAAAAGACTTTAAAAGACTATAAAAGCCGCCTTCAAGAGTTGGTTCAAGACTATCATCGGGTTACTCCAGAGTATCGTTTATTATCCAGCCAAGGACCGGATCACGACCGAACCTTTCTTGTTGGTGTGTTTATTAATGATCGAAAACTTGCTGACGGACAAGGACCGTCAAAACAAAAGGCCCAACAGCAAGCCGCTCAAAAAGCCTTTAAAAAATTGACCCTTTCAAAAAAAAATTAAGACTCTTTCTTTACCCATAGTCTCAATCGTGATAGAATACTTTTGTTCTATGTTAAAAGTAAAATTAAGCCAGGTTGGTAAAAAACACGAACGAAGTTATCGGATTGTTATCGCTGAGGCGCGTAGCAAACGAGATGGTCGGGCAGTAGAAAAAATTGGCTACTATAATCCCAAAGCAAAAGAAAATCAATTCAGCGTCAATCAAGAACGC
>JAQVFF010000045.1 GCA_028697345.1 Candidatus Shapirobacteria bacterium
AATCGTTATACCGATGCCGAAACTCAACAATTGATCACCGTTTCCGATTATCAGTTTCAAGGTCAAGATATTATTTTGCGGCCGACAGCAGAGTTTTTCGCCCGTTTTTTTGCTCAAGAGGGCTGGAAAGACGGTTTTCACGGTTTAGTTTTGTCAGCCTTAATGGCTTTTTATAACTTGGTTATTTATTTAAAGGTTTGGGAAGAGTTGGGTTTCAAAAAGGAACTCCTACCAGAAAAGAGCAGTTTGAAAAAAATTACTAAAGATTGGCGATTTTGGTGGCAAACATTTTTAATAGAAAACGAAGGCAATGGTTTAAAAAAACTTTACCAAAAAGTGATTAGAAAAATTACTTCTAAATGAAGTTGGACAAGAAGAAATCGTTTTTATTTTTAGTTTTAATTTTTTTCGTTGGAGTTTTTTTTCGTTGTTACAGTCTTTATAACAGTTCTGAGTTTACTTACGATCCGGCTCGCGATGCAGAAATTATAAGACAAATAGTTCAAGAGAAAAAATTGACCCTTCTGGGTCCGCCGACATCGGTTAGTGTTCCTGGTGTTGCCTACGGAACCACCTACTTTGGACCGGTTTTTTATTATTTATTGGCACCATTTTTGCCTTTATTCGGCTATGACCCATATGGTCCAATATTAGTAATTGCTCTTTTGGGGGCAGTGGGGATTATTTTGATCTTTGCAATTGTTGAGAAAATAACCAAAGATCCCTTATCTGCTCTAGTTGCTTCTTTTGCTTTTGCCATTTCTGAAGGAGCAATATTTTACTCAAGATGGATCTGGAATCCCAACTTAATGCCCTTTTTCATTTTATTGTTAATATACTTTTTGGTTAATTTTCAAGAGAATAAGAAAAGTGTTTTTTTATTTTTGTCAGGTGTTTGCTTAGGGGTAATTATTCAGCTTCATTTTATTGGTTATTGGTTATTTTTGTTGCCTGTTTGGATAATTTGCTTAAGCTGTTTTAATGAAAGAAGCAGAAAAAGTTTCCTGGTTCGCTTCTTGTTATTAGTAACGGGGATTTTATTAGCAATATCGCCAATGATTTTGTTTGAGATAAGACACGACTTTCTTAACACCCGTTCGATAATTTATAATTTAACTCTTGATAATCACCCCAATGGTGACAACATTAGTTTTAGTTTTAAAAATCTTGGTTTGGTAGCAACAGTTCTTTTGGATAAATTTTTTAGTCTTAAAGCTCTTTGGTTAGCCCTGCCTGTCTTGGTTGTTCTATTTTTCTACTCGATTAGGGTTTTAAAAAATGAAAAATATTCATTGTTTGGTTTTTATTTTTTGGTTGGGGTTTTGGGTTCTAGTATTTTTAATCATCGAGGCACTCTTGATGCCCGATATGTTATTCCTCTCTTTCCGGTCCTTTTTATTTTAATCGGTCTTATGTTTTACGAAGCGAGAAAACTTAAAAGGGGCCTTAATTTTTTTCTAGTAATAATTTTCTTGGTGATTATTATTGGTTGTTCCTTAAATCATTCGATTCAAAATTTAGGCAGTTCTCCAAGACACAGTATCAGTTTTTTTCGTGACATTTCCCAAATTATTATTGACGATCGTTTAAGCTCGGGAGATCGGGAAAGTTTTAATCTGGCTGTCTTGGTAAGCGGTTTGGGAAGAAGAGGAGTTAGTTTCCGCTATTTTTTCAATCTCCAAAACAATCAAATTTTAGACGAGGTTTCTTATCCTAGTGCCGACACTCTTTATGTTATTGACGATGAATACGGTTGGTCGGGAATCAAAAATAATACCGATACTTGGGAAATTTATAGTTTTAAACCTAAAAAATTAGAAAAAGTTATTCTTACCTCCTATGGTGTAAAAATTTATAAAATAACGAAATGATCAAAGTTAGTGTTGTTGTTCTTAATTGGAATCAACCCGAACTAACCATTGCTTGTCTTAATTCTCTTTTGGCGGCCAAAAGGGGCAAGAAACTTAGTTTAGAAATTATTTTGGTTGATAATTGTTCCGATCCTGATAAGCTTAAAAAGTTAAAAGAATATCTTGACCGGGTTCGTTTTCAAAAAAGAAGCCGAAAGGTTTCTTTTGTTTTAATGGAAAATAAGGAAAATTTAGGCTTTGCCCAAGGCAATAATCGTGGTATTAAACAGGCACTTAAAAATAGCACCGATTATATTTTTATTCTTAATAACGATACTGAAATTGACTCTGACTGTTTAATTGCCCTGATCGAGGCCGCTGAAACCAATCATAGAATCGGAATCATTTCTCCTAAAATATATTATGCTCCCGGTTTTGAATTTCATAAAGATCGTTATCAGGAAAAAGAAACAGGAAGGGTGATCTGGTATGCTGGTGGTGAAGTTGATTGGGTTAATGTTTTGGGACATCATTTTGGCGTTGACGAGGTTGATAATGGTCAATATGACCAAGAAGAGGACATTTCTTTTGCTACAGGATGTGCTTTTTTAGCTAAAAGGGAAGTTTTTGATCGGGTTGGTGTTTTTGATAAACGATTTTTTTTATATTTGGAAGATTTAGATTTTTCTTTGCGGACCATCAAGGCGGGCTTTAGAATTTTATTTGCCCCAAAATCAATTGTTTATCACAAAAATGCCGCCTCTTCTGGTGGTTCCGGTTCCGCTTTACAAAATTATTACTTAACCAGAAACCGTCTTCTTTTTGGTTTCAAGCATGGTTATTGGAAGATAAAACTTTTCTTGTTGATTGGTTTAATTAAGATCTTGTTTGATCAGGATAAGGTTAGAAAAGAGGCGGTGTTTGACTTTCTTAAAGGCAACTTTGGTTTTAAGGATATTAATTCAATAAAGGCGAATAGTTAAAAATTAACCGCAATGCTAATTTTTTAGTAAATTTTTTTATATTTAAAACAATGATTAACCTAAAAAGAGAGAGTTCTTTTTTGTCCATTTTGTTTTTAATAGTAACGGTTTTTTTAGTAGTTAATTTTTGGGATTTAGGAAAAAGTTTTCTTTACGATTGGGACGAAGGGATATATGCTCAAGTGGCTCGAGAAAGTCGTCTTTCACCTATTCTTGTTTGGAATCAGAAACCTTGGTTTGAAAAACCTCCCCTGGTTTTTTGGTTAACCAGCCTCTCCTTCTCTCTTTTTAAAGAAACAGAGTTGGCGGCTCGATTTTTTATGCCTATTTTAGGAGCAGTAAGCTTGCTTTTAACTTATTTGTTAATTAAAGAGAGGGTAAGCGAGAGAGTCGCTATAATCTCTTTATTATTTTTTTTAATACCAAGCATGTTTTGGGCACGTTCTCAAGGACTAAATACCGACATTAGCCTTTTAGTCGGCACTGTTGGGGGATTATTTTTTTTAACCCGCCTGGAGAAGAAGTTGGGTCAAAAAATAGCCATTACGGTTTGGGATTATTTTTGGCCAGCGTTTTTAGTTTCCTTTTCAGTTATGAGCAAGGGGCTGATTGGTTTTTTACCAGCCCTGGTTTGGTTAGTTTACTTAATTTTTGTTCAGAGAAGCTTGTTAAAAGCAAATTTTAAAAATTGGTTGATCGTGGCCTTGTTGGTAGCGGCTATTATTTCTCCTTGGCACATCTATTTGACTGTTCGTTTTGGTCGCCAGTTTTGGCAAGTTTATTTTATTGAACATATTTTTAGACGTGCTTATCAGCCAATTGAGTATCACTTTGGCGGTAAACTATATTATATTAAATTCCTTATTTTGGAATTTGGTTACTGGTTATTGCCAGTGGTGATTGGTGGTCTGCTCTGGTTACTTAATCAAATTAAGAAGAAAAAGATTGATCAAAGCTTTGCCTTTTTTTTAATTTGGGGAGGGTTAGTTTTTTGTTTGTTTACTTTTTCTAAAACAAAATTGTTTTGGTATATTCTACCGATTTATCCAGCTTTGGCAGTTTGTTGGGGAGTTTTTTGGGACAAGTTTTTTTATTTTAAGAAAAGATTTTTAATTCCGGTAATTTTTTTAGCCTTATTTTTAGTTTTGATTCAAAAATACTTAATTATTATTCGGTCGGATTTTTCTATTCCTGGTCCCAAGATTGCCTTGGCAATTACCGCCAAAAACTATTGTCAACCACCACTATTGTTTTTGGTTGATAAAAACGAAAGAGCGGCAAAAGATATTTTGCCCGACCAATTAACTCTAAGTTCCAGTTTCTCATATGGCGGTTCGCCTTCGGTAGTTTTTTATTTTGCCGACCAGGTTAATTTTTTTTATCAACCGAATCAATTCCAAGATCAATTGTTATACAAA
>JAQVFF010000046.1 GCA_028697345.1 Candidatus Shapirobacteria bacterium
CACCATAAGCGTCTCGTTGGGCCTGTAGATCAGTCATCACTGTAAATAAAACTTTTTAAAATTAAAACTTCTCTTTCCCTCCCAGTTCTTTCATCGCCTGCTGGCATTCTTCTTTTGACAATACTCCAGAATGAAAACGTTTTTTATTTTCCATAAAAGAAACTCCTTTCCCTAGGGTGGTCCGAGCAATAATTACACTGGGTTCCCGATGAGAGTCCTTAGCCTGACAAATAGTATGAAGAAGTTCGTTATAATCATGACCATTAACAATAAAAACTCGCCAACCAAAAGCTTTATATTTTTCTGCTAATGGATCAAGAGATAAAATCTTTTCTGTTTCGCCACCAATTTGCATACCGTTCCTGTCAATAATGTTGACTAAATTACCCAACCGATGATGGCTGGCAGTTAAAACCGCCTCCCAAGTTGAACCCTCATCATGTTCGCCATCGGAAGTTAAACAATAAACACAGTGGTGTTCCTTTTTTAGCTTAGCCGCCAGGGCTCGACCAACCGCCACCGACAACCCCTGACCAAGCGAACCACTAGAGGAATCTAATAGAGGTAAAAAGGTTTTACTGGGGTGTCCTTGCAAGGATGAACCCAGTGCTCGTAAGTTAACTAGTTCTTTTTTGTCAATTAAGCCACATTCGGCCAAAACAGCATAATAAGCCGGGCAAACATGACCACAAGACAAGATAAATCGATCACGGCGAGGATCACAACAATCTTGGCAATTGTAACGGATTACTCCCCCAAAAAAAAGTGCCACCAAAATGTCTAAAGAAGAAAAGGAACCACCGATATGGCCTGAACCGGCCTGATTAATCATGAAGATAATCTGTCGACGAAGCTTCTTGGCCTTCTCTTCTAATTTGGGAACGGGAAGATTCGACATTAGTTACTAATATACCACAGGATAGGATAAAATAGAAGCTAAGACTGGGCTGTTTATAGATAAATCCGGGGGAGATCCGTTATGCACCGTTTACCTTTTAAACAAATTACCAGTACAACTCCCAGCATAGCCAAACCATTTAATATCCTAAAAATAGATGACGAATCATTTCCATCAAAAACAGGATCTGTGCTTTCTTTAAAATAAAAAAGTTAATTAAAAAATGACTATCAACGAAGTTATTCTCGATCTTGAAACAAAAAAACTTTTTGACGACATTGGTGATCGTGACCCGGGCAAACTAGGTCTTTCTATAATTTCTATCTATCAGCGGACTCTTGATAAGAATCTAACAGAACGTTCTGGTCGGATGTTAAGTTTTTGGGAAAAAGACTTAGACGGTCTTTGGCCGCACCTTTTTTCTGCCGACCGCATCATTGGCTTTAATTCGATCAGTTTTGACATTCCTGTTCTTCAATCTTATACCAACCACAACCTTAGTAAACTGCCTAATTTTGATATTCTGGTTCAGGTCAAACAAATCTTGGGTTATAGAATTGGTTTAGACGACCTAGCTCAAGCAACCTTAGGAGTAACAAAAACAGATGTTGGTTTTAACGCCGTTAAATATTATTATCAGGGTGATCAAAAAAGCTTACAAAAACTCAAAAACTACTGCGAGGCCGATGTTTTAATAACCAAAAAATTATACGATTATGCCTTAAACAAGCAAAAATTAAAATTCATTAGCAGACAAACCGGAAAGATCACTCCCTTGAAAATAAATTTTTCTTATCCTGAAAATTTTTTAACAATCTTTCAGAAAAAATTGTTTTAGTCTCTAATTTTAATTAACTCCTTAACAGCACGAACAACCTCTTGAGGACTATTAACTATTTGATAAACTTGTTTTTCTTTTTCCCGCAGTAACATATTCTTAGCTAAGGCTTCAATCACCTCATACCAAAAAGCGCCATAAAAAACCATCGGTTTGTGGTTGCCAAAATACAACCGAGCCAACCCCCAAGCCATAGCAAACTCTGATAGTGTTCCTGTGCCTCCATTAAAAATAACATAAACCTCTCCTTCCTCTAACAATTTCATTGTTCTTTCGACATAAGTTCTTAAAACAATTAATTCATCAACCTTATTGTCAGGGTCTTGGCCTTCAAAAAAAGTCATTCCTTCAGAATCAAAAGTGGCTCCAATTACTTGACCACCACCGGCATGGGCTCCTTCGGTTGAGGCTCTCATTACTCCTGGGCCAGCACCATTAACAATGGTAAATCCAGCTTGAGCTAGCTTTTTACCAGTTTCAAAAGCAGCTTGGTAAAGAGGTTCTCCTGGTTTTGTTTCCGAATAACCAAAAATTGTTACTTTCATAAAGTTTATAGAAAAGTATAATTTATAAAAAAACTTAAAATAAGGTTTCTTGTTTTTATTTTTGTCCGCCCCACAACGGATTAAGCTTTTGGGTTTCTTTTATTGCTAATTACTCGTTACCACTTATTATCTTTTCCAGCTTTCTTATCATTCCAATTGGATCCCCACTTTCCCAAATGGCGCTACCAATAAAAAATTCTTCTGCCCCTATTTTATAACAAAAAGCCAGGCTCGTTTCATCAATGCCGCCATCGATGCCAATTTTAAAAGACCAGTTTTCTTTCTGTTTCCAAACAGCCAATTCTTTAATTTTGGCCAAAACCGTTGGGTCAATTTTTTGACCAGAAAAACCCGCCTTTACTCCTAATAGCAAAACCTGATCGGTTATGTCTAAAGCCTGAGCGTTTAGTTTGGTTACTTCCGTTTTTAAATCAACTGCCAATCCCGCTAAAAAGCCGCTTTCTTTAGCTGTCCGAACAAATTCCACCTGAGAAGGCATTGTTTCAATTTGACCGGTAATCCGATCGACCAAGCCCGGCCAATCCCGATCTAATAAAGATGCCGGATCTTTAACCATCAAGTGAATATCTAAAGAAAAACCGTTCTTTTCTGCCAAGCCAAACAAATCAGCCAGGTTAATTGTTTTATTATCGGTGAATTCGCCATCAATAATATCAACCTGAACCCGACCAACCTGACCTCTTAATAAATTTAATTTTCTTTTTACCTCATCAAGATCGGCGGTTAAAATTGTGGGAACGATCACTTTCTAATCCTAAAAATTTTTTAAAAAGATGTTAACCATTAAGCGCGGCCAATTTTTATTGCCAGCTCAACTAGGCGACAGGAGTAAGCCCATTCATTATCATACCAGGCTGAAACATAAACCAGGTCATCGCTAATTACTTTTGTTGAAATAGCATCAACCACTGCTGAAGCAGGGTTACCAATAATATCCGAGGAAACCAACGGCTCGAAAGAAACAGTCAAAAGTCCGGACAGTTCTTTTTTGGCTTTATTGGTTAAAATCTGATTAACTTCGTCAACTGAGGTTAAACGATTAGTCTTAAAAATAAAGGTGGAATAAGAACCGCAGGTTATTGGCACCCTTAAAGCGGAGGCGGCAAAACGGCCACGAACCTCAGGATAAACTGCCACAACAGACCTGGCCGCTCCGGTACCAGTAGGAATAATATTAATCCCCGCCGCTCGAGCTCGTCTTAAATCCTTGTCCGAGCCATCAACTACTTGCTGACTAGAAGTATAAGCATGAACCGTGGTCATCAAGGCTTCTTGAAAACCGATTGCCTGATCAATAATTTTAACAATTGGCGCTACACAGTTAGTGGTGCAAGAGGCGTTAGAAATTAATGTTTGTCCCTGGTATTGATCATCGTTGACCCCTAAAACAAAGGTGGGAATAGTGTTGTCTTTGGGAGGAGCTGAAATAATCACCTTCTTGGCACCACCGGTTAAATGACCTTCAGCTTTTTTATCCAAGAAGGCTCCGGTACACTCTAAAACAGTGTCAACCTTATAAGTTTTCCAAACGATTTTAGCCGGATCTCTTTGAGCTAAAACCGGATACTGGTCTTTTCCGATTTTAATCCGACCAATTTCGGCCGACTCTTTCGCTGGTAAAACCACTACCTCTTCAGGCCAAATTCCATAAACACTATCATACTTAAAAAGGTGGGCCCAGCCAGCTATGTCCATCGATCCGGAAGTATTTATTGCTACCACCCTGGTTTTCTTGGCATAATTCTTTCTAAGCGACCTTAGGGCAATTCGACCAATCCGACCAAAACCATTAATGGCTAAATTAAGCATTGTTTA
>JAQVFF010000011.1 GCA_028697345.1 Candidatus Shapirobacteria bacterium
AAGCATTGCTCTACCGTTGAGCTACCCTGGCAGATTTTTTTAGAGCGGCGGACCGGGCTTGAACCGGCGACCTTCTCCTTGGGAAGGAGGTATTCTACCACTGAACTACCGCCGCAATGCCACAAACAATAACTCATCCTATTATATCAATTATAGAATAGTGCGAGCAATGTGAGCACAGGGTGATACGCGCCGGCTAAAAAAATCGGCCATGTCGGATTAAAATATTACTATCTGTTAATTGATAAGAATCCAAGGCAACAGATTAAAACGAAACTGATAAAACCCTAAAATATAACCCGAAACGATACATTCCTAAAAAAATTAAGGCATTAGTAAAACCGTACCTTGATTAATTAAGTTAGGATTAGTGCCTATCTCTGCTTCGTTATTTTGATAAATCTTGGTCCACTGGTAACCATCGCCGTAAACAGCAATAGCAATCTTCCATAGACTATCTCCCTCTTGAACGGTGTAAGTATTAACTCGAGGCTCACTACCAGTAACTAAATCTTCTTCCGGTTGCCGAATAGCCACGTCAGGGATAATTAGTTCTTGATCAACTAACAAGAAGTCAGCATTGGCAAGCCTATTTTCCCAGGCAATGTCAACCCAGTTATAACCAGAACCATAATACTCTTCAGCGATTCGCCAAAGATTCTCTCCTTGGTTAACCCGATGGGTGGCTGGTAACATTACCGGGACTATTCTCTCCGCTTGATCCTGATCAGTAACCGCCTCTTCACCGTTAAGGAAATCAACCTCACCACGAGACTGGAAAAAATTAAAAAGAAGCACTCCGGTAACAAACACGACCAAAACTCCTAAAACAGCACTAATAGTCCTCTCTGAGAGTTTAATTTTTTTGAGGAAATTTTTTAATGTCATTCCTGCCTATATTCACCTCCTTATTTCTTAGTTTTGGGCAGGATTCTTCTTGGCGGGGCCGACGAGACTCGAACTCGCGACCTTCTGCGTGACAGGCAGACACTCTAACCAACTGAGCTACGGCCCCCGTCGACCAATCAGTCCTTATTTTAGCCGCTATGCTTCTTTAAGTCAATTGGCCCTGGTTTGCAACATAGTTTTTACGACCACTTTGACTAATCGAGTATAATAAAATTAAATATTATCTTTTATGTCTCAGTTAACCAATAAAGAGATTAGTGAAATTTTACGCCGGGTAGCCACTGCCCTAGAAATAAAGCAGGGTAACCGCTTTCGTATCACTGCCTTCCAAAAAGCCGCTGATAATATCGAAAAAAACCCAGTAGAGCTGGTTGCTCTTTGGCAAAAAGACCGATTAAGAGAAGTGGCCGGAGTAGGGGAAAGCATTGCTAAAAACCTCGATCAGTTATTTAAAACCGGTTACTCCAAAGACTTTGACCGTATTACCAAGTCTGTTCCTGGAGCGGTTTTTTTCCTAACAACCATCCCCGGAATCGGGCCAAAAACAGCTTATCGCTTATCAAGCGAGCTAAAAATTAAATCACCAGACAAGGCAATTAAAAAGCTATTTTTAGCTGGAAAAAATAAAAAGATTCGAAAAATACCCGGTTTCGGAGAAAAAAAAGAACAAAAAATCCTGGATGATATCAAGGCTTGGAAACAAAAACAAAAAGAAAGCCAACGAATGACCCTTTATGAGGCTGACCAATTAGCTGGAAAAGTAATTAATTATCTGGAAAAACTGCCGACAGTTTTAGAAGCCAAGCCCTTGGGAAGCCTGCGCCGAAGAAATGACACCATTGGAGACATTGACATTGCTATTAAAACTAAACAACCACAAGAAGTAATTGATCATTTCACTAGTTTTCCAGAAACAAAGAAGGTTTTAGTCAAGGGGCAAAAAGGCTCCTCAAGAATTCTGCTGACCAATCAAAAACAAGTCGATTTAAGAATTGTTCCTCCTGGCAAAATGGGCTCAATGATGCAACATTTTACTGGCTCAAAAGCACACAATATCACTTTAAGAGAGCTGGCTTTAAAAAAAAATCTAAGCTTGTCAGAACATGGTATTAAAAACCTAAACACTAAAAAAGCTTTTTCTTTTAATAAAGAACAAGCTTTTTATCATTTTTTAGACTTAGACTGGATTCCTCCTGAAATAAGAGAGAACCAAGGGGAAATAGAGGCGGCACAGAATAAAAACCTACCAAAATTAATTAACCTGAAAGATATTAAAGGCGACCTTCATGTTCATTCTAATTTTCCAATTGAATCTTCCCATGACTCTGGACAAGATTCAAGTAGAAGAATTTTATCCTGGGCTATCAGGAACCATTATCAGTATCTTGCCTTCACAGAGCATAATCCAAGTAAGTCAAAACACAATGAAAAAGAAATCATAGCATTAATTAAAAGAAAGAAAAAATGGATTGAACCAATAAATTATTCTAATACAAACTATAAAAATAGTAGAACAAATAAATTACTCTTTATCTTTAATAGTTTAGAGATTGATATCAATCCGAGTGGTAAGTTGGCCCTACCCAAAGAGGCTTTTAATTATTTAGATTTTGCTATTGCCGGTATCCATAGTCAGTTTAACTTATCTCAAGATGCTATGACTAAAAGAATTATCCGGGGCTTAAGTCATCCAAAAATAAAAATCTGGGCCCATCCAACCGGCCGAATGATTGGCAAACGACCATCAATAGAAGCCAACTGGGATCAAATTTTCCTATTTTGTAAAAACAACAACAAGACTCTCGAGATTAACGCTTCGCCCGGACGCCTTGATCTACCGGATTTTCTTATTCGTCAAGCAATTAATCAAAAAATTAAATTGGCTATTAACACCGACAGTCACAACTTGTCACAACTGGAACTAATGTCTTATGGAGTTTATCAAGCTCGCCGCGGCTGGGCTCAAAAAGGTGATATCATTAATACTTGGCCACTAGACAAAATCAAAAAGTTTTTGTTATCTTAATAAAGATAATTACCGACAAAAAAATAAGGAGGTGATAATAATGTCATTAATGATAATCTTACTAGTCGTAATTGGTATAATCGCTGCCTATGTTGCCACTACTTATAATTTTTTTGTTATTACCAAAACTAGAATTCAGGCCCAAGTTGAGGAACTAGGTAACCAACTTAAAAGACGGGCCGAATTTATTCCCCAGATTGCCGATATCATCGAGATTAATACCGATCAGGAAAAGAAGATCTACCAAATGATTACTGATGCTAGAAAAAGGGTTAATCAGGCCGATAAAGAGCAAGATCCGGAAAAACTGTTCAAGGCCGCCAGCGAAATAGAACAGGCCATTGGTTCAATTCAGGTTTTAGTAGAAAGTAATCCGGAACTGAAAACAGCTGAAGTGGTAATAGAGGCTCAAAATAATCTACGCGACACTCAAGACAAAGTAATGTATGCCAAAAGAACCCTAATCGATCTAACCCAAAGCTTTAACGCCCGGGTACTTGGTTTTCCCAGTAATCTGGTCGCTAAAACATTTGGATTTAAAGTTCAAAAGGGTCTGGATTTAGCTGATACCAAAGAGGCAATTTCCGTTAGCAGTGAAGAAATGATTAATCCTAAAATCAAAAAGGGCTAATTAGCAGTCGTTGTTTCCTCTTGCTAAAGATTAGTTTGTTGGTTATAATTAACCCTGAAATGATTAATGTTTACGAACAAGTTGATCGCAACAAAAACAAATCGTTGTTAATCATAGCGGCCTTTTTCATTTTTATTGTTGGGTCCGGCTGGTTAATTTCTCAAGTGTTAGAACTAGGAACGATTGGAGTTTTTTTTGCTTTAACCTTGGCTATTGGATCAACTCTGGTCAGTTATTATAGCGGCGATAAAATCGCCCTAAGCCTTGCCGGTGCTCGCCCAACCAACAAAATGGCAGAACCTTTTCTTTACAGCGCTGTTGAGAATTTAGGTCGAGCCGCTCAAATTCCGACCCCTAAGATTTATATTAGTGAGGATCAAGCTATGAATGCTTTTGCTACAGGTCGAAACCCCCAAAACGCCAGCATCTGTCTCACCAGAGGCCTATTAAGCAACTTAAACCAAACTGAAATTGAATCAGTAATCGGCCACGAAATCGCTCATATCAAAAACTTAGACACCAGGCTGTTTACAGTTGTGGCCATTTTGATCGGCATGGTTAGCATTTTATCTCGACTGGCCGTACAACCAAGAATTGGTAATCGTGATCGGGATCGTAATGGAGGAATTCTCTTTTTTCTAGGAATAGTTGCCGTTATTTTATCTCCTATAATTGGTCGATTAATTCAATTGGCCATTTCTCGAAGACGAGAATTTTTAGCCGATGCCAGCTCAGCCTTATTAACCAGACAGCCGTCTGGATTAATCGGCGCTTTGAAAAAGTTTGCTCAAAATAATCAACCTTTCCGCTTTGCCAACAATGCTACCGCTCATTTCTTTATTGTCAATCCTTTCTTTTCACAAGGCAAACTATCAGGTTTGGCAAAATTATTTAATACTCACCCACCTATTGAAGACCGAATTGCTGAATTAGAAAAAATGGTTTAATGTAATTTAAAATGGCTTTTAATCCGGAAAAACTAACCATCAAAGCTCAACAAGCTTTATCAGAGGCTCAAAGACTGGCCCGAACAAAAAACCAGCCTGCTTTAGACCCGCTTCATCTTGCGGCCGCTCTCTTGTCTGATAATGAGGGTGTTATTGCCACCACTCTTGAACAGGCTTCCATTAATCTTGAGCAATTAAAAAACCAAACCCAAGATGCGATCGACAACCTGCCCAGAGTGGGCAGTGAGAACAACCAAGTTTTTGCTTCACCACAAATTGCCCGGATTTTCGATCAAGCCGAAAAAGAAATGACCTCTTTTGGTGACGAATATCTTTCTTCTGAACATTTGTTTTTAGCCCTGCTTACTGTCGATAGCCAAGCCAAAAACCTTCTTACTGAACAAGGGGTCAAAAAAAGCCAAATCATTAAAGCCTTTACCGATCAACGTCAAGGGCAAAAAGTTGACTCAGCTACTGCTGAAGACAAATATCAAGCCTTAGAAAAATTCACCATCAATCTAACCAAATTTGCTCAAGAGGGAAATTTAGATCCGGTTATTGGTCGAGACCAAGAAGTAAGAAGAATCATGGAAATTTTATCTCGACGACGAAAAAATAACCCTGTTCTTTTGGGTGATCCGGGAGTAGGCAAAACCGCTATTGTTGAAGGATTGGCCCAAAGAATTGTTGCCAACGATGTCCCGGAATTATTAAAAAATAAAGAAATTATTGCTCTTGATTTGGCCGCGATGCTGGCTGGAGCTAAATTTCGAGGTGAATTTGAAGAACGACTCAAAACAGTTATTAATTTAATCGAAAAAGCTGGTGGCCGATATCTTCTTTTTATTGACGAGTTGCACACCTTGGTTGGCGCCGGAGGTGCCGAAGGGGCCGTTGACGCCTCTAATATGCTAAAACCAGCCCTAGCACGGGGAACACTTCATGCTATTGGCGCCACCACAATTAACGAATATCGCCAATATATCGAAAAAGATGCCGCCCTAGAACGGCGTTTCCAACCAATTATAATCGAAGAACCCTCAAGTGAAGACACTCTGGCCATTTTGCGGGGTTTAAAAGAAAAATATCAACTTCATCACGGTGTCAGAATTTCTGATGAAGCCCTAATTGCCGCCATTAATTTATCCAACCGTTATATTTCCGACCGGTTTTTGCCCGACAAGGCTATTGATTTGATTGATGAGGCTGCCGCTTCTCTTTCAATCGAAATTCAAAGTGTCCCTCAAAAAATTGACGACCTAAGAAGGCAGTTAAGACAAAGCCAAATTGAATTGGCGGCCATTAAGAAAGAAAAAAATAAAGAGCGAACCCAAACCCTGGAAAAGGCCATTGCCAGTATTAAAGAGGAGTTGCAAGGCCTGGAAACTAAATGGAGCCAGCAAAAAGAAATTCTGGAAAAAGTTAAAGAAAATCGGCAAAAACTAGAACAATTATCCCTTGAAGAGGAACGGGCTGAGCAAGCCATTGATTTAGAAAAAGCCGCCCAAATCAAATATGGCCAAATTCCTCAAACACAAAAAGAATTATCAACCGCCCTGGCAAACTGGGATAAAATCCCTGAAAAGGAAAAACTAATTAAACAACAGGTTGATGAGGAACAAATTGCTCAAGTTGTTTCTCGCTGGACAGGAATCCCTGTCACCCGATTGGTGGAATCTGAGGCTCAAAAACTAGCCAAACTAGAAAAAGAAATTCACAAAAGATTTGTTAATCAGGAAGAAGCGGTAACCGAGGTCGCCAACGCCATCAGAAGAAATCGGGCTGGCATTGGTGAACAAAATCGACCAATTGGAACTTTCTTATTCTTGGGACCTACCGGAGTTGGTAAGACCGAACTGGCCAAAACACTAGCTTATATCTTGTTTAATGACGAATCCGCCATGGTCCGAATTGACATGTCTGAATATCAGGAAAGACACACTGTAGCTCGTCTGATTGGTTCACCACCAGGCTATATTGGCCACGAAGAAGGCGGGCAACTAACCAAAGCTGTTCGCAGAAAACCCTATAGTGTTTTACTGTTTGATGAAATTGAAAAAGCCCACCCGGATATTTTTAATTTATTTTTACAAATTTTTGATGATGGCCGCTTAACTGATTCCCAAGGAAGAACAGTCGATTTCCAAAACACCATTATCATTATGACTTCTAACTTGGGCAGTCACCTTATTCAATCGGAAGAAAACAAACAATTAATTGAAGAGAAAATTACCAACTTAATTCAAGCCACCTTCAAACCAGAATTCATCAATCGTCTAGACCAAATTGTCTTGTTTGAAAAACTAACTAAAACTCAGATCGGTCAAATTGTTGATCTACAACTTGAACGAATCAAAGAAAGCTTGGTTAAAAACCAAAAACTAACTTTAGAAATCAGTGACCAGGCTAAAAAATTAATCACTAAATTGGGTTACGATACCCGATACGGCGCTCGGCCCCTTAAGCGAGTGATTCAAAATAATATTCTTGACCAGGTCGCTTTAATGATTATTAACGGAAAAATAAAAGAAGAACAAAAAATTAAAGTAACGGCTACTAAAAAAAACACCCTCAAGGTTTCCTTAAACAATTAGGCTTTGGTAAAATTTCATCAAACTTCATATCTCTATCTACATTGGTACTGTTATCTCAATTTCTTTGGCATTTTTTGATCCAGAAGTGTTAAAATTAATAACATGGATAAAAGATCTATTTCTGTTGACCACTTAGAAAAACTGGCTAATCTAAAAGTTGATTCTCGACAAAAAAAAGAAATTGGCCCCCAACTGGAAAAAACCGTTGATTATTTTAGCGTTTTGGACCAAATTGCCGGTCTTGATCAAGAAGAACCCACTTTCCAAATTACCGACAACACCAATATTACTGCCCAAGACAGTCCAGAACCCTGTTTGCCAAGAAAAAAAATTCTACCAAAAAACAAAAAATACTTTATTGCCGATAATGATTAAACTAAACGAAAAAGGCCATAGTTTGATAGAATGGCGAAAAAAACTAATTGCCGGACAGGCTTCTTCTCGAGAAATTTGTCAATTTTACCTTAACCAAATTCAGAAAAAAAACAACCAGCTCAATATTTATCTCGTCACTAATCGGCAAATATTAAAAGAGGCCGCAAGAGCCGATCAAATCATCAACCACGATAAAAAAGCTTTCAAGAAACAACCGTTGTTAGGCTTGCCCCTGGCGGTTAAAGACAATTTTTGCACTACTAATCTGCCAACCACAGCCGCTTCTTTTATCCTAGAAAACTACCAGCCTCCTTATCAGTCAACCGCTACCCAAAGGTTAACAAACGCCGGAGCAATTATTTTAGGTAAAACCAACATGGATGCTTGGGCTCACGGCTCTTCAACTGAAACGTCTGACTTTGGCCCAACTAAAAATCCTCATCATTTAGAATATGCTCCTGGAGGATCTTCAGGGGGATCGACTGCCGCTGTTGCCGCCGATCTGGCCCCAGCGGCTATTGGCTCAGAAACCGCCGGATCAATTAGGCAACCGGCCGCTTGGTGTGGAGTAATCGGCTTAAAACCAACTTATGGACGAATTAGTCGCTGGGGGGTAATTGCCATGGCCTCATCATTGGATTGTCCCGGTCCAATCACCAAAACAGTTGCCGACGCCGCCCTGTTGTATAATTGCTTGGCCGGGCCAGATTACCACGATGCTACTACCATTCAGAATCAACCTCAAAAATTACCTTCTAAAAAAACAATTCCCAATCGGCCTTTAATTATTGGTTTACCCAAAGAATATTTTAACCAATCGCAACAAGACGTTAACCAAAAAGTAATCGCTGTTGCCAACCAACTAAAAAAACTTGGTCACAAAATAAAAGAAATTTCCCTACTTGATCCGACTTTGAGTATTGCCGTTTATACTATTTTGCAACGGGCAGAAGTTTCTTCTAATTTAGCTCGTTACGATGGTATCCGTTTTGGCCGGGATCGATCGCATTTTGGCTTAGAGGCTTTAAGAAGAATTATGCTGGGCACCTTTGTCTTATCGGCTGGTTATTTTGACCAATATTATCTCAAAGCCCAAAAGGCTCGTACTAAAATTGTTAAAGACTTTCAAAAGGTTTTCACTAACATCGACTTAATTTTGTCTCCCACCTCGCTAACCGCTGCCCTTAAGCTGGGCGCTTGGAATGATAACGTTATGTTTGGAGAAACTCAAGATGTTTTAGTTGAACCCAGCGCCCTGGCTGGATTGCCGGCAATTAACTTACCCTGCGGCTTTAATAAACAAAAACTGCCAATTGGCCTACAGATTATTGGACCGCAACAGCAAGAAAAAAAAATCATTGAATTAGCCTACCAAATTGAAACTCTAACTGATGAAAAAAATTAATCTTCCGGCCGTTTTTGAAAACAAAAATTTTCGCCTATTACTGGCTGTTCAACTATGTTCCAATATTGCCGCCACTATTATTCTTTTTTCTATCATCAATATTGTTTTCCTGGAAGTACAATCTTCTTCTGTAATCGCCCTAATCACTCTTCTTTACTACTTGCCGGGCACTTTCCTGGGTATCCTGGCTGGTACCGTCGTTGATAAAGTTAATAAAAGAAAAATCTTTATTGTTAGCAGTTTGTGTCAGGCGGTGATTGCTTTGTTTTTCTTGTTAATTAAAAATCATGTTTTTTTGGCTTTCCCATTGGTGTTGTTTTATTCCCTCTTTGATGAATTCTTTAACCCGGCAGTGGCGGCTATTTTGCCCAACATTGTCAAAAAAGAAAATTTAGGAGAAGCCAACACCCTCTGGTTCTTCACCACTCAAGGTTCATTTGCTTTCGGATCTTTAATCTCGGGAATCATTTTAAGTTTGGCTCGAAACTACCAATTGGTTTTTCCCTTCGTTTCTTTAATGCTGATTGCCGGAACAATCGTTACTGTTTTTATTCCGGAAAAAATTCTTAACCATAGCAAGAATCTTAAAGGAGCCTGGGAAGATTTTAATCCGGAAGAGCTTCTAACCGATATCAGGGATAGTATATTTTTCTTAAAGAACAACAAGTTGGTTTTATTCCCTATTCTTTTCTTGACCCTAACCCAAACCTTTATCGGCACTGCCATTACCATCGCTCCAGTTCTGGCCCAAACTCTTAACATTGCCATTACCAGCACCTCTTTGTTTATTGTCACTCCCGGTATTATTGGGGCCATTGTTGGCGGAGCTTGGGTTAGCCAGGCAATCAAGAAAAAACAATTTCGAAAAAAATCTCTCATCATTAGAGGGTTGTTATTTTCCGGAATTACTCTAAGCGCTATTTTCTTGGCTACTTTTTCTTCTTTGGCTCCCTACTTTGTCTGGGTGTTAATTATTGGTTTGGGGTTGTTTGCCATTTTAGCCATTATTCCAACCAAAACTTTGATTCAAGAACATTCTCCGTTTGAAATTCGAGGTCGAGTTTATGGTGTTCTAAACATGTTGATTTCTTTGGCCGGTATGCTGCCGCTATTATTAGTTGCCTCCTTAGTTGATCTTTTAGGAGCAAGAGCGGTTATTTTAATTACCGGCCTAGCATTGATCGGTCTTAGCCAAATCATCAATAAAAACCAGTCTTTTCTTTTTAAACAAATAAAAAAACATGATTAGTAAAAAATTTTTACCGGTTATTGGCCTGGAAATTCATATCGAACTAACCACTAGAAGAAAAATGTTTTGTGGTTGTCCGGCTGATCATTTCGGCCAAAAACCCAACACCCAAACCTGCCCCGTTTGTCTTGGTTTGCCCGGCGCTTTGCCGGTTCCCAATCAGGAGGCGCTTAAAAGAACTATTCTTTTAGCTTTAGCTTTAAAGTGTCAAATTAATCATCAAACTTGGTTTGACCGAAAAAACTATTTCTACCCCGACTTACCCAAGGGTTACCAAATCAGCCAATTTTTTCGCCCCTTAGGAATTGGCGGCCAAATTAATCTTGATAATAACCGACTAATCAAAATTAAAGAAATTCACTTAGAAGAAGATACGGCCAAATCCATTATGGTTGATAAAAAAAGACGTCTGGATTTTAATAAATCCGGAGTGCCCCTAATCGAGATTGTCTCTGAACCAAACCTTACCAGCGCCCAGGAAGCTAAGCATTATGCTCAAAAAGTCCACCACCTGGTCAAAACTTTAGGAATATCATCGGCTGATATGGAAAAGGGTCAAATGAGGCTGGAAGCCAATATTTCCTTAAAAAAATTACCTACCGACCCGCTACCTAAATATAAGGTTGAGATTAAAAATATTAATTCTTTCCGCTACCTTCACGACGCTATTGTTTTCGAGATCAACCGCCAGAGTCGGCTTTTATCTGCCGGCAAGAAAATTATTCAGGAAACCAGAGGCTATACTCCTGGTAAAAAAGCCACTTACTCGCAAAGAAGTAAAGAAGAGGCTTACGAGTATCGCTACTTTCCTGAACCCGATATTCCACCACTAAATCTGGAGCAACTGTTTAATTTACAAGAGTTGCAAAAATCTTTACCCCAACTGCCAGAACAAATTATCAACGAGTTAATAACGAAATATCAATTAAGCCAGTATCAAGCCGATATCATCACTCGCAAATATCCCATCATAGGGGAAAAAACCCTAAAAATTGCCCTAAAAGAGAAAATCACCATTGTTGATGTTGCCAATGCTATTATCAACCAAAACTATAATCTTAAAAAAATCGGTGCCCAAAAGTTTATTGAAAAAATAAAATTAGCCGCTAAAAAAGAGTTGACCGGCGGCCAGGAATTAAAAACAGTGGTTAATCAAGTGATAATCGAAAATCCAAGAGCAGTCAAAGACTATCGAGCTGGAAAAAGAGCCGCCCTTAGTTTTCTAATTGGCCAAATTCAACAAAAAACCAATGGTCGGGCTGATATCAAACAAGCTCAAAAGTTATTAACTGATGCCTTGAAATAATGGTTAATAAGGATTTCGTTCATCTCCATGTCCATAGCGACTATTCTCTCCTTGATGGCCTAGCCAAAATTAAGGAAATTGCTCCGCGCGCTAAAAGTTTAGGCATGAAAGCAATTGCCTTAACCGACCATGGAGTAATGTATGGGGCCATCAAGTTTTACAACAGCTGTCGGGAAACAGGCATCAAGCCAATCATCGGTTGTGAAATGTATTTAGCTCCCAAATCAATGAAAGAAAAGGCCGGCGGACCAAATTTAATGCCTTATCATTTGGTCTTACTGGCCAAAAATTTTACCGGTTATCAAAACTTAATGAAACTGGTAACCGAGGCTCATCTTAAGGGATTCTATTACAAGCCCCGAATTGATATTGATCTTTTAAAGAGATATTCTCAGGGACTAATTGCTTCTACCGCTTGTCTTCAGGGGATTGTTCCCTCCTTATTGCTCCAAGAGCGAGATAACGAAGCAGCCGAAAAAGCCAAAGAACTCTATGAAATTTTTGGTCAAGATTTTTATTTGGAAATTCAACATCACCCCAAAATTGCCGACCAGGATCGGGCTAATAAAAAACTAATCGCCTTGTCACGATCTTTGGGTATTCCGCTCTTAGCAACCAACGATCTTCACTACCTGGATAAAGATGATGCCCAAGCCCAGGATGCCCTAATGGCTATTGGTATGCAAAAGACTATTAACGATCCTAACCGGTTAAGCATGCTTGATTCGCCCGATTTTTATCTTAAAAGCTCCGAAGAAATGTGGCGTGATTTTACCGATTTTCCCGATGCTCTCAACAACACTTTAGTAATAGCTGAAAAATGTCAATTGGAAATTCCTTTGGGAAAAGCCATTTATCCTTCTTTTCCCTTACCAGAAGGGGAAAGCAACTCGGCCAAATATTTCCAAGAATTTACCTATCAACAGGCTCGAATTCGTTACCCTAGGGCCAATAAAGAAATTAAAGACCGTATCGATTACGAACTGAAAATTATCACCAATATGGGTTATGCCGATTATTTTTTGATTGTCCAAGACTATGTTAACTGGGCCAAAAAACAAGAAATTCGGGTTGGTCCCGGTCGAGGCAGTGGGGCTGGCTCGATTGTGGCTTATATCTTAAGAATTACTTCTATTGATCCCTTAAAACACAGTCTGCCCTTCGAGAGATTCTTGAATCCGGAAAGAAAATCGACTCCTGATTTTGATATTGACTTTTCCGATGACCGGCGTGACGAAGTAATCGATTACGTTAGAAATAAGTATGGCCAAGAACACGTTGCCCATATTATTACTTTCGGCACCATTGAATCTCGAATGGCGGTTCGAGACATTGCTCGAGTTCTTGACTTTCCTTATTCAACCGGTGACAAAATTGCCAAAATGATTCCTGCCGAAGCAGGCAAAAAAATTTCTATTGACGATGCTCTGAAAATTAACCCCGAGTTGAAAATGGCTTATGAGACTGAAACAGAAACTAAAAAAATATTGGACTTAGCCAAAAGGATTGTCGGAGTAGCCCGACATGCTTCAACCCACGCCGCCGGGATAGTTTTAGCCGACAAACCGCTGGTAGCTTACACCCCAATCCAACTAGAATCAAAAGGGGATCGAGTTACCACTCAATACGATATGTATTCTTTAGACCTTAATATCGACGATGATGCAGTCGGTTTGCTGAAAATGGACTTCTTGGGCTTAAGGAATTTAACTATTCTGGAACGGGCAATTAATTTTGCCAAACAAACTGAAAATAAAAAAGTTGATATTTCTGAAATTCCTCTTGATGACCAAGGGGCTTACAAAATGATTTCTCGAGGCGAAACTACTGGCGTTTTTCAATTAGAAAGCGAAGGAATGAGACGGCTAGCCAAGAAGCTTCAGCCAAATCGCTTTTCAGACCTTTCAGCTATGGTTGCCTTGTTTCGTCCTGGACCAATGCAATTTATTGACGATTTTGTTAATCGAAAGAAGAATCCCCGTTTGGTTGATTATCCTCACGTCAAACTGCGCCCAATACTGGAAGAGACCTACGGCATTATTGTTTATCAGGAACAAATTATGCAAATCGCCCATTTGATGGCCGGTTTTTCCTTAGGCCGGGCTGACCTTTTACGACGGGCAATCGGTAAAAAGAAGCTTTCTATTATGAAAAGCGAGAAAAAAGACTTCATTAAGGGCTGTTTAGGTCGTGGTTACCCAGAACAGGTGGCCGAAGCGGTTTTTGCCATGATAGAAAAGTTCGCCAGCTATGGTTTTAATAAGGCTCATTCCGCCTCATACGCAATGATTGCTTACCAAACAGCCTGGATGAAGGTTCATTATCCGGTTGAGTTCACCGCCGCCATTTTATCAGCTGAAAGCGGCCGGTCAGAACGAGGCCGATTAACTTTGGCCATTGACGAATGCCGACGCATGGGTATTGATATCTTGCCTCCCGACATTAATGTTTCCCAAGAAAACTTTACTATCGAAAAAGAAAAAGGCTCTTTGGAAAACAAGGCCATCCGGCTAGGGTTATCAGTCATTAAAAATGTTGGCGATGCCGCCATTAAGGCTATTATCAAAGAAAGAAAAGCTCAAGGATCCTTCCAGTCGTTATCAGACTTTTGTCTTCGGGTCGATGGCCAAAAAGCCAATAAAAAAGTTATTGAAAGTTTAATTAAGGTCGGAGCGATGAATAGTTTTGGTAAACGCTCCGCCTTGTTAGCCGGACTAGAGAATATTCGTTCCGCCTGTGAGAAAGAACAAAAAAGCAAAATTTCAGGACAAACTAGTCTATTTGGTCAACAAGATAAGAAAAAAATTCTTCAGGATCATTTGCCAATCACAGAAGAATTTTCCCAACAAAAATTACAAGAATTTGAAAACGAATTGTTGGGTTTTTCTCTGAATAGCCAGCCGCTTTGGGATCAGGAATTAGCCGATAACTTTGATTATAAGAACAACGGCATTAACGATTTACCCACTAACAGCCGGATTCAGCTTTTGGGTATCATCAACAATGTCCGCACTGTTTTAACCCGAAAAAATAATGATGAAATGGCTTTTTTAAATTTAGAAGACGAGACTGGCACCAGCAACATTGTCGTCTTTCCTAAAACTTACAAAGAAAACAAAGAAAAACTTGTTAACGGCAATGCTATTGTGGTAATTGGCAAGATCGATAAAAGAGAAGAGGAGAGATCAATTCTCGCTGATAAAATTTATACTATAGTTGAAGCTAAGGCTTTTTTTAATAATCATCAATCCCCTCTATCATCCAAGAATCGCCAAAAACCAGTCCGACAAAAAAAACAAAAACCAAAAGCCGATTTTGTTATCACCATTCCCAAAAATACCAGTCCACAAAAATTAATGAACATTAACCAACTACTTCACGATTCTCCTGGCCAACAAAAAGGAGCATTATTTTTTGAACAAAACGGTGAAGGCAAAACTTTACGTTTAAGTTTCGGTATTGATTTTACCCCAAAATTAGAAAAAAGAATCGAAAAAATTTTAAAAAACTAAATATAGTAATCGACAATTAGTAATTTAAAGTTTTAAAAACTTCCCCACATATAATGCGGGGCTTATGTTATAATCGACTCCAGTATGGCAAAAGAAAAAAGTTCGCCCAGTCTTAAAACAACCCGGAAAAGCGATCAAAAAAAGGAAAGAAAACTAGCCAAGTTCAGTATTGGCGACCGGATTAAGGTTTTCTTTACCATCACAGAAGGAAAACAAATCCGAGAAGCCTTTTTCGAAGGTCAAGTAATTGCCCAAAAAGGAACCGGCAAGGGTAAAACTTTTACTGTTAGAAAAATTGCCGCCGACCGAGTCCCGGTAGAAAGAATTTTTCCTAAAAGCTCCCCTAAAATTACTAAAATAGATTTAGTTGAAAAGGGCAAAGGAATTCGTCGAGCTAAATTATATTATCTTCGTAATCGAATTGGCCGTTAAAAAAATCACCACTCAAACAATCGGACAAAAGGGGGAAGAACAAGCCGTTGATTATTTGGCCAGGGCCGGTTACCAAATTTTGGATCGCAATTTTAGAATTTCCATAGGAGAATTGGATATTGTCGCTCTTGATAATAATCAATTAGTTTTAGTCGAAGTTAAAACTCGAACCAATAATAAATTCGGTTTTCCCGAAGAAGCAATTAATAAAAGAAAACTAATTAAAGTTAAACAAGTTGGCCAAATTTGGGCCAGTCAACATCCAGGCTTACCCCAATCATTAAGAATTGATTTAATTGCTATTTTGAACAATCGAATTAACCATTACCAAAATATTGGTGAATTTTAAAATTTCCTTTGTGAATTAGAAATCAACAAAATATGTCTTCCTATCAACCAAATAAACAAATACTTGAGCGCTATGCTCAAGTACTAATAAATTTTGCCCTAAATCAAGGCCAAGGTATCAAAAAAGACGAGGTGGTCTTTTTACAGGTTCCTGAATGCGCCAAATCAATGCTTGTTGCTTTGCGAAAAACCATCCTTCAGTCTGGTGCTCATGCTATTATCCAGTATTTACCGGATAATTTGGGCCGAGAATTCTATCAGTTAGCTAGTAAAAAACAGTTAGAATTCTTTCCGGAAAAATACCTCAAGGGTATTATTGGCCAGGCCGACCATTTTGTAAGTTTAATCGCCGATACCGATAAACACGAATTAGAAGGAATTGATCCAAACAAAATTATGACCAGAACTAAGGCCTTTACTCCTTATAAAAAATGGCGGGAAGAAAAAGAAAACCGGGGACAGCTAACCTGGACCTTGGGCCTTTATGGTACCGTTGCCATGGCCAAAGAGGTTGGCTTAACTATAGAAGAATACTGGCAGCAAATCATTAAAGCTTGCTTTCTGCATTATGATCAACCCATTAAAAAATGGCAATGGGTTGGCCAGGAAATTGACCGAATTAAGAATAAACTCAACCAGCTTAATATTGCTTCTATTCAAATTATAGCTCAAGATACCGATCTTATTGTTGGTTTGGGAACAAAAAGGCAATGGTTGGGTGGTAGTGGTAATAACATTCCCAGCTTTGAAATTTTTACCAGCCCGGATTACCGCCAAACTGAAGGAAAAATTACCTTTAATCAACCTCTTTATATTTTTGGCCATTTAGTCGAGGGGGTCTATTTGGAATTCAAAAAAGGAAAAATTGTTAATGTTAAGGCAAAAAAGAACCAAGAATTACTTCAAAAAATGATCCAAGTTCCCGGAGCCAATCAAATTGGCGAGTTTTCTTTAACCGATGGCCGATTATCAAAAATCACCAAATTTATGGGTGAAACTCTGTATGATGAAAATCGCGGTGGAAAATGGGGTAATTGCCATCTTGCCCTAGGGTCCGCCTATAAAGACTGTTTTCGCGGTAAAAAAAATACCCTGTCCGATCGTGATTGGCTAAGCTTGGGTTTTAACGACTCGGTAATTCACACCGACATTGTTTCAACCGCTAATCGAATTATCACCGCCAGGCTGACCAATGGTAATAAAAAAATTATTTATAAAAACGGTCAATTCACTATTTAAAAAGAAGAGGTTTCTTCCAGTTTCTCGCCAAACTATCACTAAAGATCCGGGATCTTTAGTGATAGCTTTCTCACATAGAGCAATACAGTAGCCCCAGCGAGAATCGAACTCGCGTTACCACCTTGAAAGGGTGGTGTCCTAACCGTTAGACGATGGGGCCAAAATAAAAATTTATAACAGAAAATATGGGTGCGCCCGGGGAGACTCGAACTCCCGACCCTCTGCTTAAAAGGCAGGTGCTCTACCACCTGAGCTACGGGCGCGAAAATATATAAACAATCTTAAAAACTAAAAACCCTATTGCCTGACACCTAAGGCAAGCCACCTGCCCACCTAAAACGGTGGGTGGGCCGACTTAGGCCCAA
>JAQVFF010000047.1 GCA_028697345.1 Candidatus Shapirobacteria bacterium
AAACCCTTAGTGGGTGGCAAGGGGAAGGTTGCTGTTGGTCCGGGAAAGCTGACGACCTGGCTCAAGATTGACCAGACTTATAATGGTCAAGACCTGGTTTCTTCACAAAAAATTTGGCTGGCTGCCGGCTTGCCTTTAGCGCAAGAGAAAATTAATTCCGGTTCCAGGGTTGGGGTCGATTACGCCAAAGATTGGGCTGACAAAAAACTTCGTTTTTGGCCTAAACATTGTCGATATGTAAGCCAAAAATAACCCAGAGTCCAAGATTTTTAATCTTGAAAAGATTGCTTATTTCTGCTTTATTTAGAGTAATGACTTTTATTTTCAAAATCAGAAGATTATTGACGGATAGTCCTTACTTGCCTGTGGCAATATTGATTTCAGCTGTTTTTTTAGTTGTCAATGGTTTGTCCTCTTGGCTGGCCGGTATTTATTTGTTTGCCGGTTTGGTTTTGGGCTGGTTCTTAATATCAGTTTATCTTGATCTGGTTAAAAGTCCCCGCTTGGCCATTATTTTTCATTTAGCCATGTTCCAGATTAGTTTTTTATTGTTTTCTTTTTGGTTGGTAATTTCCAACGAGTCGTCGTTGGCCGCTGGAATAGTGGTTGGCGTTAATCTCTTTTTTATTAAAGAATTTCTTTTTGATTATCGGAAAAGAAGACCGGTTTTAAAAAAAAGGTTATTTAATAATATTAGTATTTCCGATCATTTGGTTTTGGCTTATTTAGTCGGTTTCGTTTTTTTAGTTGCGCTCTTGGCAGTTCTTGTGATACTCTAGTTTTAGAAAAAATTTTCAAACTTTGGATTTTTAATTTTTAATTTAAAAAGGTGTTTGATTTAACCGGAAAAACTGCTTTAGTAACAGGTGCTTCTCGAGGTATTGGTCGGGGGATTGCTATTTGTTTGGCCAAGCAAGGGGCCGATGTGGCCGTTAACTATCATTCTTCCGCTGAGCAGGCCCAGGCGGTGGTTGAAGAAATTAGCTCTTTGGGAAGAAGATCGATTGCTGTTAAGGCTGATGTAGCTCAAAAAAATCAGGTTGAAATGATGGTCGAGGCGGTTAATAAAGAATTTGGCAGAATTGACATATTAGTTAATAATGCTGGCGTTTTAAATTATAAGACCCTTGATCAAATGACCGAAAAAGACTGGGACTGGGTGATTGATACCAACCTTAAGGGTCAGTTTTTGTGTGCCAAGTCAGTGGTACCATTAATGGAAAGGAGCGGTTGGGGTAGGATTATCAACATTGCTTCTATTGCCTCTGGGGGAGTTGGCGTTGGTTATCAGGCTTTGGCTCATTATTGTGCTTCCAAAGGGGGAGTGGTAGCCTTAACCGAAGGCCTGGCAATTGAGCTAGGGCCCAAGGGAATCAATGTTAATGCTATTGCTCCAGGAGCAATTGAGACTGATATGGCCAAGGAAATTTCCGAAGATGAAAAAGTCAAACAAGGGCTTTTGGCGCGCTTGGCGGTTAAGAGAATTGGTCAGCCAGACGATATTGGTGCCGCTGCAGTGTATTTAGCCTCAGAGGAAGCTGGTTATGTGGCCGGATCAGTAATTTATGTTGATGGCGGCTGGTTGGCCTCGTGAAAATTAAAAATGACCAAATTAATAATCGATCAAAAGAAATGTATTAGATGTGGTACTTGTGCGGCGGTTTATCCTGATTATTTTGAATCTGATAATGGCCGCTTTAAGGCGAAAGAGGTCGATGTTGATAAACAGATGGTCGAAGACATAGTTGGTATTTGTCCGTTGGGAGCGATCAGTGTCGTTAAAGATTAAAAAGCTTTTTAACGCCTTCGTTTTACAATTCTTCTTTTGGGCATTAAAATAACCTTAAATTAATATGACCAAGGATATTGACTCTCTTGTTAAAAAAATAGGCCTGAGTCCAGCCCGGGTTGAGGGATTAATTTATCTTTTCTCCCAATCCATTAACAATCAAGATTTGTTAATTACTACTGGTTTGGCCAAATCAATTCTTGATGATTTTCGGATGGAGATTGGTGATTATTTATTACCCTCATCAAAAAAAACTTTTCTTAACCCAAAAGGCCAACTTTGGGTTAAGAAAATAAAACCAAAACCCTTTAATTGGCAAATAATTGATTTGGAAAAGATGCCTTCCGATTTGAGTAATTTGTTTGATCGCTATCAAAAAGAAAGATTTGAAGCTGATCGTAAAATAGATCAATTTCGGGCAACCAAAGAAACAGTTTGGAACAGAGTGGCCATAATGAATCAAAACGGCGATTTGGATAATCATCGGCTGCTTTTTTTAGGTGACGCCGATTGGGTCGCGGTGGCGGCGGCCTATTTAAAACAGGCAAAAAGGATTTTTGTAGTAGAGATTGATGAGAGAGTGGTTAACGATTTGAAAAAAATCAGCCAGGAAAATAATCTAAAAATAGAAATTTCAAAACACGACTTGAAGCGGCCGCTGCCTAATCATCTCCTTAATAATTTTGATTTAGTTTTTTCTGATCCTCCCTATACCGCTAATGGGGTTAGTTTGTTTCTATCTCGTTCAATTGAAGCTCTTGATGAGAAATCCTCATCGCGGGTTTATTTTTGTTATGGTCAAAGTGATCGGGCTCGGGAAAGAAGCTTAGAAATTCAGCGTTTGCTTAGCCAATTGGGTTTGTTAATAGAGGAATGTCGGCCTAAATTTATTCGCTATTTTGGTGCTGCCTCTATTGGTTCATCAAGCAGTTTGTATATTAACAGCCTAACAGTAAAAACAAAACCGACCATTGTTGGCCAGTTTACCGGTCCAATCTATACTTGGCAAAAATGAGACAAAAATTAAACGCTAAATATTTACGCTTCCAAAAACCAAGCGTCAGTCAATTAAAAAAATTAAAACGTCAATCAATTTATCTTGTTTTAGACAATGTTTTAGATACTTATAATATTGGCGCTATTTTCAGGTTGGCTGATGCTGTAGCGGCAACTGGGGTAATTATTTGTGGTCGTTCAGAGACCCCACCCAATATTAAAATTCATCGGGCGGCAATTGGAACAGAAGAGTGGGTTCCTTGGCAATATCAAAAATCAGCTTCAAAGGCAGTTAAAAAGTTAAAAGAAAAATTACCTAAATTAAAAGTTTTTGCTGTTGAGCAATCAGACAAAAGCGTTGATTATCGTCAGGTTGACTATTCTTTTCCGATTGCTTTAGTGGTTGGCAATGAAACTAGTGGTGTAAGTGATGAGGTGCTAGAATTGGTTGATCAAACCCTGGAAATACCAATGTGGGGTTTTAATATTAGCTTAAACGTAATGATTTCCTTGGCAATAGTTTTATGGAAAGCGATGGAAGAAAGATGATGATTTGAATTTGAACCTCTTCAAAAATTTTTCTCATAAGATTTTTAGGAACTTTACTGGTCGATTGAAAATTGAATTTTTTTCTCCTTCCCTCTCTTTACTTACTTCTTTCTTCGTGCTAAGATAACAGTTGTCTTTATTTTAAATTAAAGATATTTATTTTTTTGGCTCTTTGACAATTTGAGCAATTTGACAGACAACAATGTTATTAATTTGACATTGGCATTCGGAATGTGGTAGGAAAATTCTTTTTTTGAGAGTTTGATCCTGGCTCAGGACGAACGCTAGCGGTGTGCCTTAGGCATGCAAGTCGAGCGGTCGCCGTAAGGCGACAGCGGCAGACGGCTGAGTAACACGTAGGAACGTACC
>JAQVFF010000048.1 GCA_028697345.1 Candidatus Shapirobacteria bacterium
TTATTAACCATTACCCCCGGGTTTCAGGTTTCCTCTGGCGGAGTTCGGGGGGCAATGGGACAAGCCACCAGCCTAACCAATGATGATGCCCAAGCCATTAAAACCTCTTCTCAAATTACCACCATTAAGAATGTCTCACCAGAATATAGCAGTCGAGCCCAGGCGGTTGCCGGAAGAAATAATACTAATAGTCAGGTTGTTGGTGTAGAGCCGGCTTATCTTGAGGTTAGAAAAATAAGCCTTAGTGCTGGCAGTTTTGTTACTAGTCAACACCTTAACAGTCTTTCAAGAGTGGCGGTGCTGGGGCCGAATGTGGCCGAAGACCTGTTTGGTGAAGGTGCTAATCCGGTTGGTCAGACGATAAGGATTGAAGGGAAAAATGTTCAAGTTATCGGCGTAACTGGTAGTAAGGGGGGTTCTGGGGCCAATAGTCAAGATGATCAGATTTACATTCCCCTAACAACAGCTCAAAAACAACTTTTTGGCGCCAAACACCTAACCTCTATTGCTTTGGAGGCCGAAAGCGAAGAGGTGATGGATTTGGCCCAAAACCAAGTGGGGTATTTGCTTTTGGCAAGACACAACCTGTCTAATCCGGAAGAGGCCGATTTTAGGATTATGTCTCAGGTGGATATTTTAGAAACCGCTTCCCAGGTGACAGGAACGTTTACCACTCTCTTGGCCGGAATCGCCGCTATTTCCCTTCTGGTTGGCGGGATCGGCATTATGAACATCATGTTAATGTCGGTGACAGAGCGAACCCGGGAAATTGGCCTTCGCAAAGCCTTGGGAGCAAAAAAGAAAACCATTATTACCCAGTTTCTGATAGAAGCCATAATTTTGACTTTTACCGGAGGCTTAATAGGTATTATTTTAGGAATGATTGGTTTTTATGCTTATACCAAAATTGCCGGCTCCGAATTTATTATTAGCTTTCCTTCTGTTTTGTTGGCTTTTGGTGTTTCGACGGGAATTGGAATTTTATTTGGTTGGTATCCGGCTCAGAAAGCGGCCAATCTACAACCGATTGAAGCCTTAAGGTATGAATAATATTTTTTAAATTAACAATTTAAGGCCGAAAGTAAGGAGGTGAAGAAAAGAATGAAGAAAAATAATTTAATACTAATAATAGTTGTCGCCATTGGGGTGGGCAGCTTGGCCTTCTGGGGCGGTATTCAGTACCAGAAAAAGCAGGCAGGCAACCCCCAGTTTGGTCAATTCTCCGATCGGGTAAGAGAAATGCCGGTAAGAAATGGGGCTTCTGGGCTTGGTCAGGTGGTTAACGGCCAGATAATTAGCGCAGAAGATGAAACCATTACTCTAAAAACTCAGGAAGGCAATACCAAGATAGTAGTTTATGCCAATTCAACCTTGATTAACAAAACTAGTCAGGGTTCCTTTGAGGACTTAAAAGTTGGTGAGCAAATAATGGTGGTTGGCTCAGAAGATGCTAGCGGGATGATAACAGCTCAAAATATTTCGGTTGGGGAAAGCAGGGGTTTTTTGGGCAGACCAGAAAACCCTGAAGTTGAGAATTCAGATTAATTTCCTTTTCCAAGCAGAAATAGCTAGCCAATTACCATCATCAGTTTTTTTGCTAATTTTATTTTGGGAGTTTTTTTGAATGGATGGTCGTTTATTCTTCTTCTAAAGAAGTTTTGGGCCCCGAGTCTTGGTTTTCGCCTTCTACAACATTTGTTTCACCGCTATCTACCCCGCCAGTTTTAACCTCCACAGTCTTAGTATCTGTTCCGCTTGGTTCTCCGTTTGGCGAGGTTCCGGACGCGAACTTTATGTTTCCGCCTTCAATTACAACTTCTCCCTCTCCTCCTCCGGGTCCCGTTCCAGGAGCATATATTAATTTTCCACCACCCGCATAAACTACGCCTACTTCCCCTCCTTCTCCACCCGGTCCCGTTCCGTCAGCCCAGACACGTTCTGCGCCGCCTGCCCAAACATGTCCCCCTTCTCCACCCGGTCCCGTTCCAGGGGCCCAGACACGTGCCACTTGACCTAAAAATTCAGTTACTCCTTCCGGTCCATTTATATCAACAACCTTTTTTGCCACTTGATTAACCACTTGTTCTTGAACTTGAACAACTTTCTGTTTCACGCCCTCATCGATTTTTGTTTTTATTTCTTCCATTGTTTTTTGTTGTTCAATGGTTCTTTCTTGAACTATTCCCAAAATTTTTCCTTCAACAGTTTTTTCTAACAAATTGTTTTGTCTTTCTTTTATTTGAAGATAACTTTGTAGAACACTTTGCACCCTGTCATTTTTTCCTTCCTCCACATAACCTTGAGCCATAATCAGTCTTTTTTCAGCGTGTTTTTCCAACACCGTTATTTTATTTTCAGTTCTAAAAGCAAAGAAGTATTCTATTCCCTCTTGTATTTTGATTACGATTGAATTTTCTGAAGCTAACGTTTCCGGTAATTCGATTGCTTGTGAGGTTTTGGGGGTAAATAAACTAACCGAAAATAAAAATAACCCTAATAACAGCAATCTTTTGATACTCATACTAGATTAATAGTATCTCAATTATAACTAATAAGTCAAGGTTAAATGTTTACTGATTAAAACTAAGTTCGTTAAAGGTTTCGATTATTTGGTCAACCTCGGTCTGGAAATTGGTATTAAGTAAGGTGATATAAGAGTTACCAATTTTTTTAACTGTAATGTTAGTCTGATTTTTATATTTATTTTCGTATTCAGATTGAGTATTCCAATGTTCAATCGCCAAATCATAGGATTGTCCGCCGCCATAAATTAGAACAATTCCGTTTGGCCAACCATAAAGATTGTTTTGGTCGTCGAGAGCTTCGTAAGAGGGCGGGTAAGAAATTTCGAAACCAAATTCTTGATTAGTGTAAGTTTTCCAACCGGAAGGAATGTTTGATATTGGAATAATGGTCGGAAAAGATGTGGGGGAAGATGTTTGTTCAGGTTCTGTGGGTCTTTCAGTTATTTGGGGAACGGGAAAACCATCAGATTTTTCTCTTTGGGTGCCATAATAATATGCAAAAGACAAAGAAACAACTGCTAATAGTACCAGGAGCAGTATTTTTACAAATCCCCTTTTCATATCTTATTTCAAGAATTGTCTCACATAAAAACCTTGTAGTAAATATTCAAATTGGTAAAATAAAGAAATGAAGAAGTTGATTATCTTTTTGATAATAATAGTTGTTTTATGGGCTGGATTTTTTTGGGTAATTGCTTTTAACAAGAATCTGTCGCCTCAACAAGTTGTTTTAGAACAGGATGTTTTAGCACCAGATGAAGAGGGCTCACGGTTCACGGTTATTGCAGAAGGTCTGGAAACACCCTGGAGTATTGTTTTTCTACCGGATAAAAGCATCTTGGTAACAGAGCGGCCTGGGAGGGTAAGGTTAATAGATACCAGTGATAACTTACAACAGGAACCCATAATCACCATTAACAATGTTACAGAAATTGGAGAAGGAGGTCTTTTGGGGATAACGCTTCATCCCGATTTTATTACCAATGGTTATGTTTATTTATACTATACCTATAGCGGAAACGGGAACGATACTTTGAATCGTGTGGTTAGAATGACTTATCAAAATGGTCAACTTGGGAATGAACAAACTATTATCAATAATATT
>JAQVFF010000012.1 GCA_028697345.1 Candidatus Shapirobacteria bacterium
CACTTGGGAATATTATATTACAAGTCGGGTTTAAAAAACCAGGAAGTTGGCAGATCTTTTTTGAAATCAAAAATCATGAAAAAAAACAATCGAATTAATTTTTTTGATTTGGGATTTTTGAATTTTCTTTAAGTTCAAGATAGGCTAGTACAGAAACGCCGTTTTTGGCCTTAAAGGCCTGGTCCATTTTTTCGACTGGGTTTGATCCCAAAAACGACACTAATTTTAAAAACTTTTTTTTGCGATTAATTTTACTCTTTATATTTTTTAGTTTTTCAATTTCCGGCTCAATTTTGAAATATGTCATCTTATCATCAAGTGGAAGCTGCCAAAAAAGCAAAAAACCTCTTTTGGGAAAATCAATATCAATTATTTGGTAGCAAGCCAACATTATGGCCTGTTCTAGATCTTGCAATATGTCTTCAATATCTTTCTTTACCATCGCTAATTGGTCGAAAACAACAGGCCCTGTTCCTATTTCAAAATACATTTTTATTTTTGGTTCGGTTCCTGACGGTCGAATTGTAACCTTAATGCTGGTGGTCTTGGCAAGTGGTTTAAGATGGAAAATTAATACATCTTTGGCGGTTTTATCGGTTTCGGATAAAATGGGTTTTCGGGACAGGCAATCCTCCACTCTTTCAACTCGGTATTTTCCAAACCTGTCAGGGCAATTTTTTCGTAATGATGATTGAATTTGATCAATCTTTTCTTTTCCTACTGCTCCCAAAAGACGAATTTCTGTCAGATAATTCTTAAAATAGCCGTATTTGGAATATATCTGATTTAAATAGTCGATTAGTGTTTTGTTTTGTTTCTTAAGTTCTGCCGATAACTCGGAGAGCCAGACGGCGGCAGTAATAGCATCTTTGTCTCGGGCATAGTTTCCTGCCAGATAGCCATGGCTTTCTTCACAGCCGACTAAAAATTCAGCCATTCTCCCCTTTTCTTCTAAAAGGTTCATGGCATTGGCAATATATTTGAAACCAATTAATAGTTCACCGATAACCTCAACGTTATTTTTTTGGCAGATCTTTTCAATAAGATTTGTTGTTACAGTAGTTTTAATAACTACGCCGCTTTTTTTAATTTTCTCTTTCCTTTTTTGAATGACATATTCGGTTAAAATTGCGGCAATTTCATTACCGTTTAAAAATATCCAGTTGTTGTGATGTCTAACCATGATTCCGATTCTATCGGCGTCAGGATCACTATTTAGAACAATATCGACTCCTTCTTTTTTGGCGAATTTAAGTGTGGTATCAAACGATTGAATAACTTCAGGGTTAGGAATATTAAAAGTAATGTTCTCAAACTTACCGCTGGGATTATTTGTTTTGGGGTCTTCAAAAATTTCAAACCCCAGTTTTTTTAAGCCCTTGTAAACTGAGGTACTACCGCAACCATGAAGCGGTGTAAAAGCAATTTTTAAGTTTCTTTCACTGGATAAAGAGACACCGGTGGCCGCCTTAAGGTATTCCTCATCAACCCTGGAGCTAATTTTCTTAATCAAACCTTCACTGATTGCTTGCTGATAAGACATCTTTTTTATTTTGGTTACTTTTTTGGTTACTTCAGTAACCAACTCTTCATCTTCTGGAGGAATTAATTGACCACCAAATTCATCGTAAACCTTTTTACCATTATGGTCGGGTGGGTTATGGGAAGCGGAAAACATATCTCCAGCAACAGCCCCCAAGTGTCTAATAGTAAACGAAAGCTCTGGGGTGGTTCGAATATCGTCAAAAAGATAAACTCTAATCCTGTTGGCCGTATAAACTTCTGCAGCGGTAATGGCTAAATTTTTACTAGTCAGGTTTTTGACCGGATTTTCTAGATTGTTATCTAGAAATCGGTTTCCAAAAAATTCTCGATTATCATAGGCAAAAACAACCCCTCTTTTTTTAGCCTCATTTCCATATTTTTTAATTAAATATTGCGAGTGTCCCTGAGCTGACGCCTGAATAGTCCAGGGGTTGATCCTGTTGGGGCCTACCCCAACTTCTCCTCGTCTTCCTCCAGTACCAAAGGGAATAATCTGATAAAAGGAGTCTAATAAATAATTCCAATGTTGATTTAATATTAGTTGTTCTACCTGAGGGAAGTAATTCTTAAATTTTTCTTTAGTTAACCAGTCTTCCAGGAAGCCCAAGGCGGTTTTAACGTATTTCTGATTAATGTTCAGAGTAGCAAAACCATTTTGAGCCCTAACAATAAGCATCTTCACGGTCATATTATTTATTGGTAGTTTTTTTTGGTCAATATTAACTAATAGTATAGGCAGTTATTTGAATTTATTCAATTTGATTTAATTAAAATTATAAAATGTCGCCAAGCTTAGTGTTAACAATAATTGTTGTCTTGTTTATTTCTCGAATTTCAAAAAATACTGCTTTGGTTTTAATTCTTGTTTTATAATGTTGCTCCAATTTGATTCAACTTCTGATATTCGTCTTAACGTTCCGTTATTTCTAAATAAAGGATCAACCATCCTTGATTTACAAAACACTTGGGTGTCGTAGTTTGCGGGATTATTATCAATCTTCAGCTTATTATTCATTCGTTCCCAAAGCAACTCTAGCCTTGGATCATTGTTTAAAAGTGTTTTTATTTTTTCTATTACTATTTTGTCAGTAGTGTAAAGATCTTTTTCCAGGATATATTCTTTTTGTAGAGCATATTTTAAACAATCACCGACTGTTCTAAACATAATGGCGGAAGGGAGGCCAGAATAGTAAATAGTGTTTAGTTTAAGAAAGAGTTTGGCATATTTTTGGGCACTTTTAAGAGTTTTAAAAAACCACTGATTGTTTTTTGTTATTAAATTTTCTAAAAGATAGTTTTTATCTTGTTCATTTAGTTCGTTGAAAATAACCGCAGTTTTTAAAGAATAATCAATTCTATCGGCACATAGATCGGGCAGACTTTTTTCTTTCAAAGGAAAGTTTTCATCGTTTAGAATATATTCCAAATCGAAACCGAATTTTTTTATTATTTTCGGAATTTCTGTTTTTCTTACATACTTGTCAAAAAGGTTGTCTTGGTGATTGTGCTCCTTTTCTGAGCCGGCCTTTAGAATATAGTCAATACAATGGGAGAAGGCAGAATGGGAAACATCGTGAATAAGGCCAGCAATCTGCTCTTCAATTGGAGCCTGATACTTATAAAGCAATAGGTAGACACCCAAAGAGTGGGCAAAACGACTATGATCGTATTTGCCGGTATTAACACTGGGCTTTATCCAAAGAGGTCGGTAACCTCCCTGATCGATGTCTCTTAATCTTTGGAGAGTAGGGCAATTTATCAATTCTAAAATTACCGGCTCAGTAATATTAAATTCGCCGTACACCCTGTCTAAATATTTCATAGTACTTTAAAAAAAGTTCATTATTTAGTCGGGGATGCCGGACTTGAACCGGCGGCCTCGCGCTCCCAAAGCGCGCGCGCTAGCCTCTGCGCCAATCCCCGCAAAATACAGCTTAATTTTAACACACTTGCTTCTTGACCGGCTTTGATTTATCATCAAAACATGAGAGAAAAAACTGTTGGTTATGTTTTGTTGATTTTTTCTGTGATGGTAATTATCGGTGTTGTTGTTAATGTTTATTTAGTCTTCATCGGTCAGCTTCAGCCAGTCAGCTTGTTTTCCTCTTTAGGCGATGTTAATTTACTTCCCGGCTTGGAAACTAGTTTTTTGGGCCAGTCCGGTAATGAAACAACTAGAAGCCTGAATGTTTTTGCTCATTTGGCATTGGCCAGCTTTATAAGTTCGGCGGTTTTTAAAATCGGCCGCCTGGGAGCAATGATGGCCCGGCCAGTTAAGATCAGCTTAAATCAGGAAAAAACATAAAAAAAGTAATAAAATTTTTTTGTCTTGTTGCTTTTTGATAAACAGCCTTGCTTTTTTTGTTGAAAACTGGTAGCTTAATGGTAAGCTATTTTTAAAAAACATGGACGCTAAAAACACCTGGCTTCAACACCTGTTGGTTGGCTTTTTTTCTCTTGCTTTAGCCTTTACTTTTAATCACTTCTTGGGGGTGGCTTGGTCAACTGTTTTTGCCCGGGTTTCATTTGTATTGTTGTTTTTAACTTTGGTTATTGGTCCGGTAACCAAGCTTAAAAAACCCATGATAGTTTCTTCTCCATTGAAATTACCTTGGAGTTGGCGAGGCGAGTTAGGAATTTGGTTTACCTTAACTTCTTTGGCTCATTTTTATTTTGCTATGAGTGGCCGGCCGAAGTGGAATTTTTTGGCCGCCTTGGGTGGCGGCATTGGCGGCGAGGGTTATGGTCTAGCTAATTTGTTGGGTTTTATCGCCTTGTTTTGGTCATTGATTTTGGCGATTACCTCTTTTGGCGGAGTAATTAGATGGTTGGGAGTAAAATCCTGGAAGTGGCTTCACACTTTTACTTATGTTGTTTTCTATTTAGTGGCCACTCATTCATTCTATTTTCAGTTTTTTTCTAAATATCGAGGCGGGCCGGATTTTTTTGGTTACTTTTATCTTGCCCTGACACTAGTAGTGATTTTTTTACAATTGAGTGCTTTTGTTAAAACACTAGCCAGTCAAAAAAAAGCTTGAAGTTCCCCGATAAACCTCTTTTAAAAAAACTATTTTCTAAAGATAGGCAGAGTTGTTTCTTATTGTTGACAAAAATAGACAGCAAGAATATGATGTATGAATATGCGTTTATGTAGTTGTGGTGATAGTAAATGTAGTTGTCGGAGCATAGAGAAATCAACTCTCTCTGCCCTGGATCAGCTTTCTTCATTGTTAAAGATCGTGGCCGATAATAATCGTCTTAAAATACTTTTTGTTTTAAGGCTTAAGGATGGCTGTGTTTGTGATTTAATGGAACAGGTAGCTATGCCCCAAAGCCTTGCCTCTCATCATTTAAGTGATCTAAAAAAGGTCGGTTTGGTTGTTGGCGAAAGAAGGGGTTTGCGAGTCTATTATTCTCTAACCGAAAAAGGCAGAAGGGTTACTGGGGTGATTTTTAAAATTACTGAATTACAATGATCAGTTGGTCTTAATTTAAAAATGATTAAAAAAACGTTTAGACTGTGGTTGTCTTTATTAGTTGCGATGATGGTGCTTTGGCCTCGACCGGTTTTATCCCAAAATAATTTATCTACTAATGACCAGGAAGCAGTTATTTATTTTTTCTGGGGCGAAGGTTGCCCTCATTGCTCGAATCAAAAACCATTTTTAGATAAATTGGTTCAAAAATATTCTCAACTTAGAGTTGAGGATTTTGAAATTTATCGTAATCGAGATAACCAGGAATTATTTACTCGGATGGCCGAAGCTTATGGAACGATTCCCCGCGGGGTGCCGATGACTTTTATCGGTCGAGATTTTGTGGTCGGTTTTGGTTCAGAAGACACTACTGGTCGGCAAATTGAAGATTTAATTAAGAGTTGTTTGGTTACCGGTTGTCCTTCTCCAGCCCAGGTTTTGGCCCAGGGCGGCCTGGAGGGGTTTGATGATTCTTCTTTGCCCGTCACGCAACCTTCCCCTACTCCGATTCAATCCACTATCAACCAGATAGAATCGGTTTGTCTTCATCTTTTTGTTAACGATCAATGCCCCGTCTGTTTAAAGACCTATGAATATTTAGCTAAAATTTCAGAGGATCACGATGTTGATTTGAAAGTTTATAATATCAGCGAAGACGAATCAAGCCAAGCTCTGTTTCAACAACTTCAAGGATTTTACGGTTTAACTTTTTCCGGCTTTCCAATTGTTTTTATGGGCGATAGTTACTTTTTAGGTGAAGAAGTAATCAGGCGTAACCTGGAAACCAGCTTAGTTAGCTGTCAGTCTGAGGGTTGCCCTTGTCCGGTAGAAGAACTGAAACAAACTCTTACTCAGATGCCTAAAATTAATACCTTTACCCCACAAACAGACGAGGATTTTACCGTTGATTTTTTTGGCCGCTCAATTAGTTTTTATTCCGGTTCTCCCCTTTATGTTTTAGGAATAGTTTTGGGTTTGGTTGATGGGATTAACCCCTGCATGTTCTCGGTTCTGCTTTTCTTATTAACTTACCTGTTGGCAGTTGGTTCAAGAAAGAAGGCTCTAAAAGTGGGTTTGGCCTTTGCTTTAGGGGTTTTTGTTATTTACTTTCTTTTTATGATTGGGATGATTAATTTAATTGGTTTGATTGGCTTTATTCAGCGGATCAAAACCATTGTTGCCATACTGGCCTTGGCCGCAGGGGTGGTTATGGTTAAAGATTTTTTCTTTTATGGCAAATGGTTTTCTTTGGAAATTCCTTCCAGGGCAAAACCGGCGGTCGAGAAATTAATTAAAAAAGGTACCATTCCTTCGGCCCTCTTACTGGCTTTGCTTTCTTCTTTAGTAGAAATTCCCTGCACCTCAGGTATTCCTTTGGTTTATGTTACCCTTTTGGCCCAAAAGGGTGGGGTCTACTTGCCCTATCTTATTTGGTACAATATTTTCTTTGTTTTACCACTTTTAGCGATTATTATCCTGGTTTCCTTGGCCTGGACCCAAGCCGATAAAATTGAAAAATGGCGGCTTAATTTTAGAAAATATATGCGTTTGGCGGCCGGTTTAATTTTAGTCTTTTTGGGCTTTGCCCTTCTTAGGGGTTGGATGTAAAAATAATATTCTCTATGCTTAACTTACCGGTTTTTGCTCTCTTTTTAATTATTTTTTTAGGTTATTTAGCCAAAAAGGTAAGAATTGCCCAAGAATCTTGGCTGGTAATCTTAAACGATTTTGCTTTTTATATTGCTTTTCCGGCCCTGGCCTTTGTTGGTTTGGTGGAGGCAGAGTTGGCAATAATTTTTCAAAACCCGATGATGGCTTATAGCTTAGCTGGTATTGTTGTTTTTGCCGGTTTGATCTATTGGCTGGTTGGTTTATTTAGTCAGGATCGAGGTAGGAAAATAATTTTTGCTCTGGGATCGGTATTTGGTAATGTGGCCTATTTGGGGGTGCCGGTGGCCGAAATTGCCTATCCTAAAGAAGGCCTGGTTGGAGCGGTATCAATATCAATTATTTATTTGATTTTGGTGTTAACCTTAGGAATATTTTTACTTGAGTCTTACCAAAAAAAGCTCAAGCCAATTTTATTACAGTGCTAATTAACATTGCCAAATTACCCCTTTTTTGGGCGATTGTTTTGGGCTTGGCTTTTTCCTTATTAAAATTATCTTTGTCTTCATTTTTGTTATCGGGTTTGTCCATGGTCGGAGTTACTGCTTCCCCGGTTGCTCTGTTTAGTTTGGGAATATTTTTGTGTCTTTGTTTGTTAAAAAGACGGCTTTTTCCCTCTTTTATCTTAGCCGGTTTAAAATTAATTGGCCTCCCCTTGTTTATGGCTTTGATTTTTGCTATCTTGGGTTTGGACTTTAGGCAACCTTTGGTAGCGGTTTCCCTGTTGCAGGCGGCCATGCCCCTGGCAGTTACCACCTTTGTTTTAGCTCAAAAATACCAGCTTGATCAGGATTTAGTGGCCAATACTATTTTTATTTCGACCTTATTATCTGTGATTCAAGTACCAATTATGATTAGTTTATTAAATTAAAGGATGTCAATTTTAGATAAAATTTTGGGTGGCAACACTCTTTACTATCCGGGTTGTTTGACCAAATTTGTCGCCAAGGACTTGGAGGAAAAATATCAAGAAATTTTGCGCCAAGAGGGAATTGATTTTATTACCCTTTCAGAATTAGAGCTTTGTTGTGGCTCTCCGGCCCTAAAAGCCGGCTACTTGGCCGATTTTAAAAAAGCGGCTAAGGAAAATATGAAGATTTTCAAAGACCATGGCGTGACCAAAGTTATTACTAACTGTCCGGCCTGTTTTATGATTTTGAAAAAATATTATCAAGAGGCTTTAGGGAAAGACTGGAATATTGAGGTGGAGCACATTAGCCAAACACTAGGCTCAAAACTCAAAGCTCAAAACTCAAAGTTACAGCCCAAAGTTAAAAATTTAAAACTAACTTATCATGATCCGTGTCACTTAGGAAGACAAATGGGAGTTTATGACCAGCCCCGGACAGTAATCAAAAATTTAGGTTATCGAATTAGTGAAATGAAGTTAAATAAAAAGAATAGCTTTTGTTGTGGCGGCGGCGGCGGCGTTCAGTCTAATGAACCGGATTTGGCCAGCAAAATTGCCCAAGACCGAATTAAGCAAGCCAAAGAAACCGGTGCTAGAATTTTATGTACCGCTTGTCCGTTGTGCTACCTGCACCTAAAAGAAAATGCCAAAGGGATAAAAGTAAAAGAATTATCACAGTTGTTTAGTCTTAATAAAGGTAAAAATGACCATCAATAAGCAATCTTTTTGGGATCGGGAAACAAAGACCGCTCTGTGGCGAATAGTTTTAGAGTACCAAGGCAAAAGAGATCAGGCTTTGAAAAAGAATCAATTAGAAATGGAGGGCTTTCGGGAAGAGGTTCACCAGATGAAAAAGCAGGCCCTGGATCAAATTGATCAGTTGAGAAAACAGGCAATAGCCAATTTAGAGGCTAATGGCATTCGGGTTTTTGAGGCTAAAGACGATAATCAAGCTCGGAAAATAATTGAAAAATTACTTAAAGATAAGAAAAGAGTCATTAAAGCCAAAACCAATGCTTTTGGAGAAATTGACCAAAAGGGCTTTTTGGCCGACAAACAAGTGCAAGAAACGGATTTAGGTGATTTTGTTGTTTCCTTAGTTGGTGATCCGGAAGCCCACCCGGTTTTGCCGGCTCTTCATCTTTCTCCGGAAAAAATTGCTCAAGCAATTGAAAAAAAGTATCGGAAAAGAATTCTTCCAACCGCCGAAGGCATAGCCGAATTTGCCCGTAATTATTTGCGGGAGAAAATTAATCGAGCCCAAGCCGGCATTACCGGCGCTAACGCCATTACTGCCGATGGTAAAATTGTCATTTTGGAAAACGAGGGTAATATTTCTTTAGTTTCTCGTTGGCCTGAGAGTCATATTGTGGTTGCCGGTTTTGAAAAAATTGTTCCTTCTTTAAAGGAAGCTTTGATGGTGGTGCAAGCTTCAGCCATTTGGGGTACCGGCCAGGATTGGCCGGCTTATGTTTCCGTCATTGCCAGTCCGTCCAAAACGGCTGATATTGCTAACGAAACAATTATCGGTGCCCAAGGCGCTAAGGAAGTAAATTTGGTGTTATTAGATAATGGCCGCGGCCGATTAATTGAAGCCGGTTTTTCGGAATTATTGCATTGCCTGAATTGCGGCGCCTGTCTTAATTTCTGTCCGGTTTATCATCAAATCGGTAGTCATTATGGTGGTAAATATTTGGGTTCCCGGGGGGTAGTTTTTGCCGCCTTTTCTCAAAGTTTAAAGAAGGCTAAGTTAGCCAATTGTTTTGCCTGTACCCTTTGTTCGGCTTGCTTGGAAAACTGCCCGGCCAAAATTGATCTGCCGGAATTGATGAGAAAATTACGAACGCTTTTGGAAAAAGAGGGTTGGCAAACCAAGGAAAATGAAAAGATGATTGCCAATATTCGCAAATTCGGCAACCCCTTTGGCAAAATTGAAGAAGGTCAAATCCCTAAAGAACTTTATTGTTGTTAGGGGCTTCTTTTGTCTTTCCGAAGCGGCTTGATCAAATTCCCAAGGGGTAAGAGAGTGGTATTATTTATTTCAGGTGACTATGAAGAGAAAATTCTTGTTGGACATTTTTTATTACGAGCGCAATCTTTAAGATAAGATAATTTTGAATAAAAAGTGCTTTCGAAAGGAATATTAAGCAGAGTAAGGTGTTTTTTATAAATATCCGTAACTTGGGCAAGTTCTTTATAAAAGTTGTTCGGCCCGGTTAGCTTCAGACTGTTGTAATATTCTATTTCAAGCTGAATGAGGTTGGGGTAATTACTTCCTTTAATGTAGTTTCTGTCAACCGTAAAGCCAAAATTATTGCCGCTATCTAGAGAATCCATTACAAAGCCATAAAATTGTCTAATAAACATGGGGTATTCCTTGAAAAGGAACCCGGGATATTTTTCTTTAAGATAATCCTCGAAGGAACCCCTTATTTTAACGTCTCTAGTTCTCAACTCTATTCGTTTCAGCCGATCTTTATTATAAATTTTATGCTTAATAATGTAGTTATTATTAGGGGTTCGAATAAAGGAAATATACCCCCTTTCTTTTTTAGGTGCAACTATCTCAAAAAGATAGTTTTCAAACGTCCATCGAGTAATTCCCCTAAGGAGGTTTAAGGCATAGCCCGGTATTTTTCCTTGCCGTAGAGATCTTACAAAATACTGTTGAATTTGCCAAATGTCAGTTGTATTTGGGAGATTAAGTTTGTATTCATATTCTATATCTGGGCTGCTTTTAAAATATAGGCCGATGTAATTGTTTAGCTGATAACGGTATTTATGATGATTGTTAATGGCCAGATTGATATAATTACCGATATTTTTAATATTAAGCCTGTTCTTATCAATCTTTTTTTTACCAGAGTTAAGAAAAAGCATTTCGCCAGTATTTGATAATAGAAGGCTATAGGTGTAGATGGTTTTATTGTTTAAGGCGATTAGGAAAAGAGGCGCCATGCCTTCTGAAGAGGTAATAGTATTTTGGTGTATTTTTCCAACAACCCCAAATTCATCTAGGGCTTTAGACAAAAATAGCTGTTCGTGTGAAAGAATTTCGGATTTTTCTGTCAAAAGGAGGCATTGGACTTTAATATTTTTGAAAAATATTAAAGCAGTGTTAAAGCCTATTTGCTGACTTGAGGTCTCAAGCTTAAAAACGACAAACCTCTGATTAGATGTTTGTATTTTCTTTAACCGAAGATTGTTTTCTCCAAGGATTAAATAGGCAAAGCCGTTTTTGATCATATTTTAATTTTGTCTCCGTTGTTATAAGCTGATAGGGCGTTAGGAATAATAGCGACAGGAACCTTTTGCTCTCGGCAAACAATACATAGGTGACATAGTAATGGTCCTGATTCAAAAATAAAGCCCCCAACTCTGCCTATAAGAAAACTAAAAGCAGTATAAGGATATTTGGAAATAATAATTAAATTTTTATTTTTTTCGGTCAACTTCAGTAAATTTACAATTTCTGGGTTTTCTTCCATAATCGGCGGATAACCAGTAACATTTAGGGTGGGGCCTGAAGAAATATATTCCAGTTTATCTAAGTCTTTGACAATGAGAGCCCTACCTTCTATTTTGCCCTTACTTAAATAATATAATTTAGACCCCTCGATTGTTATATTTTTTGTCGTGTAATCATTGATTAAGTTAGTGTGATCAATAAAAACAGGTCTATCATTAACAATGGACCATTCCAAACTTGTTGGTTTGTTACTTTGGTTGACTGTTTTAGTAAATTTGGCGATTTCGATTAAAATTTTGGGATTTATTGCATTGGCAGACAGAATTTTATTAGATTTTTTAAATTTAAAACACTGGCTTTTTTTATCAAAATCATAATATCTTAAGGGAAAATCGTGAGCATTAATTGTTATCACTTTTTTATTTTTAGGATTAACCCTATAAGTATTTGTTTCCACAAAACCTCGATTTATACCAATTAAGCTTCCTCGACACACTTCTACTAGGATATTATTTTTATCGAGCATAGAAGAAATGGCAGAAAACTTACCCGAAGCAAATTCTCTAACAATAAAAGTTGTTGTGCCAATACTATATTGTAGTAATGTCTTAAGAGTAGAGTTTATGTGCTCCCTTTTAGCATAGAAGGCTCTTATATGAGGACCCAAGTCTATTGTTAGTATTGGAGTTTTGATGCGATTTAATTCTTGGCAGTTATTAATCTTAAACTCATTTATTCCTGTTAGATTAGCCTGCAAAACTGTTACTCCGTGGACACAAACATTATGCTGAACCGCCAAATCTCTAATGGACTTTCTTTTGTTGATACTCCTTAAATACACCTCGCTAACATCGCCCAGATCGATACTTTTTAAATAATTATAATCGTCATAGCCTTTATAAATACGAATTTCAGGATTTGGAGAAAGTGTTTTTGAGGATTTTTTTGAGCTTGTCACTTTGATGGGGCGGGCTTGGAGTGTATATATTTGTTTTTTGTTCAGGAGCCATTCAAACTCCATTGGTTTTCCATAGTCGGTTGTTATTTTTTCTGTGATATTGGCAATTTCTTTAATAACTTTTTGAGGAAGATCGTTTTCGCTAGGAATAATTGATTTTTTTCTTTTGAAAATTTTAAATTTCTTGCCAAAAACCTTTCCGGACTCGATCGAGTCCGATAAGCCATCGTCCGAATATTCAACTAATATGCCTCCGGTTGAGCTGATTGGGTCTTCGCTAAAAACAACACCCGATAAAAAACAGTCCATAAATTTTTGAATAATTAGAGCCGGTAGTTTTTCGAGGGTGTATTCTTGTATTCTTAGTCGATGAGCTAGAGCAGACAAAGAAAAGAAAGAAAACCAACACTCTTTAATTGAATAGTATAGCTGTTTAGTTGATTTGATATTACCAACACTCTTGTAAATACCTGCCCCAGAAACATTTTGGGAATCTTCAAAGACACTTGATGATCTTATAATAAGGGGAGACTCCCAATGAGGAGAAAGCCTTTTTCGTATTAATAATAACTCTTTTTTTACTTCATTGCTGAGGGTTAAGTTTTGAAGTTCGTTTACCATTTCTCCCTGTATTCGATTTAGCTGATAGCCGCCATTAGACTTAAGTAGCAGAGTTTTCTCTTTTAAAATCTGTAAAGATTTTTCAGGCAGACAAGTTCTAAAAGCGTTAGGTTTTAGGCAATAAGCCTTGGGAACCTTAAGATATTTGGCAATTCTTGCAAGATGGTAGAATTTATTGCCGCAAATAAGGGGGTTTGGGTTTCTTGTATCAGTTATAAAGCGAAGCTGATTTGGTCGAGTCATTTTAATGAAAACGTTAATATAATTAATATTATAGTCCTATAATAACATAAAGTTAAACTTTTTTACTTAACAGACCCAAAAGCCGTTTTAATTCAATACCGGTTATAACCAAAAACCTGGCTATTTTGCTATAGCGATTTTTATAATTTTTGTCATAAAAAATTTTCATGGAATCATAAAAGGCATGATAGGCTTTCATTTTTGCCTTTTTTTCAATTAATGATAGCTGAGAGCTGTGTTTTTTTAGTCCGGTTGTTAAACCATGATAGTGGAGGGCTTCGACTTGGGGGAAAAACATAATTTTGTAACCTACTTTTTTAATTTGGTAGGACAAATCAATATCTTCTCCATACATAAAGTAAGATTCGTCCCACCTGCCTGCTTTTATAAAAACATCTTTTTTAATAAAAAAAAATCCACCCCTGATGGCATCAACTTCGTGTTCTTTATTAAGATCGCAATCAAGCAGGTAATATTTCCCCAACTGTTTTTTTAGCATATTGAATTTTTTAGATAATCTTAACAAACCACTGTAATAAGAAAAGGATGCCCAGGGAGTTGGAAAACCTCGATGAGCCCCCCAGTCGATATCGTTATTTAGGGCTAATCGCAAAAACGGAGTGCAAGCCCCAACATTGACCGAATTTTTCATTCTTGATAATAGGTATGGTAAAGTATTTTTTTGCACTTCGATATCCGGATTGGAAAAGAGAAGATATTTTCCTCGGCTCTTTTCAAAGCCAACATTGTTCGCTTTGGAAAAACCCAAATTTGATTTATTGTGAATGATTTTTATACCTGGATATTTTTGCTTGATTTGTTGGACAACATCTTCCCTCGGAGAGTTGTCGGAGATAATTAATTCATAGGAATTGCTTTTATCTTTATCAATCGCTTTTTGGTAAGAATGGATTGTTTTAAGGGTGGCCTCGCAATTATTATAAGTGACAATGATTATCGAAAGATCGATTTTGTTAGTTTTTTTTGTCATTTAGATGTATAAATTTTTGACCGATCCATAAAATTGAGGTTATAAACCAATAATTCAGCCAACCATGGTAACGTAAAGATGCCTTTTTTAGTTTCCTATAGGCTTCTCCTTCGGGTAATTTTTTGGACGAGGCCCCATGGTGGTGATTAAAAACCGCTTCGGAAACATATTTAATTGGCACCTGTATTTTTTGGAGTCTACGACAATATTCGACATCCTCAAAGTATAAACTGGTTCTTTCGTCAAGTCTGCCGACTCTATTCCTAATTATTTGAGGTAGGAGGAAACAGGCCATAACCGCCCCTTCAACTCTTGTTGGTTTATTTTGATCGGGTAAATATTCAAAAAAAGCCCCTTTTTTTCCTAAAAAAAATTCTTTTATTGCCCCCAAAGCTGTTGGTAGGTGAAATGCCGATGGTTGAGTTAACCCATCAGGAAGAACAAGCTTGCCGGTTAAGATAATTTTTCCATTATGCTTATCGGCGACTTCAATTAGTTTTTTTATGCTTCCTTTTCTAACTTCGATATCGGAATTGAGCATCAAAAGATATTGGCCCCGACAATAATCCATAGCCAGATTATATCCTTTAGAAAATCCGGAATTTTCCGGCCAATCAATAAGTTTTACCGAAGGAAATTTTTCTTTTAACAGTTGGTTAAAATTGTTGCCGGAACCGTTGTTTAAAACAACAATTTCTATATTTTTATTTTCTTGCAGCAAACTTTGGAGTAATTTTTGTGTTAATGCTGGAGTTTTATAATGGACTATCGCCACCGAGAGCTTGATTGGCCAACTAACACCTTGGGGTTGTTTTTTTCTTTGGGCATTGTTGTTAACAAAATATCCTTTTTCGGAAAGAAGGTTTTTCCGTGAGACCAAATAATAATCTCTAGTTGCTAACTTTTCGTTTTGAGCTAACAATTGGACTGATTCGCTAATAAGGCTTTTATTTTCTAATATTGTTTTATTGTTAATTGCCATTACATAGTTGGCTCCCCAAGCAAAAAGATATCTCATTCCCCGATTAAATCCTCCCAAAAGGCCAAGGTTTTCTCCATTTTGCAATATTTCTACTTCGGGAAACTTTTGGCTAATCTGGGGAACGATATTACCGATTGATCCATTATCGACTACCACCCACTTTGTCTCAAAACTACTCTTGTGAAGATTTTCTACCGATCTTAGTAAGCTTAACGTGCTTTTTTGGTTATTATAATTTACTACAACCAATCCAAATTTTTTTTTCATATTTTGTTTAGAGCGGCTTAGGACATTTTATCAAATTTTTAAGTTTGGGGATAAGGTGGGCGTGGAATAAGGCATAATCTTAAGGTGTCGGCTTGCTTGGAAAACTGCCCGGCCAAAATTGATCTGCCGGAATTGATGAGAAAATTACGAACGCTTTTGGAAAAAGAGGGTTGGCAAACCAAGGAAAATGAAAAGATGATTGCCAATATTCGCA
>JAQVFF010000049.1 GCA_028697345.1 Candidatus Shapirobacteria bacterium
AATTGGTATCACCGGCAGTTACGGAAAAACCAACACCGTCAAGGCGATTGAGGTGGTATTAAAAAAACACCTTAACACGATCACCACCGACACCAATCTTGACAGCACTTATAACTTACCCATAACCATATTAAAGATTAGCCGGCAAACCGAAGTGGCTATTTTAGAGTACTGTGTTGATCAGGCTAATGAAATGATCGAACATTTAAGGTTGGTCAAACCAACTATCGGCATTGTTACCGGCATTACTCCGGTCCACTCAGAAAAAAATATGCTTGGCTCGATAGGGGGAATTATGAAAGAAAAGGGTCGACTCATTGAGTCTTTACCAAAAAATGGCCGAGCTATTCTTAATTTTGACGACCCCTGGGTGGTTAAAATGGCTAACAAAGCCCCCTGTCCAATTATTACCTATGGTTCAAAACCAGATTTTGATTTCTATTTTGACAAGGTTCGGGTAACTAAAACTGGAACCACTCTTAACGCCCATTTTAAGGTCGATAACAAACCGGTCAGCAGAAAAGTTAGTTTACGCCTTTTAGGTCAACATTTTGCCCAAGAAGCAATGGCCGCTTTAGCGGTAGCCAGCCTTTTTAACATCGATCCCGATGAATCTTGTCGGTCTTTGGCAAAATTAACCGCTCTTCCTGGCAGAATGAGTCTGGAGACAGGCCCCAAACAAAGTCTGTTAATTAACGACTCTCTTCGGGCCAATCCCGCCTCAACTACTGCCGGCCTAAAAACCTTATCAATAATCAACCATCAAGGACCACGAATTGCTGTTTTGGGAGAAATGGGGGAGCTGGGTCAATATCAAGAACAAGAACACTACCGAGTCGGTCAATATTTAGCCAAGCTTGGTAATATTGATTATTTAGTTGCTTTGGGTCCAGCGACTAAAAAAATTGTTCAGGGCGCCATTGAGGGCAGTTTTCCCAAAAAACAAATTTTTTACGCCAACAACCATCAAGAGGCTGCCGAAATCCTGAAAAAACTTTTAAATTCCAAAACCCTTTGGTACCTAAAAGGTTCTCTCCTGAAACACATGGAACGAATTTTGCTATTATTATCGGGAAATGAGGTTGCTTGTCAAAAAATTTCCTGTCATAATTATCATCACTGCTCTGGGTGCAAAGAACTTAATCCCAATCGCTAACAATCCTTAATTGGCAATGAAGACCAAAAGTAAATTAAAGACAACAAAAAAAACAACACAACAATAAATTTCATTAAAAATTTGGCTTGAACTATGCGATTATTTTTAGGCTTAATCTTACTGTCTTTTACCATCACCAGCCTTTTAATTGTTCCCTTCATCAACTTTCTTTATCGAAAAAAATTCTTAAGAAAAAAACAAACTACCCACGATTTTTTAGGATCCCGAACCCCGATTTTTGACAAGTATAACCAAGGAAAGGCTGGCACTCCTGTGGGGGGCGGCATCTTACTAGTAGCCGTTATGACTGGTCTATTTTTGCTAACCTTGCTGGTCTTAAATTATTATCAAGCCCATATTTCGGTCTGCTTCTCCCTAAACAAGGAAATTAACATCATTCTTTTTAGTCTGCTCAGCTTTGGTTTATTGGGGTTTTTTGACGATCTTAAAAAAATTTTTAAAATTAAAAAACAGGGTATCTTTGGTCTTCGGTTAAAATATAAATTTGCCCTCCAGTGGTTTCTGGCCTTAATTATTGCCAGTCTTCTTTACTTTGATTTAGGAATCAGTATTGTTAATGTTCCCAAACTTGGCTTTTTTGATATTGGTATTTTTTATATTCCCTTGGCCGCCTTCATTATTGTTGCTTTTACTAACGCTTTTAATATCACCGATGGCTTAGACGGTCTTTCTTGCGGCCTACTGGTGATTGCCTTATTCGCTTTTTCAATTATTTCTTTTCAAATCCTTGATATTCCGATGGCGGTCTTTTCGGCCATCTGGATTGGGGTGTTAATTGCTTTTCTTTATTTTAATATTTATCCAGCCCGAATATTTTTAGGCGATACCGGCGCCATGGCTTTTGGTTCAACCATGGCGATTATTGGTTTACTGTTGGGTAAAATTATCGCCCTGGCGGTTATTGGTGGTATTTTCATCATTGAAATTTCTTCCAGTCTTTTACAGATGTTAACTAAAACCGTTTGGGGTAAGAAACTCTTCCGCGCCGCCCCTTTTCATCTTTGGCTGCGTGACCAAGGCTGGGAAGAACCTAAAATTGTTTCTCGCGCTTGGCTGGTAGGAATTATGCTGGCCATACTCGGCCTTTGGTTAGCCACTTTTTAAAATGAATCTAAAAAATAAACAAGTATTAGTTATGGGTCTGGGTACTCAGAGCGGAGGTGAGGGGGTTGCTCGTTACTTGGCCAAAAATGGCGCTCGAGTAACGGTGACCGATCTAAAAAACGAAAAAGAACTGGCCGCAACTATCAAAAAACTAGCCAACCTACCAATAAAATACGTTTTAGGCCAGCATCGGAATGTTGATTTTCAAACTGCCGACCTAGTAATTAAAGGTCCCGGCGTGCCGGACAATTCTCCTTTTTTAAAAACTGCCAAAAAAAACCAAGTACCGATATTGGGAGAAATTAATCTCTTCTGGAGAGAGTGTCCTTCAAAAAAAATTATTGGCATTACGGGAACCAAGGGCAAAACAACCACTGCTTTTTTGACAGAAAAAATCTTATCTTACTCCGAATACCCGGTTGTTTTGGGAGGAAACTTGGGTGTTTCCCTTCTGGATATCTTGCCTCAAATTAATGAAAACACCTGGGTGGTTTTAGAATTATCTTCCTGGCAACTGGAAGGCTTAAAAAACGAACAGTCTTCCCCTCATATTAGCCTTATCACTAATATTTTTCCGGATCATCTCAATCGCTACCAAAATATGACCAAGTACGTTGCCGCCAAAAAATTAATTTTTACTTATCAAAAGAAAAACGACTATTTAATTCTTAATCAAGAAAATTCCTGGACTAAAAAACTGCAAACAGAAGCTTCAGGCAGGGTAATTTTGTTTTCTACTAAAAGTATTCCTGCTACCTGGCGATCGGTTATTAAAATACCGGGAGAACACAGCCTGGCCAATATTGCCGCCGCGGCTCAAATTGGAAAATTACTAAACATTAAAACTGACTCAATTAAAAGAGTCTTAAGCAGCTTTTCCGGACTTCCTCACCGTTTGGAATTTGTAAAAACTGTTTCCGGGGTAGACTTTTATAATGATAGCGCCGCCACTAATCCCACCGCCAGCCGAATGGCTATTAAAAGTTTTAATCGTCCTCTGGTTTGGATCTTGGGAGGAGTTGATAAAAATCTTAGTTTTTCCCAATTAATTAAAACCGCTCAAAAAAATCCTCAGCTTAAGGCTCTAGTGTTTTTAAAAGGAGATGCCAGCCAAAAAATAATCGCCGAGGCTCAAAAAGGCTTACCCAATATTACTAAAATCAAGCCATTTGATAATTTTAGCAAGGCAATTAACGCCGCCTATCGTCTTGCCAATAAGGGCG
>JAQVFF010000013.1 GCA_028697345.1 Candidatus Shapirobacteria bacterium
GGTAGCTTGCCTGAAAATATTGAAGGTCAAAAAACATGAACATTCAAACACTTACCACAGACGAGTTAATTCAGATTAAAAGAAAGCGATCTGTCAGGCGAATATTGGCTAGGAAGAGTCATTTTTGGTTCTTTTCGATATACCTTGGACACTATATAACTTACCCTTTTGCCCCTTTTCATCACGAAATGTTTTCTATTACTGAAGACGAAGAATTAAAAGTATCTGCATTAATAGCGTTTCGTGGTTCTGGGAAGTCAACATTGATGAGCCTCTCCTATCCTATCTGGGCGGTGATTGGCAAATTACACAAGAAATTTGTCTTAATCATCAATCAGACACAAACACAGGCAAGACTTAGCCTTACCAATATAAAACACGAGCTTGAATATAACGAACTTCTAAAAGCTGATATCGGCCCTTTTGAGGAAGTTAGTGACGAATGGGGTGCCACGTCAATTGTTTTATCAAATTTTGGCGCAAGGATTGCTATTGCCTCAACTGAACAAAGTATTCGAGGGGTACGACACGGTCAATATCGTCCGGATTTGGTTATTTGCGATGATGTAGAAGACCTAGAACTTGTAAAAACTAAGGAAAACAGGGACAAACTTTGGGGATGGTTAATGGGTGAAGTAATCCCGATTGGCGATGAGAGTACAAAATATATATTTGTTGGCAACATGCTCCATGAAGATTCGCTTATGATGCGACTTAAGCAATGTATTTTGTCTGGACCAATGGATGGAGAATATAAAGAATTTCCGTTGATTGATGACAATCATAAATGTTTGTGGCCAGCTAAATTTCCAAGCTGGAAAGAAATAGAAATACTAAAGAAAAAGGTTGCGAATGAAAGCGCATGGTACCGAGAATATCTTTTAAAAATAATTTCCGATGATGACCGTATTATCCGTAGGAGCGATATCCATTATTACGACGAACTTCCAGATCCCCAAAAATTTCCCCCAAGATTAATTGCTGTCGGCACTGATTTGGCAATTTCCTTAGGGAAAAATGCTGATTATACCGCCATGGTTTTTGCCTACGTTACTGGTTATGGGGAAAATTTAAAAGTTTATATTCTTTCGCAAATAGTCAATAAACGCTTATCGTTTACCGAAACTATCTCTGAATTGAAATATTTAGAGAACATGCTTTTTATACGATTTAAAAGACATGCCAAAATATATGTTGAGAAAATATCTTATCAGGAATCCCTCTCTCAACAATTAGTCGTTGAGGGGTTATTTGGCGAAGCAGTAGCAATCGGGAATATGGATAAACGAGCAAGGCTAAGTCTTGCTTCGCATTATATTAATTCTGCAAGGATTATGTTTCCTAGACATGGAGCTGAAGAATTAATCAACCAAATTGTTAATTTCGGGATTGAAAAACATGACGATCTAGCTGATGCACTAACCATCATGATCCTAAAAATTATTGAAGAGGATCGTCGTTCTTCCGGAAGTTTTCCAAAAGAATCTGAAGATAGACCGATATATCGTGATTATGGTGATGGCCTAATTGATATATCAAGACCATTTACAGCGGGACTGATGGATAGAGAATTTTAAGGAGAAGGAAATGTAATGTTGACAGGAAATTGACCTCCGTTACCTCCGTAACCACCACCAGCTCCCTTTCCATCCGTAGAGATGTACCCTGTACAGTCAATTATCCTTAATTCATTGATTGGTTTACATACATTTTCGCCTTTCTCATTGTATGAGCACTTTCGAAGACCCGCAGTTGTATGTTCTAATCCAGAAATATTTACATTTACATCTTTAACTGTAAATTCTTTCGATTCATTGGGGAAAACAGCTTTATCAAAAGAGTACTGATCAGCTATCATTCCAGAATATTTATTTTCATTTTCATCTTTGAAATTACATTCAAAAAACCCAAAATTTGTTATATATGGCCTTACAAGAAAGTTTTTTAATGTCGCTGTATAGGTAAAACCATAAGAATTGTATGTTGGAGGGGATTTAATTTCTATCGAATAAGGTGACTCTTGTTTTTTATCCCCATCGTTTAAAGTAGTTGAAATAGTCTGTGTCGGCGTTGGAGTTGGCGATGGTTGAGTAACCTGCTCCTGGCTCTCTCCAAGAATCTGATTAGCACTTTTTGGATTAGTAATCCTATTTTTAACAATAAAGCCACCCGTGGCTAAAACAAGGGTAATTATGGCTACTGGTATAACAAGGTTTCTCATGGTGTATATGCTAACTTACACTTAGCATAAAATCAAGCTATTTTCAAGGCTACCTGCTAAGCGTGGCTTAGTGGAGTATTCGTTTGGCGTTTTAGACAATTAGTGCATGCGAAAAAACGCCAAATTACCAAAGGTTTTGGGCAAAAAAAATCCAAAAAAGAAGAAAAGAGATAGGCTTAACTCAGGAGGAATTGGGTTATAAAGTCGGAATTAGCCGTGCCTATATGGGATATATCGAGCAAGGTAGATACGCTCCTTCATTGGAGGTGCTGGAAAAAATAGCAAACGAATTAAAGGTCAAACTCAAACTCTTCTAAATATTATCCTCATAGTATTTTGGGGCTAGACTTCAGAAACCTTTGCGGTACCTTGTACCTGATGAAAAATCAGGATCAGAAACAAAAAGCTCTCACACTTCTCCGTCGGTGCCAATACCACTTCTATCATTACATTCTTACCCGAAAAGGAGTGTATTTTGACCGATTTTATAAAACCTCAAAGCGACTTAAAAGATTAATAGATTTATGGAACCCAAGTTAATTCAACCAACCCAATATTGTCTTTATGCACGTAAGTCATCAGAGAGTGATGAACGGCAAGCTATGTCAATTGATTCACAGATTAAAGAGATGACCGACTTGGCAAAGAAAGAAAATTTATCAATTAAGGATGTTTTGCAAGAAAGCCATTCAGCTAAAAACTCTGGCCAAAGACCCGTATTTATGAAGCTTCTCAACGACATTCGGACAGGAATCTTCGATGGAATACTAACTTGGGCGCCAGATCGTTTAAGTAGGAATGCCGGAGATTTGGGAATGTTAGTCGATCTTATGGATCAAGGGAAACTCATTCATATCAAAACATTTTCGCAGGCATTTTCGAATAATCCCAATGAGAAATTTCTCCTTATGATCCTTTGCTCACAGGCAAAACTTGAGAATGATCAAAAAGGAATAAATGTCAAAAGAGGTATTCGAGCAAAGTGCGAAAAAGGTTGGCGTCCCGGACCTGCTCCAATTGGTTATTACAATCGTTCGTTTAATGGGACTAAAGATATAGTTGTTGATCCAGATAGAGGCAAGTTTGTGACTGAAATGTACGAAAGAACCATTAATGGTGAGAGCGGCAGATCAATTAAAAAATGGGCAGATAAAGTTGGGTTTACTAACAGATCTGGAAAATCAATCTGCTTGAGTCAAATCTTTAAAATACTAAGCGACTCATTTTATTACAGCGAGTTTGAATATCCGGTTAAAAGTGGAGTTTGGTATAAAGGATCACATCCTCCTCTTATCACCAAAGACGCATTTCTCAAGGTTCAGCAACTAAAATCTATTCCTCCAAAAGCTAAGTGGGGAAGCAGAAATATCCTCTTTAGGGGAATCTTTAAATGTGCCGGATGCAATGGTACGGTTACTGGCGAAGAAAAATTTAGAAAAAGAAAAGTTGGAGAACCTAGACATCATGTTTATTACCACTGCGGGAGAGTCAAAGATCCCAATTGTCGAGAACCATTCCTCTCTGAAGAAGAACTAATTAAGTCGTTGCTGAGGTTTATAAATTTTATGGCCATGGCACATCCACAAACTCTCAAATTTACTCCCAAATTGAAACAAAGTATGGATTCATATAACAGTATTCGGGAAGAAACGCTCATTCGGCAAGATATTAATCCTAATGGTAACGAATTGACCTTCTTGGAATACGCTCAGTACATTTTAAGAAGCGGTTCAAATGAAGAAAAAATAGAGTTAACGAAAGTATTCGGAAAACAGCTTTATATCCACAACAAAGAAATCTCCGGATCGCCAATCAGATAACCTTCCCCATTTCCAGTACAAAATAGGTCTTTCCGACACACGGAGAACAGACTAGAACGGCACTTTTTTGAGGGTAAAAACCGGTTCTAATCCTCGACATAAGAACTCATGGTTTAGAAGGGAAAATCGGGATATTTGAGGCACCCTGATCACTTGGGGTGCACGTACTGGCTGGGGAGCTAGGATTCGAACCTAGAGTAACCAGTTCCAAAGACTGGTGTGTTACCATTACACTACTCCCCAATATTTTTTTGGATTTTTCAAGAGGTTACAATACAAAATGAGCGGCGGACCGGACTTGAACCGGCGACCTTCTCCTTGGCAAGGAGGTATTCTACCACTGAACTACCGCCGCAAAGATAAGTGCCAGGGCCCGGAGTTGAGCCGGGATCTCATGTTTTTCAGACACGCGCCGTGACCACCTTGGCTACCCTGGCAAACAAGCATATTTTATCATGTTTTGTGGATCCGACAGGACTTGAACCTGTGGCCTTCCGGATGTAAGCCGGGCGCTCTAGCCAACTGAGCTACGGATCCAAGAAATAAAAAAAATAGTGCGGACGAGAGGATTTGAACCTCCACGGGCTAATGCCCACAAGCTCCTCAAGCTTGCTTGTCTGCCAGTTCCAACACGTCCGCTAAATGGTGTTTATTATAATGTAGTGCCAGAGAGGAGGGTCGAACTCCTACGCTCGTAAAAGAGCACACGCTCCTGAAGCGTGCCTGTCTGCCAATTCCAGCACTCTGGCCCGATAACCTTTTCAAACACCAACTAAGTTATTTCTCTGCCTCCGCCATATCTTAGTATGCGGCTTTTTTTGAGTTATTCACTCACGCCTTATACTGCGATTGTTGGCGGATTACGCCCGCCGTTTTAGGCGGGCTTCAAATTCCAGCACTCTGGCGCAAAACAAGTTTTTCGATACTAATTAAGTTTTCAAAGAACCCCTCTTTTGTATTCGGGAAAGTTTACTTATTATATAACGGGATTGAGGTGTTTTCAAAACCTTGGCGGTAGATATAATAGTAGGTGGGATAGGAAATGAAAATTGCCGGTGACTCTTCTAACAAAAATCTTTGAAAATCAAAATATTTTTCTCGTCTTTCTTTGGTATCCATTGCCTGTCTCCCCTCTTCTAATAGTTGATCAATTCTCAGGTTAGCCAGGTGAGTTAAATTAGTTTTGGTTTGAGAAGAGTGCCAAAACCAATATTGGTCTGGATCTTGAGGAATAGCCTGGGTTATTAATAGGGCTTGAAAGTCGTCGGGAATAAAGTTGACCACCTGGATATTAGTTTTGATGCCAATTTGCGCCCATGAATCTTTGGTTTTTTCGGCAACTTCTAACAGATGAGGCAGGGTGGTCAAATTAATTTCAATTTCTCCCGGCAATTCTTGTTTATTATCAAGTAGAAGTTGTTTAGCATGATCGATGTCAAGGTCGTAGGTTTTGACAAAATCGTTATAGGCCCAAGAATTAGGACTAATCGGACCTTTAGCCCGTTGTTTTCCTTGTGGTTTTGGGGTGGCATAGGCCAGAGTTTGACGCAAAGGCTTAAAACCCAACAAGTCATCGTTAAGATTAAAGAAAATAGCGTTATATTGTTGGTTAGTTAATTCGGTTTGGGTTTTGATATTGGGGTAGTAAATGAGCTGGCCCGGATCAGCCACTCCCCAAACAACATCAATTTCCCCTAGTTTAAAAGCATTTCGCAAAGATTTTTCATCGGGATAAAATTTTATTTTTAGCAGTTCTTGATTTTTTTTAGATTCCAAACTAACAAGGTTAATATAGTTACCATGATAGTTTACTTTTTTAACCTGATAATCGCCGCCCAAACCAACCAAATTTTTTTTAAAGACTGGTTGTGACAAAAGGGTTAACAGGGGAGAGAATTTTTCTTTTAACTTGATAGCAATGGTGTGTTTATCAATAATTTCAACCGATAAATCTTGATAGGAATAATTAATATCTTCGGCCAGCAGGGGTCGGTTGTCATCCCAAACCAAATTTTCCTGAAGATGAAAAATATATTCTTTGCCGTCGTTGTTGATTTGCCAGTCTTTAGCGGCGCCCGGAGAAATAGAGCCATCTGAATCAACCACAACCAATCCTTGGCTAATTAATCGGCTTACCTGTTGAGGCAAATTATGACTTTCGTATTGACCAGCCAAACCAATTCGCAGTACCCGCCGTTGTAATAGGTTAAGCTTGAGGCTGAGCAAAGCAAGCAGGGTGGCCAGAACAATTAACCCAATAATTATTATCCGATGACGTTTTAAAAATTCCCAAATAAGATGCCAATAGAAGCGAATACGCTTTTTTTCTGTTGCCATTTTTATTGAAAAGTTTAAGGATTAAAAGAAATACAGTCGGACAATTGAAAGAGCGGCAAAAAGAATTGCCAAAACAATGAGGCTATAAAAAATTATTTTTTCACTGCCAGTTTTGGTGGGTGGATTACCGGCTGCTCCTTGGGAAAAACCGCCACCGCGAACAGTCAGGAGAATGATGGCCACTAAAACCAAGGAAATAATAATCTGCAGGATATCTAAGATATTGGTCATTGTTTTTGATCGATTAATAAGTTATCGACTGTCCCTATTATAACGGAAAAAGGCAGCAAAGACCAGAAACCAGTCAAATATATCCTGGGTAGTAAATCGGCCGGCCAATAAGCCAGGGAGGTTGAATCAAAAGAAATAAAACCAACCTGTTTAAAAAGAAAGGAAACGAGGTTGATTACGATTACTTCAAGAAGAAAACCAGTCAAAACCGAGCTAATCTTGTCCGATGAAGGAAAAATAGTTTTTTTAAGTGACCGGCAAGCTTTTTGGCCTAATAAAATTAAAACACAAAGTATGATAATGGTAACAAATCCCCTATCGAAAATAATGTTGCCAACCGCCAAAGAAGCCAGGTAAATTGTCCCTAACAATAATAACGCTTTTTTAATTATTTTAATCATGATTGGATGGTTTTCTTTCTTAAATAATGATGATATTTTTGGGCAAAACGATGAGCCTCATCTCTTATTGCTCTTAAAACCAATAGGGCCGGTGATTGTCGATCAAGATTAATAGATCGAAAATAGCTTCCTCTTTTAATAATAACGGTTTCTTCTTTTTTCGCCAATCCCAAAGCAGGAATATCAAGGTTGTTTTCTTTTAAAATAGTTAAAACAGCGCTTAATTGAGGTTTGCCCCCGTCAACAACAATCAATTTCGGGTAGGGCCATTCAGGGTGTTTTAGTCTTCTGGAAAGAGTTTCGGCAATCATTTTTACATCATTGGGCTGAGAGGCTTGTTTAATTTTGAATTGTCGGTATTGTCTAATATCAGGTTGACCTTGGTTAAAGACTACCAGTGAACCAGTGGCTTCCTGTCCGGCTAAATTGGCCACATCGTAAGCCTCAATTCTTGTTAAGTGTTCTAAATTATCAAAATAACCAGAAAGCATTTTTTCCAAAGATTTCAATCGGTCTTGATGGTTATCTTTCAAATCGAGACCAGCCAGAAAAACACCGGGATCAATTCTTTGCTGGGTTAAAAAAATTAATCCGTTATAAATTTGTTTGACCTGATTGGCGGTTTCATAGTCGGTTTTTTTGGCCGCTAAAGACATTTCTTTTTGGTATTGGTTGATTAACGATTGTCTTTGGCCGGAAAGAAGCCTTTTTATTGCTTTAATCTGTTGCTGGTAGTCTTTTTTATTTTTTTGATCATTATTAACACAGGGGGCGGGACAAAGACCCAAATCTTGATAAAGACAAGCATTTGGCGGCATTTGGCGGCAAGAGCGGTAGGGAAAAATCTGGCGGATTTGTTTTAAGATAAAGCGAACCGTTTTAGCTGAAGGAAAAGGACCAAAAAGAATCGCTCGGGAAGTGGTTTTTCTGGCTGTACCCACTTGAGGAAAATCCTCTTTAGTAATTTTAATATAAAGATAGCGTTTATCATCTTTAAGACAAACATTATATTTTGGTTGGTGCTCTTTGATTAATTTGGCTTCTAAGATGAGGGCTTCAAATTCTGATGGGGTAATAATAAAACTGACTCTATCGGCCCTATTTATAATTTGGGTTGTTTTGAGATCGATTTTACCCTGGAAGTAGCTTGATAGGCGGTGGCGTAAGTTAATCGCTTTACCAATATAAATTGCCTTTCCGGTTTGGTTCAGGAATAGGTAGACCCCGCTTTTAGCAGGAATTTTTTTGGGGCTAAAACTAGCGGTTTTAATCTCTTGGTTTTTATCCATTTTTAATTTTTTTAGAGAGGAAAAAACCAATCGTGGTTAATAGGATTACCGTGGGTAAGATTAGATACCAGTAGGTGGTTAGGGTTTGCCAACTAATTAGTGAAATTGTTGGCAGGGAAACAGTTTTTTGGGTGTTAAAATGGTTGGTGCTGGCCTTAACGATTAACTGATTATTACCCCGATTCCAAAAAGATTGGCTAAAAATTGTCAGAGGGATTTTGGCTTGGCCTAAAGGAGGCAGAGCTTCAATGGTGGTTTTTTTAGGATTTAAACCGACACCTTCGCCGATAAACTCAACCTCGATTTGATAAAAAGCCCGATTATTGGGATTATTGATAATAATTTCTCCGGAAAAACCTTTTCCAATAGCCGCTTCTTTAGATAAATTCCAATCGATGTCAAATTCCTTGACGGATAAGTCCAGGGGAGCTTGGCTGAAAGCAATGTTAACGCTTTTTTGATGTTGATTTTCTTTTTGGTAGGCTCCGGCCGGAAGCGGCAATTGGCTGGATTGGCCATGAATTACAAAAGCTAAATGGACCATATCCATTTTGTTAAAATAATCAACATTACTGGTTGATTCCCAAGTAGGATCAACTTGCCGCCAAGTGTTGATTTGGGAATCCCAATATTCCGGCCAGGAATGAAGCACATCAGCATAAAGACTGGAAGGAAGCATCTGTGGATTAGCAGAATAAGCATAACCGTTAATTTCTCGAGCAGGAATACCAGCCGCTCGAGCTAAGGCGACAAACAAATCGGTAAATTCGGTGCAAATAGCCTGATTAGGGTTTTCCAAAGCCCCTAGGGCACCCTGTCTAACCGCCTGTCTATTTTTAATCCGATCCAGATCGTATTCTAAATTGTTTACGACATAGCGGTAAATTTGATCAACGGTCGTTAGTTTTTTGGCTAAGCCGGTTATCTTAGGATCGTTTACCTCCCAAAAGTGATCTTGTCCCAGGTAGGCAAAAAAATCAGTTGGCATAAGGGGTGGGCTTTGGGGTTCAGCGGTGATTTGGACTACTCCCCGGGCCTCGATAGTCAAGTCTTCTTGGGGGTCGAGGAAGTAGTAAGCCAGCCAGTTGCCGTCGTCATCAATAATAATTTTTTCCGGTTGAGGCTCAAGATCGGTTAAAAAAACCTTTTGGTAGCTAGTGTCTGGAGGCAAAGCAATAACTTTTTCTACTGCTTGACTAGTGGGGTTTTCCAAGAAGTATTTTAGATTAAATTGCATTGATTGAATATCACCAAAGATTGCCATTACTTCCTTCTCAAACAAGTCGGCCTGATTGAAGCTAATGATAATTTGATCGTTATTGGTAGTTTCTTGGAAGTTCTTTGGAGAAATAAATGAGGGAGGGCCGAAGTTTTTAGGGGCGGTGATGGTTAATTTGGTTTCATCAAGACGGCCAATGTCGCTAATTTTGGGAATAACCACTCTTTTAGTTTGGCCGACATTTTCGACGAAATTATCAACTTGATAACTGATGGTAAACTGGTTGGATTTATTTTTTCCGGTAACCGGCGGTTCAAAAAATACGGTAATTTGGGTTAAGTTGCGGTTAGATCGATCGACAGCGGTTCTTAATTGTTTTTCTTGGGAGGTGGCAGTAATGTTTTTAATTAGCTGAGCACCGGTAATACTGAGAGTGTATTCGGTAGCATAGATGCTGGAGAAGTTATTGACCATATTAACCTGCTGGAGAACTAGACAATGGCCCTGTTCGTTAAGCTGGTAGTTAATTTCCTGGCTGATAGTAAACTCTTCCTGACCAAAAACCGGCCAAACGGCGAGAAAAAAAATTAAAAAAACTAGACAGAGGTTGATTTTAATGTTTTTGGCTAGTTTTAGCATGAACCTTATTTAATCATGATTTGGCTGGTCGATTCAATTGTCTTGGAGAGTTTTTTTCAAAAACTGACCGGTATAGGAGTGGGAATTTTGAACTAGATCGCTGGTTGTTCCCTGAGCGATTACTTCTCCCCCAGCCTCTCCCCCCTCAGGCCCCAAATCAATAATCCAATCGGCGTTTTTAATTAAATCTAAATTATGTTCGATAACAATAACTGTGTTGCCCTCATTAACCAGTTGTTTTAAAACTGCGGTTAGTTTTTCCAAATCGGCAAAATGCAGTCCAGTGGTTGGTTCGTCCAGAATATAAAGAGTGTGTTCTGAACTTTGTTTGACTAATTCGTGGCCGATCTTAATTCTTTGAGCTTCACCTCCAGACAGAGTTGGTGCCGGTTGGCCTAATTTTAAATAACCCAAACCCACTTGGACCAAAACAGCTAGCTTTTTACTAATGCTGGGAATATTTTTAAAAAAACCCTGGGCTTCGTCAATGGTCATATCTAAAATCTGGGCAATGTTTCTGTCTTTATAGAAAATTTCTAAAGTATCAGCATGGTATCGTTTACCTTGGCAAACCTCGCATTTCACATAAACATCGGGCAGAAATTGCATTTCAATTTTTAATTCCCCATGACCTGAGCAGGCCTCACAGCGTCCGCCTTTGGTGTTAAAAGAAAATTGACCAATATTGTAGCCTCTGATTTTGGCTTCCGGGGTTTGGGCAAAGAGTTCCCTAATGTCAGTGAAAATACCGGTGTAGGTAGCGGGGTTGGATCTTGGGGTTCGGCCGATTGGTGATTGATCAACCAGGTAAACCCGGGCTATCTGGTCGGCTCCTTTTAGGTTAGTGAATTGGCCGGTTGACTCCTTGGTGGTCTTACCTAAGCTTTGGGTTAAAGCCGGGTAAAGGGTTTCGTTAATCAGGGTCGATTTGCCCGATCCAGACACTCCGGTGACACAAACCAACCGACCCAATGGCAGAGAAACATTAATATTTTTTAAATTGTGCTGTGAACAGCCTTCAATTATTAGGCTTTTACCGTTGGGTTGGTTATTTTTGGCTTGAATTTTAATTTTTTTCTTACCCGATAGATACTGGCCGGTTAAAGATTGGGGATTTTTTTTAATTTCTTCCGGATTGTCTTGGGCAACAATTTGGCCGCCTCTGGCACCGGCCCCGGGTCCAAAATCGACAATTAAATCGGAATCTTCCATAATTTGCCGATCGTGTTCAACCACAACCACGGTATTACCCCAGTCTCGTAAGTTTTTTACAGTGTTAATGAGCCGATTATTGTCTCGAGAATGAAGGCCGATAGTGGGTTCGTCTAAGACGTAAAGAACACCGGTTAGGCCGGTACCAATTTGGGAGGCCAGTCTAATTCTTTGGGCCTCTCCTCCAGCCAAGGTGCCGGTGGTTCGGTTTAAAGTTAAATAATCCAGACCAACCGAGGATAAAAATTTTAATCGGGTATTAATTTCTTTTAAGATTGGCCGGGTAATGGCTTTTTCCCGTTGGGAAAAATCGGCTCTTTTTGCTACTTCTTGGGTCCAAGTTATAATTTGGTCAATGTTCATGGCGGTTACTTGACTGATATTTTTTTGGTTAATGGTGATTTTTAAAGCCAATTCTTTTAACCGGTCACCGTGGCAATCGGGACATTGCTGGTAAACCATGAATCGTTCTAGTGATTGACGGATGAAATCAGAATCGGTTTCCTGATAACGCCGTTCCAGTTCGGGAATAATGCCGGAAAATTTTTCTTTGATAGTAATTTCTTCACCATGGCGATTAGTACCGGAGACCTGATAATATTGATTGCCAGTACCCCAAAGAAGCTGGTTAATTTGTTTTTCCGACAACTTGTTCATCGGTGTTCTTAGGGGAAGATTTTCTTTTTTACCAGCTTGTTTTAGGATTCGGGCAAACCAAGTGTCTTGATAGTAGATTTTAATCATCGGAGCAATTCCTCCCTCAGACATTGATAGGTTTTTGTTAAGAATTAAGTTTGGGTTAAAGCGCAATAGGGCGCCAATGCCGTTACATTTAGGGCAGGCGCCAAAAGGAGAATTGAAAGAGAAGGTTCGAGGCTCAATTTCTGGAAAAGAAATATTACATTTGGGGCAGGCAAATAGCTCGGAAAAAAGATGGTCGGCGGTTTTTTTTGGTTTATCTGGCATTTCAAATGAAGCGTCACCGATTGTTAATACAATCACCTGGCCGTTAGAAAGGGTTAGGGCTGATCTGATTGCTTCACTTAAGCGTTCTCGTTGATTTCCTTTTTGATTTAGATCTTTTTTGGTAAAGCTTAGTCGGTCGATAACAACGTCAATATTGTGCTGGTTGTTTTTTAGTAAGGAAAAATTATCACCTAGGTCAAAAAATTGATTATCAACCCTAACTTGGGTAAAACCTTTTTTTATTAGATTCTCAAATAGGCCGGCAAATTCTCCTCTTTTCCCTCTAACTAGCGGCGAGGCAATAAAAATACGGGCTAAAGATTTGGTTTTCAAGTTTTGAGTAATTAAAATTTTAACTTGATCAACAATTTGTTCAGCCGATTGACGGGCAATTTCCCGGCCGCATTTGGGGCAATGAGGGTGGCCAATTCTAGCGTAAAGAATTCGTAAATAATCATAAATGTCAGTAACGGTGCCGACAGTAGAACGGGGGTTGTTAGAGGTGGTTTTTTGGTCAATGGCGATGGCTGGTGATAAACCCTCGATAATATCAACATCTTGCTTGTCCATTACCCCCAAAAACTGGCGGGCGTAGGTATTTAGGGACTCAACATAGCGTCGCTGGCCCTCGGCATAAAGGGTATCAAAAGCCAGGGACGATTTACCCGAACCGGACAGGCCGGTGAAAACAATTAATTTGTTTTTGGGCAGTTCCAGGTCGATATTTTTCAGGTTGTGTTGACGGGCACCGCGGATGATAATTTTATCTTGCATAAGCAATCTATCATTATACCAAGAAAGCAAGGCCCATGAAAGCCCTATCTTATGGGCCGAAGCGAGGTTAAGTTTTTCAGGCTTTTGTGCAGAGTTTTGTAAAAATAAGAAGGTGTTATTGATTGACTCTTTTTCTGAAAAAGAAGAAGGCGGCGGCAACGACGACAATAACCAAAGGAACAATGATTAATAGTCTATTTCTGGCGACTTGATTATCTTTTTCACCCATGACCTCGCCTTCTTGGCCGGTAGTGGCCAAGCCCTCATCTGAAAGGGTGCCTTCTTCCTGTTCCCCTTCTTCGCTAGTTATTGATTCTTGAGCTAATCTTTCTTCCTCAGTTAAAAGAACTGTCTCTGATTCAGCAATTGCTCCAACTATCTCTTCTCCAACATCGGTCACCTCGCCTTCAATTACTTCTCCGGGAGCATCAGTAACTAAACTGGAAGAATTACCGGCCCTATCAATTACCCTTAGAGCATAGTAGTAGGTGGTATTTTTCTCTAAACTACTGTTTTCCCAAGTCATTTTTTCACCTGGGGTGCCGCCGGCTTCACCAACCTTGGTGCCAGAGTCAGCAGTAAAGCTTTTATCTTGAGAACGGTAGATAAAGACGCGATAGAAATCGTCATCGTCAGGGTTGGTCCAAGAAAGTCGGTAGGCGGTTTCCCCTACCCGTTCTTTTTTATAATCGGTTACTTTTTCTGGGCTTTTTCGGTCAATAATAACCGAAACAGTAACGCTGTTTTCGGTTAAACTGGCAGTTTTTCCTTGAGCGTAGAAATTATATTTACCATCGCCATCATAAATGTCAGCACCTTCAATTTGAAAGTAGCCGGAAACTTGGGTTTTATTGCGGTCTTTAGTCTGTCGCCAGGTACCACCTTCTTTTTGAACATAGAGATTGACAGTGGCCTGGTTGCCTTCAGTTTCCAAATAAGCATAATAAAGCCGGAAGTCGGTTGATTTTTGATATTCATGAACTGGTGACAGGGTTAATTTTAGCTGGGCGGCGGCCATAACCGGACCAGTCAAAATAAGAGTAATCAACAGGGCTAGCAAAGCAAAATATATTTTTTTCATTCTAATTTTCTTCTATTTTTTTATTTTTAGTTTTTAAAATTACACCGGAACCAATTAGAGTTAGGGCTACTAATAGATACCAAGTGTTGGCTCCGGCGGCAGGAAGAACGGCACCTAAAACTTCGCTGGTAGCCGCTCCTAAAACTTGTCCGCCAGCAGTTTTTCCTTCAACCTTGTATTGTGGCTCAATGATAACAGAAGAATCAACAATACTGCTTTCGACCAGCGTTGGCGAACCATAACCATAAACGTAGGCAATATTGGTATAAGTAGCCGCTTGATTAGCCGAGTCAATTTGGATGGTGTATTTGACTGTTATGACTGATTCGCCGGGAACTTCTTCGTTCCAGTTCCAGGTTAAAGTTTTACCATTATTGGTAATGACGGGTTCGGTTGGTACGCCATCAACAGTGCTGGTGTTGGTCTGGTAAATAAAACCATCAGGCAAAACATCAATTAGTTCCATTTCTGACAAGGTCCTTTGGCCGACGGTAATAGTTAAGGTGTACTCGATGGTTTGGCCAACGCCAATCGAGCCAGTGGCATTATTATTTTTGATTAATAAAATAGTAGCCGGTGGAGCATTGTAAAAGTCGACCTCGACATTACTGCCGGAGGTAATTTCAATATTTTCATGTTTTCCATTTTCAGGGTTGCTGGCTCGCCAACCCTCAGCGCTTTTGTCTTCTTCGGTAACGATATAGGTTCCGGCGATTAAGTCAGTAAACTCATAG
>JAQVFF010000014.1:0-2448 GCA_028697345.1 Candidatus Shapirobacteria bacterium
TTTTGACAACGATTCTGAACCGTTTTAGAGATAGTTATTATCTGGTCTGGTCGTTTAGCGGCCACTAAATCCCAAGATTTAAGATAATTATTAATTGTTTTAGGAAAACCGTTGCCCCGGTATTGGTTAGGATACCAAAGGAATCTGGTTGGCGTTAATAAGTAACAGACATGTTTGGTGGTTGGTTTGGTAATAATCCCTTTGGCGGCAAAGCTGGCAACCGAGATTACTAGATCAAAATCGGAGAAATCAAAATTTTCAAAAGCCAGAGGCATTAATGGTCCCAGTATCCGGCGATCGACTTGGGACATTTTTTGTAAAAAGCTGGTTTTTATTTTTTTAAAGAACTCTTTCGCGAATTTAGCCTTTGAGGGACGATAAAGGCTGGTGTAGAGTGGTGCTTTAGGAAAAAGTTTATTCAACTCTAGAAGAACTCGCTCGGCTCCTCCCCAAGAATCAAGCCAATCGTAAACAAGAGCAACTCTCATTATTGATTAGGATTTATAATTTTTTGATACTCGCTAATTGTTTTTTCGGTCATCTTTTTCCAGGAATATTTTTTTACTTTTTCAAGACCTAAGGCTTGGTATTTTTTCTGAATTTTTTTGCTGGTAACCATTTTAATAATTTTTTCAGCCATATCTTGGGGATTTAGGGGGTCAAAAAATAAAGCGGCCTTACCATAAATTTCCGGTAAGCAGGTGGCGTTTGAAGAAATAACCGGGCAAGAAGAAGCCATAGCCTCCAGGGGAGGTAGGCCGAAGCCTTCCGATAAAGACGGAAAAACAAAAGCGCTTGAGTTTTGATAAAGACTGGCTAATTCTTCGTCAGGAACAAAGCCGGTTAGGTTGACAAAGTTTTCAGCCTTCATCAAACCAATGGTTTTTTTAAGTCTTTGCCAAAAAACGCTTCGGGAACAAACGATAACCAGATAAAGATTGGGTATCGTTTTTCGGACAATTTTAACCGCCTCAACCAACCGGTTAATGTTTTTATGAGGATAAACACTGCCAACATAAAGCAAATATGGTTTTTTAATCTGATATTTTTGTAAGATTTTCTCTTTTTCTTTGGCCAAAATTTCTTTCCCATAAGATGAGCGGCCGGTTGTTTTATTTGAAAAAAGCTTGTTTTCTACCCCCTCATAGGTAACGATAATTTTTTGAGGATTAACTTGATATTGTTTGCTAATTTCTTCTTTGACAAATTGACTGGGGGTAAAAATTTTTTGAGCCTTTTTGATTGCTTGCCTGATTACTATTTGATAGAAAAAAAATTTTAATTGATAAATAGCCGGATTGCGGGTAGTTGTTTCTTTTCCTCGAGAATGATGTTTGATTAAGTCGTGAATGGTAACCGCAAACGGTTTCCAATAAAGAAGGGGAACATTAAAGTGTGGGAAATGAACTAAATCACAATTAGACCAATAAAGTGTCAACGGTAGTAAAAACTGTTCCTTTAATGAATAATGGTCGAAATCTACTTCAATATAATGAAATTTATCCCAATACTGCTTTTTAATTGATTTGTGGTCGTTTTTTCTGACAAACAGAATCCAGTTGAATCGATTAGATTGGTCAAGGTTGCTAATTGTTTCAATTAAACTACTTGTATAGCGGCCGATGCCGGCATGTTTTAAGCCAAACATTCGAGCATCGATGCCAATAGTTTTAGTCATAGTTTATTTGAATTGTTTTTCTACCTGAAAAAGGCGAATTTTTTCCAGCCAACTTATTCCGGTCATCACCAAAACGCCAACCAACCTGGGATATTTTCTTTGATAGTGTTTTTGGTAAAAAACTCTCATTGCTTCAATCGAGGCAACCATTACCCTTTTCTTGGTTTCTTTATTGGTTTTGCTTTTAGTTTTTTTGATGCCGGACGAAGCGCCTTGGTAGTGAGTAATTTTTACCTCAGGATAAAAAACAACCTTAAGTTTGGCTTGTTTGATCCGGTAGCAAAAATCCAAATCGTCGCCATACCAAAAAAAATCTTCATCCCACCAGCCGATCTTGTCGCCGATTTTTTTCTTGACTAACATAAAAGCACCGACACAGGCATCAATTTCATGAATAGTGTTTTTGGGTAAATGACCTAAAAAATATCCAGCAAATATTTTGCTGTTGGGGAACAGTTTGCCTAAACCGGAAAAATGACAAAAGGCTCTCCAAGGGGTAGGGAAACCGCGGTGGCACTCTTTCTGGAAACTGCCATCAGCAAGTTCAATTAAACAGGTGACTAAACCAACGTCGTCATTTTTAGCTAAATAATTAATTGTTTTATTTAGTGTATTAGGATAAACAATCGTGTCGGGGTTTAAAAACAACACATACTTTCCCCTAGCCCTTTCTATTCCCTGGTTATTAGCTTTAGCAAACCCGGCATTATCTTTGTTGAAAATAGCTATTAACCCTCTCTTATTGGCGATGGACTTTAAATACTCTTGAG
>JAQVFF010000014.1:2548-14741 GCA_028697345.1 Candidatus Shapirobacteria bacterium
TGATTATTTGGGCCTTGATGCTATCTTTGGCTAATGAGCACTTAATGGATTCTAAACAATCCTGTAATAATTTCTTAGTGTTATAAGAGACAATGATGATTGATAGGGTCATGGTGTTTTTTTATTTTATTGCTGACTACTAGCCGCTTGTTGTTTTTTTACCACCTGTTCATAAACCCGGCTTAATTCTTTGGCGCTTTCTTTCCAACTGTATTTTTCTATTACTAGTTTTTGGGCGTGTTGGCCAATTTTTTCGGCCCTTTCAGGGCTCTTGATTAAAGATATAGTTGCTTGAGCCAGCTCTTGGTTGGTATTAACAACGATTGCCTCCTGGTTATTTTTGATTTTAATACCTTCAATTCCTTTTAAGGTGGTTACGATTGGTAATTTAGCGGCCATGGCTTCAAAAAACTTGGTCCTTGAGCCGCCGCCGCTTTTGATCGGGGCGACTAGGACCCAGGCCTTTTGATAAAAATAAGCAATATCATTGGCCTCTTTAACAGTAACGTTTTTATCTTGAGCATATTGATTGTAGAAATCGGGAGCGTGGCGGCCAATAATCCACAATCTGGTTTCGGGTAGTTCTTTCTTGATCTTTGGCCAGACGTCTTTTAGTAAAATATTTGCTCCTTCTCTGTTCTGCATCCATTTAAAATTGGCTACTCCAAAAAGAATTGTTGGCCAAGGGTTTTTTTTAAATCTTTTCCTGGCAAGGTTATTTGTGCTAACCCCGTTTTTAACAATTTCAAATTTAGTTTTTGGACAGTGTTTTTTCATCAGATTCCGGTCATCTTCGGAAACGGCGCAGGCTTGGTCGGCGGTTTGCCAAAAGTGTTTTTCCCAAAGGAATATTTTTAAAACATCAAAATAGTAAAACACCTTTATCGGTGTTAAATACCAGGGCAAGGTTTGAGTATAATGACGATAAACCTCGTATTCAATCGTTTGGTCAACTAAAATTTTAGGCAAGCTTGTTTTAGGAATGTTGGGCATTAAATAAAAACATTCGACGTGAACTAATTGGTACGAATTATTTTTTAATTCTTTTTTAATTGTTGCCTTAAGTTGTTGAGAGTAATAGTTAGCGACTAAAAACGGATATGGGGTTAAGCTGGCAAAAAGAATTTTTTTGGGATTCCAGGTCTTTCCTCGAATAAAAGTAACCACCTTTTGACAATACGGTGTTAAATTTTTAATATGCTGATTTTCTTTTGAATCCCTGACAAAACTAAATAAAGTAATTTGGTGTTTTTTTGACAGATGCTTAATAAGGTTGTAGGATCGGGTTTGTCCACCAGAATGTAGCGGATAGGGCAGGTATGGCGTGACCATCAAGATTTTCATTTTATTTATTTTTACTTGCTGGTTAAATCGACAATAATGTAATTTTCTGTTTGTTCTATTGTATTGTATAGTGTCATGATCTCTTTGGTGTCATTGTCGTAGTTAACCGAAATATAGTGGCTGGCACCTTTTTTAATCATATCTTCAATGGGGCCGGTTATTGCCGGCCAGCCCCAACGATTGGTTTGATAAAGAAAGGCCGGATCCCAATTGTAAGGGGCAACTATTTTGGCGTCTTGAGGCAGAATTCGGTCGGCGGTTTTACCGGCCTCGACAATAGCCGGATTATTAATCTGGTAAAAACCGCGGACCTCAAACCAGCCAAAAGCCGCCATCATTGCCGTCAGCGACAGAATAATTAAGCCATTAAAAATTTTTCTTATTTTTCCTTGACCAAGATGAAAAATGAATTCGGCGCCCTTAGCTGAAAAAATGGCCAGAATTGGTATTAAGGGTAATTGATAATAATCGTGAGTAACATTGCCGGTAGCAATAACAACAATGAAGATTGTCAAAGCGGCCAGCCAAGAAAAGTAACACAACCACTCTTTTTTATTTTTCGGGCAAATTAATCCCAAGAAGAACAAAACAAAACCCCCCCCGCCAAGGATTAATTTATTTAAGCGTTCAAAGATTATCCAACGAAAAAAAGCGCCGGTAAAACGGATGTTGGTAGAATTGAAAAGCCAGTCGGTGCCAAATTGACCTTCAGGATAGCGGTTGATATGCCACCTCCAGGCCAAATATGGCCCTAAAGCCAAAACAGCCGTTAACAGGATTGCCGGCCATCTTTTTGTTAATTCTTTTCTCCAGTTAAGCAATATTAAGGTTGCCGTTGGCAAACCCAAAACAAGACCGTATGGTTTGGTTAAAATGGTCAAGGACAGGGTTGTTCCGGCCAAGAAAAGCCAAAGAAAAGTTTTCTTTTCCAGCCAAACAGTTACCAAAAAGAGAGCTAAAATTGACCAAAAAACATGAAGAGGGTCAGGCATGGTTACCCGGCCATAGTAAATATTGAAGGGAATAATGTTTAAGAAAAAAGCCGATAAAAAAGCTACCAGCAACGAGGAATATTTTTTAACCAAGAAAAACAGCACTATTGCCGATAGAGAAGAAAAAACAGCCGAGATCAGTCTTAGATAAATTTCGTTGACACCAAAGATTAGATAAAACGGATGAGCGATTATGTTGTAAAGAGGAAACTCGGCAAAAAAGTAGCGGTTAATATTTTTGTCGCCATAAGAATTAAGAGCGTGAAAGGAGTCAGATTTGGGATAAAAAGGAGTAAAGCCCTCTTTGATAAAATTGCGGCTGACTGATGCTGTGTCAGCTTGGCGCCAAGAATGCCAGTCGGCAATAGGATTATCGATTTTATAACACCTTAAAGCCAAGCCTAAAAAAAAGATAATTGTTAAAATAATTACTTGTTTATATTTGCTCATCTTTTTTGTCTAAATTGATTCTGCCAATAACCAACCCCAAGATTAGCCAATAAGAAAAAGCGATTTTGGATGATTCTAGCGCATCGATGAAGAGCATACTGATTAGCAGGGCAATCGTACTCGCCGCCAAAGACATGGTTAGGAATTTTGTCTCTTGGTTAATTTTTTTCTTGGTTAAACCATTGAGATAAACAGGAACTTGGGCCAAAAAGATGCTAATTAGAGCCAGAAAACCTAATAAACCGGTTTCCCCCAGAGTTCTTAAATAATCGTTGTCGGTGGCTAAAGTAATTGATGAATAGCCGGTGCCCAAAATAGGGTTTTTCTTAAAGTGCCTTAAAGCCCGGGGCCATTCGACTCCAAAACGAATATCACCAGATCTTTCAACACCAATTTCGGCCGCTTCATGGCGGGATTGTTCTGGCGGAGTTGGCGTTAATTTGATGACGGTTTGGCCGGTTTTTTTAGGAATCTTAGATGGTTCTTTGGTGTCGTCTAATTCGGTTTCCTCTTCGGTGATGGTCGAGGTTGGTGTTGTTGATTTTTTTTGAGCCAACTCTTTTTGTTTTTCCTCAGTTAGGAAAAAATCCAGAGCTTGGTTGATTTTTTGAGTTATCTTTGGTCCTTCGACCTTAATGGTGGCGGCAAAACGTTGATTAATATCTTCGGAGAATAATGATCCCAAAAGACTTAGGCCAATTATTGGTATTAACCACCATTTTTTTTTCAGCAGGAGCAGTAAAAAACTAATAGAAACAAGATAGGCAATAAAGGAAACCCGGGAGGCAGTTAATATCAACAGATAATAGCAGGAAACAAATACTAAGACTAAACCGATTTTTTTTAATTTATTTTGAGTAGCAAAGAAAATAGCCAAAACAATTGGCATAACCAAAGTCATGAAAATCGCCAAATCGTAGTGTCCAGCGAAAGTGGCGGCTATTCTAGTCCAAACATCGAGCTCAATCGTAGCGCCTTTGGAGAACTCCTCGTTCATGGTAGAGATGGCCGGTAAAGAATAGAATTTTTGTCCTAAGCCATAGATAAAAATTAAGCTGATAGTGATAAAAAGAGCGATTAAAAAGACTTTAAAATCCTTTTTGTTTCTAATTGCCAATATTCCCAAGAAAAATAAACCCATATACTCGATTCTTCTGAAATAATGAAGCCAGGCCAAGTGGGGCCAAACCAATCGGGTAATAAGAAGAGTACTAATAGTAGCCGCCAAACCCACCAACCAATAAACAATAATTCCTTGGCTAATTGAGTTTTTAAATAAATTTTTTCTTCTTTGCCAGACCGTAGGCAAAGCTGTCAAAAAAGCAATTGCAACCGCAAAATCTTCTAATCTAATTCTAACGTAAGATCCCGGCACTTCAAGTGAAGGCAGTTTTGGGTAAAGAGGGATAAAGACCAATAAAACCAAGGCCATAACAGGCGCCAGAGAGGAACTTATTTTTTTAATTAAAGACAACAAGGTTTTCATAGTTCTCTTAATACTTGTTGATAAACGGTGCTTTTTTCTGGATGAAAACAAAAAACGGCTTTTCTTAGACGGGCGGCTATTTTTAATAGTATATGGGCAATGGGTTTTTGCCAGGCCGGTTGGTGTTTTTGGTAAAAATATTTTATTCCTTGAAATTCATTTTTAACCGATAACAAACTGGTGCCGCTTTTACCACCTAAATGAATAAGAGAGGTTTCAGGATAGTAAACAATATCGAAGCCGGCCTTTTTGGCTCGGTAACAATATTCCATTTCCTCAGTGTACATAAAAATGTTTTCGTCCAAAAAACCGATTTTTTTAATAACCTCTCTTTTTATAAAAAAACAGGCTCCGGTAACCCAGTCTTGATAGTGGGGTTTTTGATAGTAGCGATCTTTAGTGTAAAAACCGGGCCCGTGAGGATGGTAGGGTTTTATAATTTTGTTTATTAGAGGAAGATCATCAATCATCAAGGCCCAGGTAAAAAGCCGGGGCAGGATAGGAAAATAACCGCCGGAGGGCTGAGTTTGGCCATTTTCCCAAAGCAGTCTTGGTCCTAAAATCCCAATTTTTTTATTTTTTTCTAAAAAGCGGATGGTTTTGGTAAAAAAATTGCCTTCGGTAAGAATGGTGTCAGAATTTAGCAACAACACATACTTTCCCCTAGCCCTTTCTATTCCCTGGTTATTAGCTTTAGCAAACCCGGCATTATCTTTGTTGAAAATAGCTATTAACCCTCTCTTATTGGCGATGGACTTTAAATACTCTTGAGTACCGTCACTGGAGTTATTATCAACAATGATTATTTGGGCCTTGATGCTATCTTTGGCTAATGAGCACTTAATGGATTCTAAACAATCCTGTAATAATTTCTTAGTGTTATAAGAGACAATGATGATTGATAGGGTCATGGTGTTTTTTTATTTGGGTTTTTTTGAAAAATATTGCCAATTGCTTTTCCTGCTTCTTTTGCTTGTTTCTCAAAAAAAACTATCACCGGGGGAATAATTAGCAACATAACCAGCCAAGACAGGAATCTTTGTCCAGGGGTTGGTTTAATTTGATAGGGAGTAATTTTTAGAAAATAAACTTCCCCAGGGCTAGGGGTAAATGTTCTCACCTCGTTATCCGCTTTTTCTTCTCTGTCTTTTTTATTGATTTCACCATAACCCTTGATAATGATTGATTCTTTTAAGGGGTGATTAATTTCTATTAGGAAACTGGTATTTTTAGCGTTATGCATATCGTTGATGATTTCATTAGCGTACTCTGGACGATGTTCAATAATTCTGGTTGGTAAGGGTAAGCCCAAAAAGGGTGAGCTGGAAAAATTGGCGGCATAGAAATTAACTGCTTCGTCTTTTTCCAGGTTGGTAAAATAAGTTCCGGACGGCTCACCAATAAGATCGGAAGTAAAACCGGGTTCAGGCGGGTATTTTTCTCCTAGTTGGGGTAATTGAGGCGAGGGTAAACATAAATAAACCAACAGTAGCCCCATTAAGAACAAGTAAATAAGGACAATTTTTGAAGAAAGAAGCTTTGTTAACTTTTTTTTTAGGTTGAAAATAACGACCATTATTTTATTGAAACAATCGGGATCGGCCTAGTCGATAGACCAGCTTTTTTAATTTCCGGTTACCAATTTTTTTGGCTGGCACTCCGCCAGCAATAGTCATTGGAGCAACGTCTTTAGTGACCACTGCTCCGGAGGCTATCACTGCTCCTCGACCGATTTTGACTCCAGGTAAAACAATTGCCCGGGCACCAATAAAAACATAATCCTCGATAGTTACCGGCTCTTCGATTGGATCAAAGTTGGCCGAATGGATGTCGTGTTCAGAGTTATAAATCAAGACACTTGAAGCAATGGCAACATGATTACCGATTGTTAATTTGGCCCGACCGTCCAGGAAAGCGTGATCACCAATAACAGTATCCTCGCCAATGGTAATATTTTTAATTTGGAAAAAGTTAGCCCACATATGAATGGTTGATCCGGAACCGATTTTAATTCCGGCTAGCCGATAGATAATTTTTCTTAAACAATGAGAGGGCAGATATCCTGTCCAACGTAAAAGCATTAATTTAAAATCCAGACCAATCGCCCCGATCCGGTTGACAATTTTTTTGACCAAATCTTGGCCGGTTAGTGTTTCGCCTTTTCGATCTTTCATAGTCATTATTTTAACATCATTTTTCTTATCCCAAGACCCGTTTAGTTAATAATAATTATAAACTTTCGATTGTTGACAGAACCTTTTCGGCAGTTGCGCTCCAAGAAAACTTTTGGGCGTTTTTAATTCCTTGGTTAACCAGATTTTTCTTAAAATTATGATTGTTAGTAATTTTTTCTATCGCCTGAACGAGTTGTCGATTGTTCTTAGGGTTAATAAGAATTGCTCCTTTTCCGGCCGCTTCAGGCATTGAAGACAGGTTGCTGGTAACGACCGGGCAACCACAGGCTTGAGCTTCAATAATGGGCATGCCAAAACCCTCGTACCAAGACGGAAAAGTAAAAACTCTCGCCCCCGAATACAGAGAGGGTAAATCCTGATCGGGAATAAATCCTAAAATTTTTATTCTAGGGTTTATGCTGTCAATCTTTTCTCCCCAGCCATATTTACCCACAATGACCAATTGAATATTTTGATCGGCCAAATTGTTAAAAGCGTTGATAACCTGATTAAAATTTTTTCTTGGCTCTCGAGTTCCTAAGGCTAAGATGTAGTTTTCTAATTGATATTTTCTTTTGATCTGATTAATCTTATCTTTTTCTTGAGGTCGAAATCGGTTATGGTCTAGACCCGGGTGGGCAACGGTGATTTTTTTTTCGTTGATACCAATAATCTTGACTAAGTCTTTTTTGGCGCTTTGGGAAATGGTGATGATTTTGTCAACCTCTTTTTTGACCCATCTCATCCGTCTTTTATGGGTATTAACAATGGTAGGATGAAGAGTGGCAGGATAGAGCCAGGGAATTAAATCGTAAACAACGGTTAATTTTTTGGCTTGTTTGGTTGGCGCTTGGGTCCAGTCAGAGGATAAATAAACAGCGATTGGTCCGGTGATAGTTTCAATGGGCATAATATGCAGCTTGTTCCAAACAAGGTTAGCTAAGCGTGGTGAAAGAAAAACCGTTTTTTTTTCTAAATTGCCGCCCCTTAATTGATTTAAAAAACAGTTTAGTTTTTCCCGGTCTCTTAAACTGCCTCCAAAAAGAAGATAATCATTTTTTTTATCAACAGCCAATAATGCAATTACCAGATTTTTAACATAATTACTGACCCCGGTGCCATAAACAATCTGGGAAATATCAATGGCAATTTTCATTAAATTAAATTTTATCAAAAACCAACCGATTAACCTAATTTTCCAGAGTTGATCTGATAAGAAAAAGCCTGTTCTTGAGGATGAATAAAATTGACGATTTACTTCCTTGACCGGCAGAAAAAAATCGCGGATTCTACCCGCAGGGTATCTGTGCTACAATCAGGATTATGACCACAAAGAAACTTGACCAGTTGTCTGTTTTTTTTCCTTTTTATAATGAAGAAGCCAACATTAAGGCCCAGACGGAAGACGCTCTTGAAGTTGTTCCTCGCTTCGCCCGAAAATTTGAGATTATTTTAGTCAACGATGGCTCAAGCGACCAAACCGGACCGATTGCTAAGAAGCTGGCCGGTAGTAACAGCAAGATTAAACTGGTTAATCATAAAAAAAATCGGGGTTATGGCGGAGCGATAAAAAGCGGTTTTAGAGCGGCTCGATATAATTGGGTTTTTTTTGCCGATGGCGACCGGCAATTTGATTTAAAAGAAATTAATAAATTACTGTCCCACACCGATAAGGCGGACTTAATAATTGGTTATCGAAAAAGACGGGCAGATACCCCTATCCGTCTTTTGAATGCTAAGCTTTTTAATTTTTTGATCAGGGTTCTTTTTGGCCTAAGGGTTGCCGACATTGATTGTGCTTTTAAATTAATCAACAAAGAAGTGATTGATAAATTAGTTTTAAAATCCAATGGGGCGCTAATTTCTTCAGAATTATTAATTAAGGCTCAAAAAGCCGGTTTTAAGATTCACCAAGTGCCGGTTTCTCATTATCCGCGAGAAGGGGGTTCCCCTACCGGAGCCAATCCCAGGGTAATTTTTAAAGCCTTCTATGATATTTTTACTCTTTGGAAAGAATTAAAATAAACCCTGTTTTTTCGGGGATTTTTAAACTAAAAGAGCAGTGTTTTTGATTTCTTCTAGGGTTTTTTCGGCGCATTTTTCCCAAGAGAACTTCTTGCTTTGGTTAATGCCTTTTTTGGTTAATTTTTTGGCCAAACTGCTATCTGCCAGGATTTTGTTGATTTGCTTAGCGATTTGAGCGTAGTTTTTGGGGTTGTCAACATAAAGCCCGGCATCGCCAACCACTTCCGGTAAAGAAGAAACCCGGGAAACTACTACCGGGACTCCACAGGCCATTGCCTCCAGAGCAGTAATACCGAAACCCTCATAAAGCGAGGGTAAGACAAAAATTTGAGCTCCGGCAATCAGAAACGGCACCTCCTCATCAGGAACAAAATCGGTGAAAATCACCTTTTTTTCTAAGTTTAGTTTTTGAACTAGGGAGAAAACAGTCGAATAAAGCCAGCCTTTTTTACCAATGACCACTAGTTTGGTGTTCGGGTTTTTACGGATTATTTCCGGAAAGGCTCTTATTAGGCTTTCAATGTTTTTACGTGGTTGCAGGGTGCCCAAATATACCAAATAATCACCGTCAATTTGATATTTTTCTTTAATATTTTTAATATTACTTTTGGTTAAATTAGGGTGAAATCGGCGGTGGTCGAAACCATTATGAATAACAGTAATTTTTTCTTCTGGTAATTGGTAGAAATCGATTAAATCGTTTTTAGTATTATGGGAAACGGCAATTACCTTTTTGGCTTTTCTAACTGAATATTTGGTCCAGGAAGACAGCTGTTTTTGGTCGATTGCTCTAAATTCTTTGGGGTGGGTTAGGTAAGCCAGGTCATGAATAGCAACAACGGTTTTGGTTTTGGCTATTCGAGGGGCGTAATGGGCTGGAGAAAAGAAAACATCGGGTGTTTCCTTTTCCCAAAATAATTTTATTGGCAGGGCGATTTGGGTCCAAAGTTTTTTTGGGCCAAAGTGAACATACTCAAAATAAGGGTTTTTTTTAGGCAGCCAGTCTTTAGGGGGTGAAGACAAATAAATCCGGAAAGAAAGCTCAGAAGAAGCCTGTTTTTGCCAGTGTTTTAGCAGGTAATAGGTATATTGGCCAGTACCGACACGATTTGAAACATTGGCTTCATTACCGTCAACGCCGATTAACATTCTTTTAGAATTTTCAGATTTTTTTAATTTTTGTCAAATTAATCAAGATTAAATTATCCCATTCTTCGAGCACTGCTTTTATGAGCAGTAAAGGAAGCCCTTCTTTTTATTTTACCCCAACGGCCATCATAATAAGTTCTTGCTTCGTTTAAGGCAGAAAAACGCGTTAATCCTCCAGTTGTTTGTCTGTTACCCCACCTATCTCTAATTTCGACCGCTGTTAGAGAGTCTTGCAATACCCTTGGTGATCGGCCATTAAACCAAATTGTTGTCTTTGGTAAAAAAAGATAGCAAGACAGGTTTTCATTACCTGTTATCTGTTCTATCCGGTCTAATGTGGCCTCTTCCGGTGTTTGAAAACCAGGCAGTGGCGGTTGCTCTCTTTTTCTCATTGGTCAATTATTTTTTTTGCCATTTTTCAATACCTACCTGATTAAAGCTGTCGCCCCAAACTATTTTAAAACCAGAAGCCGTTAATCTTTCTCTTATTTTATCTTCTGGGTCGAAAATTGGCAAGCCGTAGCTAATTAAATTTATTTTTTGATGATAACCAAAATCTTCGGGAGCAACGATGGTTAATTGCTGGCGATTATAATAATTAAAAGCGCTATTAATTTTGGGGTGAATAAAAACCGGCACATCAGGAGCAGTTCTTTTTAATAAACTAACTGCCAGCCGCCAGTTTTCTCGTTGAAAACGATCTTTAGTCAAATAAACAAAGGAACAAGTTAAGTTAATGATGATAATCAGGCAAAAAATTATTTTTTTTAAGCGGTTATTTTTAATCACCAATATTCCCCTGGTGATCAAAAGATAGAAAAAGGGCAGTAAGAATAAGAATCGAAAATAAGAAAGCAAAGGAACCCTCAAACTAATTATTATTCCCAGGAACAAGGGTAAGAAGAAGATGGTTGGCAAAAAAAATTGCCAATTTTGTTTGGCCAAAGATTTAATTGTGCCCAATATGGCTAATCCCCAATAAAAAAATACTAACAAGAAACCTGTTGCAAAATATAGAAATTGGTTGTTAAGGTTAATCCGGCCGATAACGAACTTAACAGCAATCAAGCCAATATTCTTAATAGTAAGGGTGCCAATCACCTGTTTCCAGGAAGAATTGATTTGGTTACCAACACTAAGCTGGCTTGATAATATTGGCCAATAAAAAATTAACGTTATTAAAATTGGTAAGAAAGATAATCCAAGATAAAGCCATTTTTTTTCCGGACTTCTTTTTTCTTTAGAACCCCAAAACAAAACCAAAGGAAAAACCGGCAAAGCCAGCCAGATTTGATAATGACTAAAAACAGACAGTAAACAGATTAAAGAAAACCACCACCAATATTTTTTATTTTTTAAGCTTATCAGGAATAACCAAACCAGTGCAGTAAAAAGAAGGGCGGTTAAGGCGTAAGCCCGGGCTTCTTGAGAATAATAAATGTGCAGTGGTGAAGTGGCCAGCATTAAAGCGGCTAATTTGGCATGGCTGTTAAGCCAGGTTTGGCCAATTTTAAAAGTAATGATAATGGTCAGAAGAGCAAATATAACTGATGGCATTCTTAGTGATATTTCCGAAACCCTAAAAAGATTTTGCCAGAAAGAAATAAACAGATAATAAACGGGTGGATTAAAGTCGCCTGATAAAAAGTCAAAAATTTGAGTTAGGCTAAATCGGGCCACTTTAGCGCTGATGGCCTCGTCAAGCCAAAAGGATTGATTAAGAGAGATCAGGCGCAGCAATAAAGCTAAAGACAAAATAAACAGCAGGATTAATCGATCGTGTTTTTGTTTTTGGCGCATCAGGTTTTTAGTTTTCATTAAATGTAATAATTAGTATCACTCATTGATTGATAACTTTCAAGATTTTCAACTGTTTTGGTTTGCTTGTTAACTAAAAAAATAACTCTTGCTTTTTTAAAAAAAAGATAGTAGTCTAATATTTAATGATCACCGAAGAGTTGATTGATTATGTTAAAAGTCAGCGACAGGCCGGCGTTTCTGATTTAGAAATTCGTGAAGCAATTTTGTCGGTTGGTTGGACAGCAGAAGATGCCGATCAGGCATTAACAGCGGCAGTTTCTACTACCCCCTCTTCATCGCCGGATACTTCTGTTGACACTCAACAACCAACACCAGACACCTCTTCTTTTCAAGGAGTTTCTCAACAAGAAGAAGTTGCTCAAAAAGATGATTATTTATCTTCTTCTGCCGTTTCCTCTTCTCAACCGGAAGAAACTTTTCCTAAACAAGAAGAGCTGGTTTCTTCTTTTCCAGCGGAAGATGTGGAAAAAGGAGCAGATCAGGAATCACCGTTATCCAGTCAGACAGAAACCGCCGGAGTGGATTCCTCATCCCCTAGTGGTTTGTCCAGTAGTTTAGAACCCAGCCCGGTTGATACTGAACCTGATCAGCCAGAGAAAACAACAGATTTCTCTTCTCCAGAACAACCCCTTGGAGTAGAGTCAGATTTGGCTAGTCCGGTTTCTTTCCAAGAGCAATCATCAACTGTTCAAGGAGACCCCGGCCAGGAAGCGCCGCAAGAGTTACCATCTCAGGAACCACAATCGTTTACT
>JAQVFF010000015.1 GCA_028697345.1 Candidatus Shapirobacteria bacterium
TTTTTTGTTGATTTTGGTGACTATCATCCAACCAAGAGCACCCCATAGCCCGATTAACATATAGGCTTGTGGTAACCTTTGCTGAAAATAGTCTAGATTGTGAATAGTTATTTCATTTTGGGAGTTTTGTTGGGCAATCATTTCGGGAGTATCTATTTGCAGCAATCTCTGTCCCCAAGAAATTTCTTCAATGGCCACAAAAAAGGCGGCAAAAGAAAAAAGCAAGTAGCAAAATCCTACCAAGAATGTTTTCTTTTTCAAAAGGTTAATGGCGCTGGCTAGGAAGAAAATGCCAGCTAGTAAGAAAAGGATAAATTGGGCATATTCAACCGGACCATCCTCGGCGATAAAGACATGATAATTATAAGTATCGGTAATTTTGAAAAGTATAAAATAAACCAAAACAAATAGCGGCAATAAGAATAGCGGCCAATTTTTAATTTTTTCAAACTTCATTTTTTCAAGATATTTTTTTGCTGCCATTGAGATATTTTTTGATGATCTCCGGATAGTAAGACTTTAGGTACCGTAAAACCCATAAAGCTTTCTGGTCGAGTATATTGGGGGTATTCAAGATAATAATCAATTTTAGAGAACGGAGGGGAAGATTTTTGTTTAATTGGCTTTTTAACTAATTGACTCAATCCTGAGGAAAAAGATTCAATTTTGGTTGCTGTTTCTTTTTTTAATACACCGGGAATAAGTCGCACTAAGGCATCGGTAATGACCATAGCGGGGATCTCCCCGCCGGTTAAAATATAGTTCCCAATAGAAATTTCTCCATCGGTAAAATTTCTGATCCGCTCGTCAAAACCTTCATATCGGCCGCAAATTAATAATATTTGATCAAGTTTAACCAGTTTTTGAGCTAGTGATTGGTTGAAGGTCTTTCCTCGAGGAGAAAGAAGAAAAACGCTAATTTGGTCATTTTTGGATTTGGTTTTAATATCTTTTATGGCTTGATAAATTGGCTCGACTTTTAAAATCATCCCTGGCCCACCCCCATAGGGACGATCGTCATCAGTGCCATGTTTGTCGGCGGCCCAATTTCTTAAATTATAAAGCTTGAATGTTGCCAGATCTTTTTCCTGAGCTCTTTTTAAAATACTGGTATTAAGGATTGGCTCAAAGACTTGCGGAAAAAGAGTTAAAATATGAATAATCATCGTTTTTTATTTTAACATTGTTTGGTTTTTGTTTTTTTTATGTTATATTTCAAACTAACATGAACAACACCAAGACAGCTGTAGTTGTTATCCCCACCTATAACGAAGCCGAAGTTATTGGCGACATGATTGACCATCTTTTTGGCAAAGTTTTCCCCAAAATCCCCAATTGGCAAATACACCTTTTGATTGTTGATGATACCTCTCCGGATGGCACCTATAAGATTGTTGAGAAAAAACAAAAACAGTATCCCAACCTTCACCTCTATTTAAATAAGGAAAAAATGGGTATTGGTTGGGCCTATGTGGTTGGTTTTCGTTATGCGATAAAACAATTAAAAGCCGATGTTTTAATAGAATTTGACGCTGATTTTCAGCATCCGCCCAAAGATATTCCAATTCTCTTGGCAAAAATTGACGAAGGTTATGATTATGTTTTAGGTTCGCGAAAAATTGAGGGCGGTTTGAACCCTAAGGGCTGGGGTTTTAAAAGAGTTTTTTTCTCTGAAGTGGGTGGCCTAGTGGCCCGACTGGTTCTTTTCTTTCCGGGTAAGAGCTTTTTTAAGATTACCGATCCCACTACCGGCCTGAAGGCTTCCCGGGTCGAGGGCTTTGTTGACCAAATTGATATGGACAATCTTTATTCCTATAAGTTCGGTTATAAATTAGAATTTCTTTACCGTATGGTAACCTTAGGGGCTAAGGTAGCCGAAATTCCTCTTCGGTTTGGTTTACGTACTAAGGGAGAATCAAAGATTTCCTCTAATACCGCCAAAGATATTTTTCGAACAGTTTCTTTATTGCGTTGGCATGATCCAGCTACTCAAAGCTTCTTAAAATTTGGAGTTGTTGGTTTTGCTGGCTATTTGGTTAACGCTATTTCTTTGGCGATTTTTTCTCGTTCTGGTTGGGCAGAGTGGTTAGCTTGGTTATTTTCAACAGAATTAGCAATAATTTCTAATTTTACCTGGAATAATCTTTGGACCTTTGTTGATAAAAAATTTACCAGAACCATTGACCTTATTAAGAAGTTTGTTCAGTTTAATTTAACCTCAGCCGGGGCTTTAATAATCCAAACTGTGACCGGTACCTTGTTAACCTCTTTTTTTGGTCCTCAATATCGTCAAATTTACTTACCCTTAATTATTGTGTTTTTAGTTTTGCCTTATAACTGGTTAATGTATAACAAGATAATCTGGAAAATAAAAAAAACCTAAAAAAAATGTTTCATCCGGAGAGAAGCCGGTTAAGTCAAGAACAAATTAATTCTTTTTACTGGGAATATGTGTCTTCCGGGGGCCAATTAAATGAGAAAACCGTTAATGAGTCGCTTCTTTTTTTAAATAATGGTCGCATGTTGAATTCGGGTTTGGAGAAACAAAAAATTTGTTGTCGACAATGCGAAAGATATGCTGGTTTGGCCGGATTTACTTTGCGCTCCGAACAAACACAGCTTTATGCTTATTTAAGAAGCCAGATGCCTTCTCCCAAAGAAGAATATCCTGATGGTGTTTATCCTTGGAGATTGGGCGACCAGCCCTTATTAGCAGAAGTTTGTTTGTTGACAGGAGACGGTGAATCTTACCAAAGATTAGAAAGACACTTCCCACACATATTTAATAATCATTCTACAGATAAGGATCCCAGTCGGCCAGGGGCATGATATTAAAAGAGATAAAATTAACCGAATATAAAAAGAGAACCGGTAATAAGATAAGCAAAATTAAAAGGAATTTTTTATTGGTAAAAAACTTTTCTCCCCCCAATAGTAAAAAGGGTGTTGCTGGTAAAAGATAACGGCTAATGTCTCGATGGGAAACAAAAAGAACCGATAGATAAAACAAAGCCGGGAAAAGAAATAAAATATCAAAACGGTATTCTTCCCAAAGACTGGCCAGTAAAATTAAGCCGGCAAAATAAATAAAAACAACATCTTCCAGCCAAATTGTTCCTACCCATTCTTCCAGATAATTAAAAACTTGAAATGGCGGCCAATAAAGATGGATATTATTGCCGGTTTTAAAATAAATTAAAAAATCGCCGGTAACCAAATAGTAAAAAGAAAAGACTATTAATAGACCAAGGGGAGTAATCAGGATCGGCCAATATTTTTTAAGTGCTTGTTTTAGTGAGTTTTTTTGCTGGTAAATTTTAACCAAAGTTATTATTCCTAAAGAACCAGCTAAAATTATTCCCGGGCTTTTTATGGTTTGAGCAAGAATTGTTAGTAGAGCACTTTTGCCGTAATTTTTTTTCTTAAAAAAATATATTGACCCTAACACTGTTGCTAAAAACAATGGTTCCGGGCTAGGAACGGCCTTGACTACTAGCCAGCGAGCTGGGAAAACTAAAAAGACTAAAGATAAGGCTAGAGCCTTTTTTTTACCCAACAAAAGTTTAGCCAGATAGTAAAAGGCAATTGAGGCGGCTAATGAAGAAATCAGGGTAATCAAAATTGAAGCATAAGGATAATTTATTAAGGGGAATTTAGCCAATAGCCAAATTAGGGCTGGATAAAGAGGGAAATGAGCTGGAAAATAATGAGCCGGCTCAACAATATTGGGAAAAAGATAATAAATTTGACTGGGAACATACCAAGTTTTGGCGGCAATAATATAATTTAGGCTGTCGAAATTAAGCAGAATGGTAGCAAAATTGAACCGCTCAGGGTAGCTAAGACCCCAAAAAGAGTTGAGGTGGAAAATAAAAGGCGAGTAAAGAATGAAAAGACTGACGAGAAACAAAAAACTAAGAGTAATAACAGGAAAAATAAGGGCCAGCCGACTAGTGTGATTAAAGATTTTTTTAATCGATTCCATTTTTTTCATTATACAATATGGATAGTGAAGATAGCCCCCCTTAAAGATTTTGTCTTTTTGTTATAATTTAAAAAATGAGTTTTTTTAAAAAAAGTTTTTTTTCTTCCAAGAAGACTTTTGGGTTATTTTTGTTATTTTTACTGGTTAGTGCCGGGGTGCGCTGTTATCGGCCCTTAGGATTGACTATTTTCCTAGACGATCAGGCGCGGGATGTTTTGGTAGCCGCCCAAGTTGTCAAAGAAGGAAAGGTACCCTTCATCGGACCAATGGCTTCGATTGGTAGTCTTTATTTGGGTCCCTTGTTTTATTGGATGATTACCCCCTTTTTGTTATTAGCTAATTTTAACCCAGTTGGGCCAATTCTCTTAATGGCTTTTTTGGGTTGGTTGACTAATGTTTGGTTGTTTTTCTTAATGGTAAAATATTTTAACCTCCGGTCTGCTTTTATTTCCGCCTGGCTTTATGCTTTATCGCCATTGGTAGTCCACAATACTCGTTTTATTTGGAATCCCAATCCGGTCCCCCTGTTTACTTTAATTTTTTTATGGTTTTTGCTTTCTTTTTTAGAAAAAGGTCGATTCTGGTCTTTGTTTTGGGTAGGAACAGCCTTGGGTGTCTTAATTCAACTTCACTATGTTACCGGGGTTTTATTTGTTATCGTCCTTGTCAGCTATTTTTTTTGGTTGATTAATAACCATAAGCAGGGGATAGCCAAACTGTTTAAAGCCGGTGTTGTTTTGTTGTCGGGAATTGTTTTCCCCCTGGTTCCTTTTATTCTTTTTGAGGTTAAGAATTACTTTATTAATACTCGGGCGGGCTGGCGATTTGTTTTTGAGGAAAGCGCTTCTGCCCCAAGATTGATGCCGTTGCCAAAAACCCTGATAGACCTTTTGGGTCGGTTTAGCGCAGAGGCTTTAGTGGTTGATTGGGCTTTAATCTATTTTTTGATTAATTTTTTGGCCTTTTCGGGCTTGTTTTTTTTAATAAGGAAAGAAAGAAAACTAAAGAAAATCACCCCCTTGGTGTTGTCGATTTTTCTTTTAACCTTGTTGACTGTGGTGGTGGTAATTAAGGGTCAGATTCATCTTCATTACCTTGGCTTATTGTTACCGGTTTTTTTCATTATTATCGGTGCTGCTGATTATTTTTTACAGAAGATAAGGATTTTTAAAAAATTTTCTTTAAGTTTAGTTAGCCTTTTGGCGTTTTTGTTAATCTTGTTTACAATGATCAAGAGCAATTATCAACTGTTTTTTAGACAACAGGATAATCAGCAAGTTAATCGGGCTCGAGATGTTGCTGGTTATATTGCTCAGAGGGCGGAAAACAAAGACATTTTTGTAACCTCTCTTAGTGGTTCTCCATATGCTTATACTTATCGTTATTATTTATATTTGGCCGGTTTTAAAACTGATTCCTTACGCCCCTCGTCGGTGTTTGCTATTTGTGAAGATGGTGGTTGTGATGATCCAGAAGGACACCCTCTTTGGGAAATTGCCCAGTTTGGTGTTTTAAAGACGGTTTCTAGCGTTCATGTTAGTCACGGTGTTTGGGTTTATGAGTTAAAGAAAGTGCAAAATTAATTTTTTTTGATTGCTTTTCCCCCTTTTTTTTGATAAAAACAGTTTATGGGTGCCAAGGTTTTTAAAAAAATTTTTTTGTCAGTGGTTATTCCCTGTTATAACGAGGAGGCCAATCTTAATCGTAAGGTTTTAAGCCAGGTTGCCGATTATTTGAAAAAGCAGTCATATTCTTGGGAGGTAATTATTTCTGATGATGGCTCAACCGATCAAAGTAAAAAATTGGTCCAAAATTTTATTAAAAAACACCCCGGCTTTACTGTTCTTGAAAATCAACATGGCGGCAAACCATATGCTGTTTGGCAGGGAATTAAAAAGGCTAAAGGAGAGGTGGTTTTATTTACCGATATGGATCAGTCAACCCCCATTAGGGAAACAGCTAAACTGCTGCCCTATTTTGACGAAGGTTTTGATATCGTCATTGGTTCTCGGGGTGTTGAACGAAAAGGCTTTCCCCTCTATCGTCAATTGGCCAGTTTAGTGTTTTTATCCTTAAGACGATTGTTGGTTTTACCAAACATTAAAGATACCCAATGTGGTTTTAAGGCTTTTAAAACAGGGGTGGCTCGGGAACTGTTTCCAAAATTATCGGTTTTGAAAAATTGGCAAGAAGCTTCCGGATGGCGGGTAACCGCCTTTGATGTAGAATTACTTTATTTGGCCAAAAAGTTTGATTACCAAATCAAAGAGGTGCTTGTCGATTGGCAGGATGAAGACGTTGCTGTTGGTAAAAACAAAAGCTTTGTTAAGGAGTCTCGGCAAATGTTGGAGCAAATTATCAATGTTAAAAAGAACGATTGGAGAGGAAAATATAATCAGCAAAATCCAATTTAGACATTAAATCGTTAGGGCTTAGTTAGAAATTAGTAATTATTGGTTAGTACATGTTTCTTATTTCCTCTCTGGTAATCCTTTCCTCATACTTTCTTCTTTTTGTACTTTCTTATTTTTGGGTGGATCTTAACTTGACTTTAATCTCTTGGGGACCAGGAAATCAGGTTTTAGAGAGACTTAAGTGGCTTGGTTATTTTAATCGGCCCTTATCGTCTCGCCTTTATTTGGCGATTATTTTGCTTTTGGTTTTGATACAAATTTATCTGCTTTTTTCCCGGCTTATTTATCGGGAGTCTCTTAGGAAATTGTTAATTTTGGCCGGAGCGGTTATTTTGCTTTGTTCTTTAGCTTATCCGTTTTTATCGCATGATATTTTCAGCTATTTGTTCGATGCTAAAATTGTTTGGCATTATCAGAAAAACCCCTACCTTTATTCACCTGATCAGTTTACTGGCGACTCTTGGTTGAGGTTTATGCACTGGACTCATCGAACCACTCCCTATGGTCCAATTTGGATAATTTACAGCTTGTTACCGGCGCTTTTTTCTTTCGGTCGATTTGTTTTAAATTTTTATGGTCTTAAGCTTCTTAACGGTTTAGTTTTCTTCTTGACCGGGGGGTTATTATTGAAAATTACCAAAACAGACAAAAGGGTTTTTGCCTACTGGTTCTTTAATCCTTTTTTATTAATTGAGTTTTTGGTCAATGCCCACAACGATTTATTAATGATTGCTTTGTTTTTCGTTTCGCTTTTCCTCTGGCAGAAACGGAAATTTTCTTTGGCAATTTTGACCTTTTTATCTTTAGGAGCGGTTAAATTTATAACCATGTTGTTTTTGGTTTGGCCCCTAATTCTTTTTAAAAATCGACGTTTTTGGGCGACCTGGTTTGTTTTTTTTATGATGGTTGGTTTCGCTTGGGAAATTAATCGATTTCAGCTCTGGTATTTTACTTGGGCGTTTTTAGCCTTGCCCTTAATAGCAATGACGAAGTTTTCTTGGTTGATATTTTTTATTTTTCAGGCGCTTTTATTAATTTTTAAATATTGTCCTTTCTTGGCCACTGGCTCTTGGGAGGGGACTAGCTTTTTTCTTTTTTTCCAAGTTTCTCTGGTTGCCTTGGGTTTATTTTTTCTTAGCTTATGGCCGGAATTTCGAAAAAGAATTATGGGTTTTTTAGCCAAAGATAAATGATTTTAATTTTTGTATAATCTGGAATGTATAAAAGTCATGGATGGAAAAGAACAACAGGCAGATTTGCGCTGGTTTAATGAGGATTGGGGCGGGCTTTTAGAACATCTTTTTTGTGCCTCCGTATTGGGTAAGGAAAATATTCCCAAGTCTGGGCCATTTTTAGTAGCAATTACTCATGATCTTAGAGAAAGGACCTTGGGAAAGTTTTCGTTTCCTAAACCACCCCTTGATGTGATTTTTGTTTCAAGGTTGATTGAGGAAGCTACTGGGCAGAATATAAGGTGGATGGTTGCAGATTTTCACTCTGTAGCTCTTGGTTTGCCTCTGCCAGCTAGGCAAATAGCCGCTGAAGCGTGGAGGGTAGGCACTAAAAGATATGGTGGAATTCCAGTCCCTCTTGATAAGAGAGAAATGTTGGGTAGGGGAAAAGCGGCGATGAAGGCGATTGATCTTCTGACCATTAACGAAATCATAGGTGTTGCTCTTTCTTTGGGGAAGAAACTTAGCATCGAAACAATTGAAAAAGGAGCCGCTTATATTGCCCTAGGAACAAGTAAAAGAACTGGCGAACCCACTAAAATTCTTCCGATACAATTAAAAGGCTTTGAGGATCCTGTGAGAGTACTTCTTAATCGCCATAGTCCAGTAAAGGTTAAAATTTTTAAGCCGATACTTGCCAGTTTTGATTTAACTAGAGATTCAGAAGAGCAGATTGGAATAATAACTGCAAGGCTCCTTTCTTTGCTTTCTGGATCGATACCAGATATTAGTTAATACTAAACCAGTATGGTATTAACAGTATTAACCACATAGCTTAACTGTGTAAGGTCATACCCCGGGGTGTGGGGAATTTATTATTCCTTTTGGTCGTGTGTAATAAAAAAGGACCTCTCCGTCGGTTGGCAGATCGCGTATTTTGTTCTGTTATAAGTTGGCTTTGCCTCCTTGTATCGCCCTGTGTTCGCCACTAGCTCACGCCATTAGATCTTGGTATAAGTAGGCTTTGCCTCCTTGTAACGCCCTGTGTTCGCCACTAGCTCACGCCATTAGATCTTGGTATAAGTAGGCTTTGCCTCCTTGTAACGCCTGGTATTCGCATTGCTCATATTGTTCTATCTTGTTATAATTTCGGGTATGGGAAAAGGCGAATCTTGGCGAGAGATTGCAAAAAGCTTTTTGGTCGATCGCAAAACTTGGTTTTTTTTGCTTTTGGGATTAATTTTACTATTCTTAACCAGAATAATTAACCTAACCAGATTGCCGATTTTTTGTGATGAGGCTATTTATATTCGTTGGTCGCAAATTGCCTGGAAGGAGGCTTCAATGCGTTTTGTTTCCTTAACCGACGGCAAACAACCCTTTCAAACCTGGATTACCATTCCCTTCTTAAAATTGTTTGCCAATCCTTTAGTGGCTGGCCGGCTTCAAGCAGTTTTGGCGGGTTTGCTGTTACCTTTTGTTTTATGGTTATTAACCGTAATTTTTTTACCTGGAAAAAAAACCACCCCGGTTTTAATTGTTTTTTTAACCATTTTTTGTCCGTATTTACTTTTTCACAGTCGAATGGCTTTGGCGGAAAGCTGGTTAACCCTTTTTGCCGCCGGGTCAGTGTTTTTTTCTTATTTTTTAGCTAAAACCAGACGTTTGGACGTGGCCCTTTTGGCTGGTGCCTGGTTGGGGTTGTCTCTATTAGTCAAATCTCAGGCTTTATTTTTTTTAATTCTTTTTCCTTTGGGAACAGTTTTTGTTCCGATTGATTTTTCTAAAAAGAAACTTAATCAGGTTTTTAAATTTTTCGGCTTATTTTTACTTTCGGCATCAATTGCTTACCTTATTTATAATATTCAGCGTTTATCACCCTGGATGCATATGATTGCTCAAAAAAACCAAGATTTTGCAGTTCCTCTATCGGTTGCTCTAAAACAATGGGGACTCCTTTGGCAAAATCTAAAAGCTTCAACTGCTTGGTTTTGGGTTTATTTAACTTGGCCGGTTTTTTTGCTTTCTTTGGTTGGTTTGGTCTGTTGGTTGAAAAAAGATTGGCGCCAGGCTCTTTTTTTAGCTGGTTGGTTTTTTTTGCCTTTTGGAGCAATTAATTTTATTGCTCGTGTTTATAATTCCCGTTATTTGGCTTTTTTGGCTTTTCTACCATTATTGTGGGCGGCTTTTTTATTAGAACAGATTAGGCCAAAAATTAGCCGCTTCTTGTTTTGGATAATTTTGTTATTGGTTTTTTTACTACCCCTTGTCAGAAGTTATCAGTTGCTTTTTGTTCCAGAGCAATTTCCTTTTACTAAAACCGATCGGGGTTATTTAGAAGGCTGGACAGCCGGTTATGGTATTGATCAGATAGTTAGAATATTGACTGACGCTTCTCAAGAACGGTCGGTGGCGGTTGGTACCGAAGGCAATTTTGGTCTTTTATCTCAGGGTTTGGAAATTTATTTTGCCGATAATCCCAAGGTTGACGTTTTTGGTTTTTATCCATTACCGGCTTTACCCAATAATGATTTGCTTGCTTTAGCCGAAGAAGGAAAACGGGTTTTTTTTGTTCTCAATAACACTCCAGGAGATTTTAGTCAGGATGATTTTCTTTTAGTGGCAGAATTTCCCAAGGTTAATAATCAAGGTTCACTAAGGCTTTATGAAGTGGTTGTCAAATAATAAAAACTGGTTATTACTGGTCGCTTTTTTATTTTTAAATTGGTTAATTTTACGGCCGGTATTGTTACCCGATATCTTTTTTTCTGCCCATGATTCAACCTGGATTATTCGTCTTCAACAGTTTGATAAGGCTGTTTCTTTGGGTCAATTTCCGCCCCGATTGGCTCCCGACATGGCTTATGGTTATGGTTATCCTCTATTTAAATATTATGCTCCCTTGTTTACTTTTCTATCTTGGTTAATTTTTAAGATTATTGGTGATTATGCCTTATCAGTTACTTTAACTATTTTTTTGAGTAATATTACCGGTTCTTTGGGAATGTTTTATCTGGGTCGAAAGTTATGGGGTTTTTGGGGAGGAGTAGTGGCTTCGGTTTCCTTTATCTTTTTGCCGTTTAGAGCCTTGGATATTTATGTTAGAGCGGCTCTTTCGGAGCTTTTAGCCGTTAATCTTTTCCCATTTTGGTGTTATTTTTTTATTTGTTTAGTTAAAGATAAATTAACCAAACAAACAATTGTTGGTTTTATTTTATTTAGTTTGTCCCTGTTATTGGCCCACAATCTTTATCTAATAATTTTAGCTTGTTGTTTACCGATATTGGCCATTTACTTCTTTCTGGCCGCCTCTTCTCTAAAGAGAAAGCTTTTGGCTGTTTTTGGTTTGAGTGGTTTGGTTTTATTGTTGGCGGCCTGGTACTGGTTGCCGGCTTTGACCGGCTTGGCGGACGTTAATACTCTGGGTCAGGCGGCTAAAACCCGGTTTGATCAACATTTTCTTTATTTAAAACAACTTTGGGATTGGTCTTGGGGTTTCGGCGGTTCAGCGCCGGGATTAGCCGATGGTATGTCTTTCAAGATTGGTAAGATTCAACTTATTTTAGCTGTTTTCGGCCTGTGGTTTGGTCTAACAAGAAAGAAACATCGGTCAGCGGTGATTACTTTTTTAATATTGGCACTGGGGGGTGTATTTTTGACACTGTCTTGGTCAAGCTTTTTATGGGAAAAGTTGCCGTTTTTGGCAATAGTTCAATTTCCCTGGCGGTTTTTGGGGTTAGTGGTGCCTATTGTTGCGCTTGTTTCTGGAGGGGCGGTTGCCCTGGTTGTCAAAGCCGGCCCAAAATCATTGCCCAAAAAGGCAACGGTTCTGTTTTCTCTTTTGGCCATTTTTTTAATAATTTATTTTAATATAAAGTATTTTACTCCTCAAAACATAATTAAAAATGCTCGGGCTCATTTTCTTGATAGAGATAAAATTTACCAATCGGCCCATTTGGCGGCAGAATATTATCCGGTCAACGTTAGTGTTTGGCCAGAAGAAAAACCGGATTGGCCGCTAAATTTTTCCGGTAATCAAACTGCGCAAATAATTGCCGAAACACCGTTTAAAATTATTTTTCGCCTCAATAATCCTGGAGAAATTACCGTTAATCGTTTTTATTTTTCGGGTTGGCAATTACGCTATCAAGAAGAAGAAATAAATATTGGTTATGAAGAGAGAACTGGCCGAATTTTATTTCAAGCTGACCAACAAGGAGAGTATCATTTGTCTTTTGAAGTAACCACCTGGGAAAAGGTCGCCTATATTATTACTGTTTTGGGCTTTATTGCTTTAATAATCGTTTTTCTTTTTTAGCAATGTTTAAAAATTCAAAAACCTTATTTCTATTGTTTTTTTTATTAATTCTCTTTTTTGCTATTTATAACACCAGTTTTACTAGTTTTTTTTCCCAAGATGATTTTTATCATTTGGGATTAGCCAAAATTGATAACCTAGTCGATTTTTTAAATTTTTTTAATCCTTGGTCACAAAAAGATGTTCACTTTAGACCTCTTGGAACACAGGTCTTCTTTTTAATTGCTCATGTTTTCCCTCAGGCCTGGAGTCCGATTATTTTAAGAGCAATTGCACTTATTTTTCATTTGGCTAATTTTTATTTAATTTTCCAACTATTGAATAAGTTTTTAGAAAAAGAATTTTTGGCAATGGTTTTGGCTGGTGCCTGGTTGGTAAGCCCGCTTCATTTTATGAGTATCTACTATATTTCTGCTTTTCAGCAGATTTTAGCCGCATTCTGGCAATTATTAGGCTTTTGGCTCTTCGTCCTAAAAAAAAGAAAGTGGGTTTATTTTTGCTTTATTTTAGCCTTGCTTTCTAAGGAAACCGCTTTGGTTTTTCCCGCCCTTCTTTTAATTTTCTCTTATATTATAAGACCTGAGAAAGATGTTGTTGGTTGTTTTCGTCGTTTAAAGAGAGAGTTTTGTTATTGGTTGCCATTTATTTTTTTGGTAATTGGTTATGGTTTGGTCAGGATGGTTACCTTTACTCACTACCCGGGCGATAATTATCAGCTCTCTTTGTTGCCAAGAACCCTGCTTGGTTCTTGGCGCTGGTATCTGACCTGGTTGGTTGGCGCTCCAGAGACCATTATTAGATATGCTGGTCGACTAGTTGATTTTAGGTTAGTTGCCTTCATAAAAGATAGCGGCCTTTTGGGTAGAATTTTCTTAGGCACCTTTTTAGCAGAGGTTGTTTTGATTTGCTTAATTAGCTTTTTTAGTTTGACGAAAAAAAGCCGTTCGGCAGATTTTTCTAAAAGCATCCATTGGTGGTTATTATTTGTTTCTTTTTTTGTGATTAGTCTTTTACCGGTCAGTTTTTTTCCCTATCATCGCTATGCGCATTATCTGGATTTAGTATTTTTCTGTCTGTTGTTAGTAGGGGGAATCTATTTTTTAAAGACAAAGCTGCCTAAAATATTATGGGGTTTATTGGCGGCGGTTTTTTTGGCTAATGTTTGTTTTTCAGTGGCTATTGACAAGAAGCTTCACTGGACAATTGGTCGGTCCAGGATTGCCGAGGATTATTTTTTATCTTTTGAGGAAAAAGATTTTTGTCGTTGGCAGAGTGTTTATTTTGTTAATAGTCCCAAAGTTTCTGCCCACGAAGCCAACATTGCCCTTTTTAATCATTGGGGACCGGCCTATTTTTGTCACTATCAACCCTTATCGGTTTATTATCAGGATATTAATCCGCCCGGCGATAAAGATCAATTTAAAATTGTTAGAATAGAATAAATGATTATTAATAATGCTTCGGATCGGGTTAAGGATCGGGCGATTAAAGGGACAATGACCTTAACTGCCCAAAGGGTAATTATTAAAGCAATTGACGCTTTAGGAATAATTTTTTTGGCCCGATTATTAACCGAAACAGAGTTTGGCATTTTTGGTATTATTAACTTTATTGTTTTCACTTTGTTTGGTTTTTTGTCTGATGTTGGCTTAGGGGCATCGTTAATTCAAAAAAAAGACCGACTCAAGAAAGCCGATATGGCTACTGTTTTTACCGTTCAGATTTCTTTAGTGGTTATAATTAATCTTTTAGTTTGGCTGTTATCGCCAACCCTAATTGAGTTTTATAAGTTGTCTGGCCCTCAAGTTTGGTTACTGAGAGCAACTGCCTTGTGTTTATTGTTAACCTCCTTTAAAACCATTCCTTCGGCCCTTTTACAAAGAGATTTGCTTTATCAAAAACTGTTAATTCCGGAAATAACCGAGACGGTGGTTTATAATTTGGTCGCGGTTATTTTGGCAATTCTTGGTTTTGGGGTGTGGAGTTTAACCAGTGCTCTATTATTAAGGACTTTTTTGGGAGCAATAATTTTGACTCTAATCTCACCTTGGCCGATATCCCTGGCGATTAAAAAACAGTCTTTAAGGGAGCTGTTACGGTTTGGGGTTCCCTATCAGGCCAATTCTCTTTTGGCCTTGCTAAAAGATAATCTTACTCCAACAGTTATTGCTTTTTTTTATGGTCCTGCGGCAGTGGGGTTTGTTAATTTAGCTCAAAGTGTTGCCGCAAAACCAATGGAAGTAACCAATATTGTTAATCGGGTCGTTTTTCCTACTTTTGCCAAGATTCAGGATGATAAAAACCGAGTTGGTGCTTGGTTGGAAAAAGGAGTGCGCTTAATGGCCTATGCTTACCTGCCTCTAGTTTTTGGCTTATTAGTTTCGGCTCGACCAGTATTAAGACTGGTATATGCTTCAAAATCTGATAAGTGGTTACCGGCCTTACCAGCTCTTTATCCATTTTTAATTGGCGCTGTTCCGGTAGTCTTTACTACTACCGCCACCAATGTTCTTTTTTCTTTGGGTAAGTCGAAAATAGTTTTGCGGTTAATGGTGGTTTATACTCTTTTAACCTGGGTGGTGGGGGTTCCCTTAATTATTAAACTTGGTTTTGAAGGAATTGCCTGGGCGGGAGTGGTGGTGGGGTTGGTTAGCACGTTTCTGGTGGCCAGAAGTCTTAAGCAGACTAAGGTGCCGTTCTCTTTGACGAAAGCTTTGGCGGTGCCTCTGCTTTCTTCAGTCTTCATGGACTTTGTCTTGTGGTG
>JAQVFF010000016.1 GCA_028697345.1 Candidatus Shapirobacteria bacterium
GATACTTGATTATCAGGCTTCCGGCCCCAATTCCGGCCTCAATGTTTATTTGAGGCCAATTATCCTGGCCGGTAAAATGACTACTGGACAAAAAAAATAAGTTTGTTAAGACGGTGATTATTTCTCTGGTAAACTAGCGGCTAAGTCATTAGCTTATTTTTTTGTTAAACTTTTGGGGTCTGGATGGTGGTTACTAATAGTTCGGTAAAGTCCGGGCAAAAAACCCTCTTCGGGAATCTGGTTGGCATATCTTAAATTAAATTCTGCTATTTTATTTCGGGATAAATCAGCTTCTTGGGGATTTTCGGTAAAACCCCGCCTAAGACGGTAAAATTCCATCGCTAAACCAATCTGCTGATCGGTTAGACCTTCTAAACTTTTTTTAACTTCTTTTAGACGTTCGGAAGGAGTCTCTCCTTGAAGACAGCTATTAATATAGCCGCCAAGAATTTGAGAAAAACCTTCTTCTGATTCTGGTAAAAAAGGGGCTAGTCTTTCACCGATAAATTTACCTCTATTAGTGGAGTTGCTCTGATAAAAATGAATAATAGTGCTTAGATTAAATCAAAAAAAAGAAGATTTTTCAAGTTTTTTTCCGATTTTTTGGTACTTTTTGTTTGGCCGGAAAAAATCAAATGGAAAATGATTTGGTCTTTGTTTTATAATATACCCTATAATGGTCATCAATTCCTTTCGTCGTTGCTACCAAACCCTGAATTTAATTACCATTAGTTCTCAAGCTTTGATTAATAATTTTGCCTATTTTCAAAGTATTAATCCTGGGGTTAAGGTGGTACCGGTTTTAAAAAGCAATGCTTATGGGCATGGTTTAGCTTTGATTGGCCGTTTGGTTGACCAAAAGATAAAAACACCCTTTATCGCCGTTGACAGTCTTTATGAGGCTTGGAAGCTAGAAAAAGCCGGTATCAAAACCCCCGTTCTAGTGATTGGTTATACTTTGCCAGAAAATTTTCGAATTAATAAAAGACTAAAATTTCATTTGCCGATTTTTGATGAGTTAACCGCTCAGGTTTTAGCCGGTTATCAGCCCTAGGTAAAGCTTCATATTAAAGTTGATACCGGCATGGGTCGGTTGGGAATAAGACCGGAACAATCAGACCGTTTTATTAAAGTTCTCAAGAAGTATCGGTTGGAAAAGCGGGTAGTGGGAATTTACTCCCATTTGGCTTGTGCTGAAAATGAGCCAAAGTTCACCCAGAAACAAATAATCCTTTTTAAAAGGGTAATTAGGCGTTTTGAAGAAGAGGGTTTTTCCTTTACCTATAAACACATTGCCGCTACTGCCGGCGCGCTGGTTGTTAAAGATCCGGAATTTAACCTGATCCGTTTGGGGTTGGGTTTTTATGGTTATTGGCCTGGTGTGCCAAACCAGGCCGAGTATAAACAGATTAGACCGGGATTAAAGTTGCTAAGTCGGATTGTTCAAGTAAAGGTAATCAATAAGGGAGACTTGGTTAGTTATGATGGAGAATTTAAGGCATCTAAATCAATGACCATTGGGGTTTTGCCGGTTGGGTATTACGATGGCTTAAGCCGGCGTCTCTCAAACTCAGGGGTAGTTAGAGTTGGCCGAAAATATTGTCCGATTATCGGCAGGATTTGCATGAATATTACTATAATTGATTTATCTAAAATAAAAAATCCCCATGTTGGTCAGGAAGTGGTAGTTATTAGCAATCAATCCGAAGATAAAAACAGCTTGACTAATCTGGCCGCCCTGACCCAGAGCACTGTTTATGAATTACTGGTTGGGCTTTCCGAAACCACCAGAAGAAAACTTACCGCTTAGTTTCAAGATGTAAAATCCGTTAATTTTCCGTTGTTACTTCTTCTTTTAGTGAATCGGGGGCGATAATAGCCGGATCAGAGTTTTGACCAAATAAAACCTGGGCAATAGTGTTAATAATGTTTTGATCTGGAATGTAGGCGTAAAGATCTTTTAGCCAGTTTGGTCCAGAAATAAACACATGAGGATCAACGCCCAAACCCTCGATCGGCTGGCCGTCTTCTCTTAGGGTAATACTGTGAGCCAGGAAAATGGAATAAACTTCGTTTTGGTTAATTTGATTATCAAGCTTGAAAATTTTTTCCACCGTTCCCCAGCCTCTGGTGGTAGTGCCGACCAGAACGCCAACGTTGTATTTTTTTAAAACTGAAGCCACTACTTCAGCTGAGCTTTGAGTGTTTTCGTTAATTAAAATAATCACTTTTTTATATTGAACTAAACTAGGCAGCCAACCGGTTCTGGTTTTGTAATCGGTTTTTTCGTTTTGGTGAAAGAATTGATAGGCGTATTGATCTTGACCAATGAAAGGACCTAGGAAGTAGGGCAGACTGTCGATAGCACCACCAATATTATCTCGAAGATCAAAAACTAACGTATCAACTCCCGCCTGATGTTGGACCCGCTCTGTTACTCTTTGCAACTCATCAAAAGTGGTGGGAGAAAACTTTTTTAAATGAACATGAAAAATATTGGAATTGATCAATTGATACGATATAGTTGGTTCAATTCCGGAAATATCGTAAAGCTGGCGAGATTCTTCATCTTTTAAAACTTGGTAAGATTGGTTGATTTTAGCTAGTTCTTCTTGGGCTGATGGAGTGTCTTGTTGAATTAGTTCTTGGGTTAATTTTCGGTAAGCCGTTTCAATTTCTTCTTGGGAAGCTTCTTTGCCTATGGCCAAGTTTTGATAATGGTCTTGACCACTGACATTGCGGACGGCATCGCTTAAAATTTGTTCATCCTTTTGGCTATAAATATGACTACGACCGAAAGGCTCCAAGTTATTTAAAACCAAATTATTAAGCTGAATAATAAATTCTTCTTGGGTTTTCTTTTCTTCAATTTGTTTCAGGGTTTCGTTGATAACTACCGTAAGAGCGTCAAGGTTTTTTTCTTTAGGGTTTTGGGGTTGACTAGTTAATTTTTCAATTGCTAAAAAGAACAGGCCGGTTAATTCTTCATCAGAAATTTCTTTCCAGTAGTTGTTTTGAATCTTATGATAAACTTCTTCGGTAAAAGCTAGGTAAATATTTTTTTCTTCACCTAAAACAGCGCTATTATTATGGGCTTTTTTTTGATAATAAAAATAACCGCTGGTAGCGCCTGTTCCTACAGAAAAAATAATTAAAAAGATAAAAACAAACGGATTAATAAACCATCTTTTAGCCAGAAGAGAGGCTAGCGGTTGTTGTTTTGGCAATTCTTTCATCATAAAGTGTTAATTTATATTAAATGATTAGTCTGGTTGGCGCAAGAGTTTTTTTCAAGAAGGAGTTTTTGATATGACACCTTCTTGAGTATTGGTGCCGACTGTGATATAAAGTGAAAGCAGTTTATGGCTACTAAAAGAACTTACCAGCCTAAGAAAAAGCGTCGAGCCAGAAAACATGGTTTTTTAAAACGATCAAGCACCGTTGATGGTCGAGACGTTTTAAAGAGACGTCGAGATAAGGGGCGAAAAAAATTAACAGTTTCTTCATGAAACAACCCTTCTTTGGTGAGACCAAAAAATGTCAATGTTAACCAAAAAGCACCGGTTGTCTAAAAAGGGTATTGAAAAAGTTAAGAGTAGCGGTCGCTATTTTCACACTCCCTTTTTTACCATTGCTTATTTATCTGGTCAAAAAACCTCAAGCCAGTTTGCCTTTGTAATTTCTAAGCGAGTCAGTAAAAAAGCAACCATTAGAAACAAGACCAAAAGACTAATTGCCGGCTCAGTTCGCCAATTAATTATTGATTTAAAAGATGGTTATTGGGTAGTTTTCCTGGTAAAACCAGCTGCTTTGGAGCAGGATAAGCAAGTTTTGGCTTGGGAAATTGAAAAATCTTTTGAGCAAATTAATTTGCTTGATAAAAAATGAAAAAACTGTTTCTTAGTGTTATCCGTTTTTATCAGGCTTTGCCGCCGATTTGGGGTCGTTCCTGCCGATTTGTGCCAACTTGCTCAGAATATTGTTATCAGGCAGTTTGTGATCATGGTATACTACAAGGCAGTTTGATGGGGGTAGGACGGATTTTTCGCTGTCATCCTTGGTCTAGGGGAGGAGTAGACTTACCTTAGACAATCCCAGACGAGCCCTTTTTAGCTAAAAAAATTAAAAAACTATAAAAGAATCCAAAAAAACCGGGAAACTTTTAAACTAAGAGTTTTAATATTGGCGTTTTGTGATTTTTAAGTTTTTCTTTAATATATACACCAACCATACCAACACTTAATACATGTTATATATCTAAAGAAATGTTTGAAACCATCTTGATTCAGCCCTTAGCTAACCTGTTGGTTATTTTCACCGGTCTGTTAGGTTCTTTGGGTTGGGGAATTATTGCCATTACTGTTTTAATTAAATTGGCCTTAATACCGGTTATGATTCCCAGCCTTAAGTCGGGTGAGAAAATGAAACAGCTAGCTCCAAAACTAGAAGAGCTTAAAAAGAAGCATGGGGGAGATAAGGAAAAGCTGGCCAAGGCTCAAATGGAGCTTTATCGGACAGAGGGAGTTAATCCAGCTTCGGGCTGTTTGCCATCAATTGTTCAGCTGGTGATTTTGCTGGCTTTATTTCAGGTGTTTAATCGAGTACTTAATCCGGAGACGATTGATCAATTGCCCGGATTACTTTATCGGGGCGTTTCCCTACCCCAGACTGGAATTGATTTTTCTTTTCTTTACCTTGATCTAACTAAGCCGGATTTATTTTTTGGTAAACTGCCCGGAGTTTTTTTAACCCTTTCGGCGGTTGCCCAAATCTTAACTGCCCGATTATCTTCGCCTTCTCTAAAGGGAGCAAAGGTTAGTGCTGAAAAAACTCCTCCCAAAAGCGATGATATGGCCGTTTCGATGCAGAAACAAATGACCTATTTAATGCCCCTGATGACAATTATTATCGGCTTTAGATTTCCATCAGGGTTAACCCTCTATTGGTTTGTTTTTTCCGTTATTGGTTTAATTCAACAATATCTTGTTAATAATAGCGCCAAGCTTAAAAGGCAGGTGAAATATGGATAAAAAAATATTAACAACCGTTCAGGAAACCTTGGAAGAGTTATTAAAAAACCTTGATATCTTGGCTCAAGCTGAAATCAGTTTTGATGAATTGGAAGAAGCAGTTTTGGTGAGTTTAACTTCTGATGACAATGCTCTTTTGGTCGGTTATCATGGCAAAAATCTGTCGGCGATTCAAACAGTTTTAGGACTGATGGTTTATAAAAAAACCGGTCAATGGTTCCATATTGTGGTTGACGTTGATAACTATCGGGAGAAACGTCAGGCTCAAATTGAGGAAATGGCTCGTCGGGCGGTGGAACAAGCCAAGTCAACCGGCCAGTCAATTGCTATCGCCAATCTTGGTTCTCGAGAAAGGCGGCAGGTCCATCTTTTATTTAAAGACGATCCCACTGTAAAAACCTATTCTGAAGGAGAAGGTCGCAATCGCCAATTAATTGTTAGTGTTAAGTAGTTTTTTTAAAGTCGGGCAATATTTTAAAAAGTTGTGTCCATCACAGTAAGCCTAAAAAAAATAGAACTTTTTTTAGCGGGATTATTCTTCTTGTTTTTACCTACTCAATTAGCTTATTTTTTTTGGCCAGACTGGTCTTATTTTTGGGGAATAAAAATTGACTTTTTATCACCAGCAATTTTTTGGACAGATATTGTTTTTATTTTTTTATGGTTATTTTGGTTTTTAAGAATAATTTTTTTTTCTCCCAAACCCTCTTTTAAACTAACAACTAATTGCCTCTTCTGGTTGCCGATATTGATTACTGGCGGGTTATTTTTAGCTAACATTTGGTTGTCTGCTCAACCATTTTTAACTGGTTATCGGCTCTTGAGGTGGTTTCAATTTAGTTGGCTGGTGGTTTATTTTAAGAAAAATTTTTCTTCGAATTTATTAAAGCCATTATTTTTTAGTTTATTACTGATTAGTTTTTTAGCTTGGGGTCAATTCTTGGGCCAAAGATCATGTCAAGGTTTCTTTTGGTGGTTAGGAGAGAGGTTTTTTAACCAAAGCACCCTGGGCATTGCCAAAATGAGCTTGTTTGGGCGGTTGTTTGTTCGACCAATGGCAACCTTTTCCCACCCCAATTCTTTAGCTGGCTTTGTTTTGCTTTCGGTAATCATTTTTTGGTTCTTTAAAGAAAATTTAAAAAAATCATTAGGAGCGATCTTTTATTTAGGATTAGCAATAATTTCCACTGTCCTAGTGATTGCTTTTTCCGGAGCGGTTTGGTTAGCGCTGATTTTCGGTCTATGGTTTTTTTTAATTATTCGGACCAAGGAAATTTACTGGAAGATAGCATTAATTTTTTTATCAGGGCTATTTGCTTTGGGCATTTACTATTTTGGTCTAGTGGAGTCGTGGTCGGTTTTAGAGCGCTTATTACTGATTAAAAATGCCTGGCGGTTAATCATTGATCGGCCATTGTTTGGTTGGGGTTTGGGTAATTTTATTCCGGCTCAAGGCCAGATATTTTTTTCTCGGGGGAGTTTTAATTTCTATCAGCCAGTTCATAATTTATTTTTACTGGTAACCGTAGAGGCGGGTGTTTTGGGTTTGGGAATAGGTTTGTATTGGTTGACGAGGTTATTGACTAAAATAAATAACTACTGGCGGGCGGCGGTTTTATTGATAATTTTTTTGGGTTTATTCGATCATTACTGGCTAACCTTGCAACAAAATTTCCTTCTTCTGGCCCTGGTAACAGCAATAGCCCTAAATTCTTCCAAAAATTAAAGAATTGGTGGGGTTTATTCGATTATCTTGTCCAAAGCCTGGTTGACCAATTCGTCGGCTTCAGAGTTTTTTTCTCGAGGAATGTGATGGTAAAAAATTTCAACCGGCAATTTTTCTTCTTTGTTTTTAATAATCATAACTAAAGAAGCTAAGTGTGGAGCTTTAATTTTATAGCGGCCCGACAACTGGGCAACGATTAATAAAGAGTCAAGATAACAATTGATTTGGTTAAATTTTGCTACTTCTTGACCGTTTTTTTCCAGCCAATCAAAGGCCTTGATTAAAGCCTGATATTCAGCCACATTATTGGTGGCTTGGCCAATGTAGCCGCTGTGAGAAAAAATAGTTTTTTGGCCAGCCTTGATGATTATCCCGATTCCGGCTGGACCAGGATTACCGCGAGCGCCGCCGTCAGTAAAAACATTCAAGTTTTTCATGGTTCTTTCGGAGTTGATTGTAATCTGTTAATCAAAAAAATACCAGTAGTAACTAAAATTGAGGCTTCGGTGGCTACAGTTATCCAGGCGGCACCGGCAATACCCAGACTGGGAATGAGTAACCAATTTCCAGCCAAGTTAATAACCAGAGCTAACACAGACAACCAGAGTAACTGTTTTTGGGCTCCCAGGGCAATCATGGTGTAGCCGGTTAGATGATTAAGGTAGCCAAAAATTAACGCCAAAGAAAGGATCCGCAGTACTTTTATTGAAGGAAAAAAGACTTGACCGCCAATAAAATTAATGATTATCGGTGCCCCAATAACCATTAACAAACCAATAACCAAGCCGCTAGCTAGTAAAAATAAGCCGCTTCGCTTTATGGTAGAAGTTAAATGAGACTGGTCTTTTCCATCATGATTATTGATAATGATAGGAAAAAGGCTGTTCATGAAAAAGGCGGCCCCCAAGATGAGGTTGGTATAAACCTTATATGATAAACCGTAAAAGCCGACCGCCGCTGAACCAGCCAGGGTTTTTAAGAAAAAACTGTCAATCCCGGCGTCATAAAGAGCAAAAACTAATTGTCGAATACCAACTGGAGCCGATTGATTGAAAAAGTTTTTTAAACCTTCTTTGGTTGGAGTAAAAGAGAAGGAAATTTTTTTCTCTAGAAAAATTATTGCCGCAACAGCACTGATAACGGCTGAGCCTCCCCAGACAAATAAGGCTTGTCCCAAACTGATCTGTTGATAAATTTGACTGATTGCAATAATACCGGCGATCGAGATTAATGAAGCAGTGGTCTCGAAAGCAACCTTAGCAATAAAATTTAAATTGGCCATAAAGAAGGCTTCGGCCAAGGTTCTTACGGTTAAGAAAATTATTACCAGAGAGGAAAACAGAGTTAATATTCTAATATCCTGAAATTGATCCAGGGTAAAACTTAATCCGGCTAAAATAATTAAGGCGATGACAGTAAAAATAAGCTTGAGTGTAAGGGCTTGATTAAGAATGGTCTGTTTCTGTTTTGTTTTAATTTTGGCTTTAGCCAGTTTTTTGACAGTGATGGTGCCGGTACCAAAATCGGCCAAATTAAAGGCCATCAAGACAATATTGGTAATAAAAATGTAATTACCCCAAGTTTCTACCCCCAAAAATCGGGTTAAAAAACGGGCGGTTAACAAAGAGCAAATCATCATGATTACTCTTCCTAGGATTTGCCAAAAAGTGTTTTTAGCAACTACCATAACATTACCCATGGCTTCATTTTACACCACTGCTAGAACCAAAATTTTCCAGAAGGTGCTAGAAAATTAAAAAGGGGGTCTTTTTTTGATATTATTAAGGTTAATGAAACCATCAATGTCTCCCCAAGACGTTAATCACAGCAACCCCCTAGCTTTAATTTTGGGCGGCGCCGGTGCGGTAGGTTCCTACCTTTGTGACTCTTTACTTTCTCAGAGCTGTCAGGTAATTTGCTTTGATGAATTCAATGATTTAAAAGTAAATAACATTACCCATCTGGTGGGTGGTCGAAATTTTAAGGTGTTAGACAAGATTGATCAGGTGAAAGAGGAAGTTGACTATGTTTTTTGTTTGGATAAAAAGTGGTATGACTCCTTGAACCTTTTTATTAACAGCCGTTGGTTATTTTTAGCCTCAGAGTTTGATGATAATGTTTTTGATCAGGCTCAAAAGCTGGCAATTAATTGTCGTTTTGTTTGTGCCGATGGTTTCTTTGGACCGCGAATGGATTTGGATTATCCTTCTTGGACAGCAAAATTGGTGAGCGATATTTTTTTTCGCCGTCGAATTAGATTGGCTGGTGATGGTTCTGCCCCAGCTTATCCTTTGTTTGTTAAAGATTTGGTTACTGGTTTAACGGCATCTTTATTTATGCCCCAATCTCAGGGGCAAGTTTTTTACTTTGCCGGTGAAGAAATTACTTTATTTTCTTTTGCCAAGCTGTGGTCTGATCATGTTGTCGATTTGAAAATTGAATTTGACGAACGAAAAACTCCTCCTCAAGTTAATTATCAAAGAGAATTAGCTTTGTCCCGACAAGAACTGGGTTGGAAGATTAATTTTTCTCATCCTGAAGCAGTGTCAATAACTATGGATTGGCTTAATCGGCCTGATGTTAGCCAATTGTTATCTGGACAGAAGTTGCCTTTTAAGAAAAAAACTGTTTCTTCACCATTGTCGTCTTGGTCGCAGGATCAACCAGATCGGCTATCTGATCAAAAAACCGGTTCAGGAATGGAAACTGAAAAGATCGATATTAACCCTTTAGGAAAAACTGTCGCTAAAAAAAGTAGCGTTAAAGACAAAACAGACAGCGAGGGTTTATGGTTATCACGGGAACCGGATTCAAAAAATAGAGCTGATGCTCCTTTCGATGGTTCTATATTAGAAATAAAACACCTGTTATCGGAGGAAAAAGCAGTTGATGGCCTTGGTTTGTCAAGTGAAAACAATCATCAGGTTGCCAGACCAAAAGATATTAACAAATTTTGGTTATGGGTTAGTTTATTTAGTTTGTTTTTTTTGGTGTTATTTTCACCAGTTCTTTTTCTAACCAAAGATTTACTTTTGGCTGTTAATAGTTTAAATCGAAGCCAAGAAACCTGTTTGGCTGGCCAATTAGTCGATTGTCAAAAGCAGGCCCGACAAGCTCAGGAATATTTTTACCGGGCTCAAAATACGACCAATAGGTTAATGCCGGTTTTGGCTCCCTTGTTTGGCCAGGAAAGTTTTTCTCAGGCCGCTAAAACTTTATCTTTGGGTCAAGAAGCGGCTAGTGCCCTAGATTATTTTTCTGATTCAGCTCAAGGACTGGAACAAGTTTTTCAAGCTATTATTTTACCCCAGGAAGAAATGGTTGATGTTGTTAGTTTGCTTAAGATCGGTCAACAGCTGACCCAGAGAGCCTACTTTAAATTAACTAATGTGGCCGCTACCAGTAAAAATTTGCCGAAACCGATAACTGACAAGACATTAAAACAGTTGCCGGCGGCAATTGAAGGAACCAAGATGACTCTTGACCTATTGCCTTTTTTGGCCGATTTCCTAACCAGGGAAAATCAAAGGATAATTTTATTATTGCAAAACAACATGGAGCTGAGACCAACTGGCGGTTTTATTGGCTCTTTCGGTTTGATGGATTTTGAATCTGGCCAATTAGTCAATTTTACTGTTAAAGATGTTTATGAAGCTGATGGTCAATTAAAAGGTCAAGTTGAACCGCCTGAAACTTTAAAAAAATATTTAGGCGAGGAAAGCTGGTATTTAAGAGATGCTAATTGGTCACCCGATTTTACTCAAACTGCCCAGCAAATCTTATGGTTTTGGGAGAAACAATTAGACCAGCGGGCCGATGGAGTGATTGCCATTAACTTGCAGGTGGTTGAAAAAATTCTATTCAGTTTAGGAGGAGTGTATTTACCCGATTATCAGGAAACAATTACCGCCCAAAACTTATTTGAGCGGGCTGAATATCATTCGGAAATTGGTTTTTTCCCTGGCTCAACCCAAAAGAAAGATTTTTTAGGTAGTCTTGCTTTCGAGATTTTGGAAACTATTAAACGTCAAGAAAATTTATCGGTTCTGCTATTTTCCGCTTGCCAGCAGTCTTTGCTGGAAGGAGAAGTTGCCGCTTATTTCTCTGATCCTGGTCTAGAAAAGCAGATTGTGGCTCTTGGCTTTGATGGTGGTATTAAGGAGGTTGTTTGTCAAAAGGATAGTTGTTTGTCTGATTATTTATGGAGTGTTGATACCAATGTTGGCGCCAATAAGGCCAATTTTTTTGTTAAAAAAAAATTGGTTCAACGACTTGGTATTAGCAATGAACAAGTTAGTCATTCTTTGAGATTGACTTGGCAAAATACGGCCCAAACCCAAAGCTGGCCAGCTGGTCCTTATAAAAATTATTGGCGTCTTTACTTACCCTCCCGGGCTGTTTTACAAGAGGCGTTTTTGGAAAATAATGCCGGCCAAAGACAGGCAATTGAGCCAGAAGTTACTCAGGAAATGGGTAAAAAAGTTTGGAATTATTTGATAGAAGTGCCAATTAATTCCCAGGTGACTGTGGAAATTAATTATCAAATTAAAAAACAGTTTGATGAAGATCGAAAAAGATTGGTTTATTTAGTTCAAAAACAAGCTGGTACTGGCTGGGAAGAGGATGTTACCCTGATTTCTTATCCTGTTGACTGGTTGCCTTTATTTGTTTCTCCAGACAGCGGTGATATATCTGGTGGGGCAATTACTTATCGCAATATTTTAGATCGTGATCGTTTATTTGAGTTTGAGTGGGGAGAACCCTAAGCCTTGTTCTTTGAACAAGGAATTTCTAATTACTAATTCCATCGGAATGAATAGATTAATTAGAACAGCTTCCCCAAATTAAGGATTGTTTTTCACCAACTGCTAATGACTTACCATTTGCTTTCTTAATCCTTTTTCGTTAAAATACCTTTCGTATGGCTAGATTAAAACTAACAGCTAACAAGCGGACAATCACCGGTCGCAAGGTAAAAACCTTGCGTCAGGAAGGTATTTTGCCAGCCAACCTTTATGGTCAGGGAATCAAATCTCAGTCTTTACAAGTTAGTTATCAGGATTTTGTTAAGGTTTTCAAAAAAACCGGTGAAAGCGGTTTGATTGATTTGGTTATTGGCGGAACTAAGTCGGCTCGACCAGTTCTGGTTGGTGATATTCAAACAGATCCGGTTACTGATAAAATTCTTCATGTTGATTTCCGCCAGGTTGATCTAACTCAGAAAACAATAGTGACAGTATCGATTGAATTAGTGGGTGGAGCGCCTGCGGTTGAGAGCGGTGTGGGCATTTTAATTCAGCCATTATTGGAAGTAGAAGTGGAGGCTTTGCCGGAAGATTTACCTGATCATATTGATGCTGACGTTTCTTCTTTGAAAGAAATTAACGACGCTGTTCGGGTGGCCGATCTTAAGATTAGTTCGAAGGTTACTATTAAGGCCGATCAAGATGAAATGGTGGCCAAGATTGAGGCGCCTGCCGAAGAAGAGGAAGAAGTAACACCAGCCGAGGAACCAGAAGTGATCGGTAAGGAAGGAAAGGAAGACCAGGAAGGCGAAGGGAAATCAGAGGAAGGTAAGACGGAAGAGAAACCGGAAGAAGCAAAACCGAAAGAAAAACCTCAAGAAACAGTCAAAAAAGAAAACTCCCCAAAGAAAGAATAATTAAAGTGTAGAGATTTTTTCGATTATTTTTTCCAATCCCGGATCGATACTTCTGGCCTTTTGGAAAGAAATATCGGCCGCTTTCCGCTCTCCACTTAAAAGTTGATAATAACCCAGGTAAAGCCAGCCGATTTTATAGTCAGGATATTGTTCTAAGAATTTTTGCCAACTGGCAATTAGTTTTTTTTGACCTTCAGGCGAATTTTGAGTCCAGGATAGATAGTTTTTTTGCCAAATAACTCTTTCTGGTTCGGACAAAAAGCCGGGGTTGATTTTAAGTAATTCTTTTTTAGCCTGGTCAAAGTCGTTATTGGCAATTAATATTTCAACCATTGCCATTCGGTTACTAAAGACTTCTGGTTGGTTTAAGAAAGCTGTTTTGGTCTTTTCAGGCTTACTTGCCGGCCAGATTAAATTAATAATAAAAATTATCCAAAAAATGGTTATTATCAGCGGCCAAGTAATTTTTGCGGCAATCGTGCGGTAATTATGCGGTAATTGTTTCAGCCAGACAGGACAGCCTGTTTTCCAAAATAACAAAGACTTGGTTTTTTGTTTAAGTTTTTTTTGTCTTGAGTCGATTATTTTTTCAAGCCGAGGCCAGTGAGAGTTTTTAATTAGGTCAATTAGATTAATCATTAACCTTGATTTTAACACTACTTGTTTAATCATTTTTTGCTAAAATTTGGATAAATGGTTGATGAATTAACCGTTGGTCAAGTTAAGGATTTTTTTGATCAGCCGGACTTTTTAACTAAAGAGACAATGGTTATTGGCGGTTCCAGCCTTTTTCATGGGGCGCCTTTTTTAAGTGTTCAGACCGCTTCCAGGTTTAATAAAACCGTTTTTTTGGCATCGCCAGAGAGCAAGCTGCTTAAAACAGCTTCCAGTATCAAGAGTCAACTTTTTTCTTTTATTTGGGTACCGTTTTCCCAGATAGATAGTTATGTTTCATCAACAGATTCGGTTTTGATTGGCCCGGGATTAATGCGTTATCATTATCAAAAAGACCGCCAAAAATATTTTAGCAGTGGTTGTGATCGCCGGGCTGGTAGAAAAACTAAAAGAATCACTAAACGACTATTAAAAAGGTTTCCTGGCCAATCCTGGGTAGTTGATGCCGGTTCGCTTCAGGTAATCGATAAAACCGTTATCCCTGCCGGGGCAATTATTACCCCCAATAATCAAGAATTTAAAATGCTTTTTGGTGATAACTTAATCGGTCTCTCTTTAGCGAAACAGGTTCGGTTGGTGGTTAAGAGGGCTCGGGAAAACAATTGTCTGATTGTTTCCAAGAATCCTCAGTCGGTGATTGCCTCAAAAGAAGGTTGCCTGGTAGTCTCTGGCGGTAATCGAGGTTTGGAAAAAGGCGGTACCGGAGATGTTTTGGCCGGGCTAGTAATGGCCCTGTCGGCAGGGTCAGCTTCTGCTCTTTTGTCTTCGGCAGTAGCAGTGTGGTTGTTTAAGAGAGCGGCTGAAAAACTTTTTAATAATCGAGGCTTTTTTTATAATGCTGACGATTTAGCCCGGTCAATTATTTTTGGTGCTCGGGAGTATATTGGCTAAGCTCGTTTTTGATACGATTGATAGGCTTTAGCGGCCTTTGGATTTTTTTCTTCTAGAGAATCGACAACTTTACTGCGAATGGTTTGAGTATCAATAATTTCTCCCAGGGCAATATTATAGAGCCATTCTTCCACTTCCTGAGTGACCAATTGTGATTGGCTATCAGTAGCGCCGGCAGAAAAAATGCTTTTTTGTAATTTTTGCTTGTTAAAATTTTCTATCCGGCCGTCTTTTTTTTGAATTTTGACTTTTTTCATTTTCTCTTCACCTCCTCTTGATTTAAAATCCATTATGGGTCAATTTCTGGAAAAAAACAAGAGATTAGGCCGATTTGGTCATTATTACTTTTTAATCAGTCGTTACCTCAAGAAAAAAGGGATTGAAAACACGAGCCTTATTTTAGGTAATTTTGGGCAAGAAAATGATTAAGCCAATGAAAATGGAGCTTATTGCCAGGATCAACACTGCCCCGGCAGCCATGTCTCGAGGATCTTTGGTTAACCGCGGATCAAGGTTCAAGCTTTGATTAAGAAGATCACAAATTTTTTCCGTGGAACTGTTTTTCACCTCTAAAGACAAAACAGCGCCAATAATTAAAATTAT